>JBIOWF010000047.1:0-3382 GCA_044868295.1 Microtetraspora sp. | reverse complement strand
GACTCGCGCTTCCCGCACGCCATCGACGGCTTCCTCGAGCTCCCGCACCTGTCCGCGGAGAGCAAGCGGAAGATCCTCTGGAACAATTGCGCACGGCTCTACAAGCTGTGATGGTCCCGAGGCAGCGAACCGCGCGCTGAACGCCAGGCCGCGGCACGTCATTGCCTCCCGCTCCCAATCGCTCTTTCGGGGGCCGTCTGCGTCTGCCGGCGGCGTGCCGAGCACCGGTAGGAGTCGTGCCCCCATCCGTCTGGCGAACGGGGAGCCGCCGGCGAGCGGGTTGCGCCGGAACCCGGGTCCAGCCTACCCTGGCCCCAGCGCATCGGCGTTGCTCGAGCCTCCCGGAGTGGCGGCAGGTGACGCAGGCCGGGCCGCCGCGGTCCTGCGCGGAGAGCCGCGCTCTCGCCGGCGCGCGGAGGATCGGGCCATGCGGACCGTCCACGAGCTGCCGATCGAGGCCCTGACCGACGAGACGTTCGCGCCCTTCGGCCAGATCATCTCCACGAAGGAGCGCCCGCCCGACTTTCGGACCGAGAGCGGCACCGAGGGCTGGGCGGTCGACTTCCGCTCGGGTCGGCCCCTCGTGATGGTGCTCCGGACGCAGTACCAGGGGTTGCGCTTCTCGAAGCTCGAGCGGCACTTCGAGCTGACCCAGACGTTCCTCCCGCTCGGCGGGGCTCCGGCGGTGGTCGCCGTGGCCCCACCCTCGTCCGATCGCTCGGCCATCCCGGATCCGACCGAGGTCCGAGCCTTCCTGCTCGACGGCACGAAGGGGTACGCTCTCGCCCCCGGGACCTGGCACAGCCTTGACCGGTTCCCGCTCTACCCGCCGGACACCCGATGGGTGATCATCACCGACCACGAGACTCAGCAGGATCTGCTGACCGCGTACAGCGGGAAAGGGGGATGGGCGCTCACCCAGGAGGCGGACTACCGCGCGCGGTCCGACCTGACCTTCGCCCTGACTCTCGGCCGGTGATCCGACCCGCGGCCGCGCCGGCCGGCGAGCGGACTCGCTGGCCGTATTGACAAGCTTCGACGGCCAACCCTAGACTGCCCGCACCGTGCAGCCCCCTTCCGCCACTCCGGGGACGGAGCTCCTGGGCGGAGCCGTTGCCGCTCCGCTACAGCCGCCACGCGCACTCCGATCGACCTGCTCGGCTCAACTCCCTAGCCGACCGGAGGTCACCATGATCAACACCGAGACTGCCTACCTCGCCAAGCTCCTGACGATCAACATCGGCCGCCGAGGCTTCATCAGGGTGGCCACCGGCGCCGCCGCCGGGGTGGCGGTGGGGTCGTTCCCAATCCGCCGCGTCGGGGCGCAGTCGAAGCAGCCGCTGGTCATCCTGTACGGGGTCCCACGCGCCACCATGGACGCGCAGAACCACATCAACACCTACGACGAAAGTCCGCTCGGCAACATGTTCGAGAACCTCGTCGACATGAGCAACCCGATCGATCCGTACAAGGGCTGGAAGCCGATGCTGGCCGTTTCGTGGAAGCGTGTCACCGACACGACCTTCCAGTTCAAGCTGCGCGAGAACGTGAAGTTCCACAACGGCGAGCCCTTCGACGCGGAGGCCGTGAAGTTCAGCATCGACCGCCTCCTCGGGCGTGTGGACAAGGACTTCCTGCCGCCCACGGTGGCCTGGCACGCCTACGACACGATAAACAAGGCCGAGCCGGTGGACCGGCACACGGTCAACGTCATCACCAAGGTCCCCGACCCCGTCGTTCTCAACCGTTTCAACGGTTTCGGGATGCGCATGGTGTCGCCGAAGTTCTACAGCGAGCACCCGACGGCCTTCCTGCAGAACAATGCGAACGGGACCGGCCCCTACCGCTTCGTCAGCTGGGTCAAGGACGGCGACCTCACGATGGAGGCCAACCCGCAGTACTGGGGCGGCGCCCCGGCCTTCGAGAAGGTCGTCATCCGCACGGTGCCGGAGGCCTCCACGCGGGTGTCCGCGCTCATGTCGGGGCAGGCCGACGTCACCGTCGCCGTCCCCGCCGAGCAAGGAGACGTGGTCAACCGGTCGGGCCGGGCCCGGGTCGAGCACGTCACCAGCAACCGCTTCGGGTGGTGGCGCATGAATGCCAGCGTCCCGCCCACCAACAACGTGAAGGTGCGCCAGGCGGTCAACTACGGCGCGAACATCGGTGAGCTGCTTCGCACCGTGTACAGCGGGCTCGGCGAGCGGATCTCGACCGTCATCGGCAAGTACCACTTCGGCTACGACCCGGCGATTCCCTTCTACCCCCACGATCTGGACAAGGCCAGGGCGCTCTTGAAGGAGTCCGGGCTACCGCTGCCCGTCACGATCAACTTCCACTTCATCCAGGGCCGGTACACCAAGGACAAGGACATGGGCGAAGGGATCGTCGGGGAGCTCAACAAGGTCGGGCCCCAGTTCCTCCGGGTGATCCCGCGCCTGTACGAAGCCGCGAACTACTATTCCCAGGCCAACGCCGGGAAGCTCGACGGGATCATCTTCAACAGCTGGGGGAACTGGATGTTCGATGCCGACATCGACCTCGGTCCCCTGTGGCATACGAAGTCGACACCGACACCGGACTATCCGAACGACCCCGCCCTCGACAAGCTGATCGACGAGGCGCGCGGGACCCTCGACGAGCCGAGGCGCAAGGCCATCTACTCCCAGGTCCAGAAGATGATGTGGGAGAACTCCTTCTCGATCCCCGGGATGCAGGTCGTGGACATGTACGGCGTGAGCAACCGGGTGAACTGGAAGCCGCGGCCCGACGAGATGATTTGGGCCAAGGAGATGAAGCCCCGAAGCGCTTGACGTCGCGGGGCGCCCGCCCCGCCGCTCGGCCGGTGGCCGGGAGGCGACTCCCGGCCGGCCGGCCGCCCCTGCCGATCCGTCAGGCACCGAGCCAGGGATCGTGACCCGCTACGTCCTCTCCCGCCTCGTCCAGTCGATCTTCGTCGTCGTCGGTGTCATGCTGATGGTGTTCCTCATCATCAACCTGACCGGCGACCCGGCCGCCATGCTGATGCCACCGGGAGCATCGGAAGACGTCATGGCGACGATGCGGCAGCGATACGGTCTCGACAAGCCGTGGCCGGTCCAGCTGTACCGCTTCTTCGTCGGAGACCTCTTCACCGCACCGGGTCAGACCGGGCAGACCTTTGCGGTGGAGATCTCCGGAGCGGGGGCCACCCGGGCCAAGATGCGCCCGCTCGGTGGCGCGATCCGCGGCGACTTCGGCGACTCCCTCCGCTTCCTTGGCCAGCCCGCGATGCCGATCGTCCTCGAGCGGTTCCCCTTCACGGTCAAGCTCATGCTGGCCGCCGCCGCCTACTCCACCGTGCTGTCCCTGATCCTCGGCACGGTGTCGGCCATACGCCCCTACT
>JBIOWF010000046.1:0-11194 GCA_044868295.1 Microtetraspora sp. | reverse complement strand
CCTGGCCCTCGGAGTTCGGCAACCGGTGCTCGAACGCCACCACATTGGGATGCAACTCCGGAAACTGGTCAAGACCCAGCTCCAACGCCCGCTCCACCGTGATCAGCCGCTCATGCACCGGGATCTCGTTGGCCAACGCCCGCAACAACGTCGTCTTCCCCGCGTTCGTGGACCCCGCGATCATGATGTTCTTCCGCGCCCCCACAGCCGCGGACAGGAACTTGCCGATCTGGCGGCTGACGGTCCCGTTGCCGACCAGGTCGCTGAGAAAGACCTTGCCGAGCCGGGCGCGGCGGATCGACAGCGCCGGCCGTACCGTCACGTCCATGACGGCGGACAACCGCGAGCCGTCCGGCAGGCGCAGGTCGAGCTGCGGGTTGGCGGTGTCGAACGGGCGCGACGACAACCCCGAATAGGCCGCGAGAATCTGGATGAGCTCGACCAGCTCCTCATCGCTGTCGGCGACCGGGTCGGCCATCAACTCCCGGCCGTCCGCGTAGCTGACGAATACCCGGTCGGCACCGTTCACGTCGATGTTCTCGATCTCGGTGTCGTCCAGCAGCGGCTGGAGCCGGCCCACGCCGAACAGCGCCGCGTGAATGCCTCCGGCGAGCGCCTCCTCCTCATCGGCGGTCGGCGGCGTGCGGCCGATGCCGATCTCGCTGCGCGCGTGCTCCTCCAGCACTTGGGCGATCAGCGCGCGGGCGAACTGCCGCTCGTCCTCCCCGGTCATCGCGGGCACACCGCCGGCCTGGTCCAGCCGCCGCTGGTGAGCCAGCCGGTCGCCGACCTCCTGCCGGAACCGCTTCACCAGCGAATGATCGATGCTCACCGGCCCGCCACCGCCCTTCTCCCGACCCTGCCCCCAGCCCTTCCCGGGAGGCGCATGCCGAAGATCTCGTGTCCAGAGCGCTCAGCCCAGGTCATCTCGCGGTCTCCGAGGCCGTCGCCATAACTGGGCGGGGTCATCTCGCCATCTCCCGGACCGTGGCCATGAGCGACCCGGATCATCTCTCGGTCCTCGAAGCCGTGACCGTGAACGGGCTTGGTCATCTCGCGGTCTCCGGAGTCGTGACCGTGGGTGGGCGGGACACCCGTGCGGCGAGAGTGGCCGCCACCTGGCGTGCGGAGCGGATGAGGAGCGTGCGGTCCAGGCGGCCGCCCCATTCTCCGCGCAGCAGGTCCGCGCCCTTGGTGTCGTACGCCAGCCCGCCGAGGACGACGTCGGGCAGCCCGGCCGACTGCATCACCCGCCGGACCTCGGAGAGCGCCCTGCCGTACTCACGCTGCTCGGCGACCATGACGACGCCGATCTCCGGCGGCCTGCGGCTGCGCTCGGCCAGCGCCCGGCCCAACGTCACGACGCGTTCCCGGAGGTGGGCGACCTGCTCCAGGGTCGGGCGCGCGAGCAGGACCACCATGCCGGCCTGCACGAGCAGGTCGGTGATCTCCGGGTTCGAGCCGATGCGGCCACAGTCGGCGAGCACGTCCATCGGCATGGCGTTGAGCGCCTGACCGAGTGGTTCCCAGAGCCAGGTGAGGCCGGCCGCCTGTTCCGCGCCGTTGATGCCCACGAGCACCTCCAAGCCGCCGACCAGGTGCTGGGTGTGCTCCTGGATCTGCTGAGGTTGCAGGCCGCGGCGGGCGGTGGCCCCCAGGCTGAGCAGGCCACGGGCGGGGTTCAGCCCGCCGCCGCCCTCCGCGGGCAGCCGGTAGGCGAGGTCGCCGCCGGCGGTGTCGCACTCGGCGACGAGCACGGCGCCCGGCCACACGGCCCCGAGAGCCGTGGCCGCGGTGGTTACGCCCGGCGCCCCCTTGTCGGCGGCGAGCGCGATCAGCGCCATGTCATCCCTCGCCAGGCAGGAGTGTGCCGTCGCTGTCGGTCGGTTTGGGAGTGGGCTTGGGCGTGGCCGGCCGGGTGGTGGGCTTCGTGGGCGGCTCATCGAACGAGGAAGGCTGCGTCGGCGGCGGGGTCTCCTTCTTCCTGGCCGTGGCGGTCGGCTGGGCGGAGGGACTGGCCGTGGCTTCCGGGGACGGGGTCTCGGCCGGTTTTTCCGAAGCCGAAGGCCCGGCGCCCGGCAGGTACGCGAGAGCGATCCGGCCGGCGGAGGCGTATGCCGCGATCAGCGGGGACGTCCCGTCGTCGACGACGACGGCCACCGAGAGATTGCCGTTCCCGGCCGTGCGCTGCGAGCCGCCCACGGAGTCGACCAGGGCGCTCTGCGAGAGGACCTTGGGCTGGCCCTCGCCGTCCTCTCCAGGTACGTAGATCACTTGGACCCGCTGCCCGGCCTGCAGGTTCGGTGGCACCTGTCCCGACTTGAGCGAGAGGCCGACGACGGCCTTCCCTGGAACCAGTTCGGCGGAGGAGTCCGCGATCATGTTCTGGTTCAGGAGGGTGCCGGGCACGAGGTCGACGGCGGCGTAGTAGGAGGTCATGTTCTGCGCGGCCGACCAGTACACGAAGGCCGGCCCGTCCTCCGCGATCTGCACTTCTTTGAGCGCAGAGAGGGGGATCGGCTGGCCCGCGCCCACACGCTGGCTGATCTGGATCGCCGACACCCGGTCTCCGCTGCGCAGGACCAGCGTGACGGTCAGCATCGCACCACCGATGATCAGCAGTACGGCGAGCGCGGCGAGCGCCGGTTTGCGTTCCCTGGGCGAGACGGGCAGCTTGCGCGGCTGGGCGCCCGGCTTGGACGGCGATTGATCAGCCAGCCGCTGCGCCTCTGGACTGCGAAAGGGCGGCTGTTCGGTGACCCTCATCAGCGGGACTCCAAAGTTGAGGACGCTGGTGACGAAATACGACAATAGCGAGATAAATCATCGTTGGTCACACCGGGCTGCGAAGTAACTGCTCTAGCAAGAGTTTTCCCAGGTCCATGGGGTCTCACGAATTTTGAGCATAATCACCATTAACTCAATGCCTAACATGACAAAGCAGACAAACTTCGCAACTGTATGTCGGTCGCGAAGTGAAGTGGCTATGCTTACCCATGTGGCGGAAGTGACAAACCCCCTGCACACCTATCTAACCCAGCTTCTAACCCAAGTTCAGCGGATTCAGAACGAACTCAACAAGAAGATGGACAACCCCACAAGCAACATGGCCGGCGGAAAGGTGTGGGCAAGCGCCACCGCCAAAGAGTGGGACACCCGTCTCACCGGCCAGTGCAACGCCTACAACAGCGCGCTGAACAGCCTCGACGACGATCTGGTCGCCATGATCGCCCGCACGCCCGACAAGTGCTCCCCCGCCGAGGCCAAGCTCTGGCACGCGGAGCTCGGACGCTGATCGACTCTGGGACACACGAAGCGACTGGGGACATGCAGCGATGGCGCCAAGAGACGATGACGATGGTCAGGAGTTCGCCGGGGGTCGCCGTCATCGCCGGCCTCTCAGTCGCTCGGTCGCCGTCGCAGGAAACATCAGAAGAACCACGAAACGCCAGGAGATACATTGCGCATCGCTCTCACGGCGCTCACCGGAGACGGGCCAAGGGACGTGGTCGCCAGCGGCGACGACCGGACCACCGTGGGCGGGCTGGCCGAAGCGCTCGCGCAGACGCTGACCGTTCGGGGGCAACGCCTGGCGGAGGTGGTGCAGCATCCGCTGTGGGGAGACGCGCGCGTGCCCGCCCGTTTGGACCTCTGGGCGAACGGACAGCGGCTCGATCCGGGCGCCCCGGCGGGCGAGGCGCTGCGCGACGGGGACGTCGTCACGCTCGACTCCTCAGCCGCCCCGGCTACCTGGCGCAGCGAACCCGCCGGGATCGTCGAGGTCAGGGTCTCCAGCGGGCCGTCCGCCGGTTCGGTGCACCGGCTCGGATTCGGTACGGCGAGCCTCGGCCGGTCCGGCATGATCGCGGTGGAGGATCCGCTGCTCCCCCACACGGCGGCGAACGTCCAGGTGTCGGCGGGCGAAACCGTCGTCGAGCCCGTCGCGGGAGCCGTACTGACCCTGGACGGGGAGCCTCTCACCGAGGCGCGCCCGTGGCCGGACGGAGGGGTGCTGAAGGGGGGCGCCTCCGTCTTCACCCTGCGCATCCCTGAGCGCCCCGACGCCCACCTGACGCCGATGGGCGACGGCGGGCTGGCCTACAACCGGCCGCCGCGGCTGGTCGGCCCGGCGCGGACCCGGCGGATCGAGGTCCCCGTGGAGCCGACGCGGCCCGATCACCACCGGCTGCAACTGCTGTCCACAATGATCTTCGGGGTCGGCGGCGTGGTCATGGCCATCGTCTTCCATAACGCGTTGTTCCTGCTCATGGCCCTGCTGACGCCGCTGTCGATGCTGGGGCAGTGGTGGAGCGACCGGCGGTACGGCAAGAAGCGGCACAAGCAGGCGCTCAAGGAGTACCGCCAGAAGAAGGCCGCCTTCGCCGAGGAGCTGGACCAGCTCAAGCGGCTCGACCAGGCGGAGCGCCGGGCGGAGTTCCCCGATCCGGCCGAGGTGCTGCTCACCGCGACGGGCCCGCGCCGCAGGCTGTGGGAGCGGCGCATCCACGACATCGACACTCTTCACCTACGGGTCGGGCTCGCCGACCAGCCGGCCAACATCGAGCTCGTCGTCGAGCGCGGCCTGGGGGACCGCAAGGACGTCCCAGAAGTGCCGATGTCGCACGCGGTGCCGGTCACGCTCGCGCTCCCGCAGCTCGGCGTCGTGGGTGTCACCGGTGCGCGGCCCGCCTCCAGGGCACTGGCCCGCTGGCTGGTGGCCCAGGCCGCGTCGCTGCACAGCCCGCGCGACCTGGCCATCGTGGTGCTCTCCGCCGACCAGGAGGCGGCCGACAGCTGGAGCTGGGTGCGGTGGCTGCCGCACTGCGCGCCGCACGACGGCGAGGACTGCGTCGCGCTCGTCGGCGGCGACCAGGAGTCAGCCGCCCGCCGGGTCGCCGAGATCGTCAACAAGATCAACGAACGCCGGGCCAGCAAGTCGGACATCGGCTTCAGCGACGCCCCGCAGGGGTACGCGAGCACCCTGCCGTACAACATCCTGGTGGTCCTGGACGGCGCGCGGGTGCTGCGCGGCCTGCCCGGCATGCCGCAGGTGCTGCAGCTCGGCCCGACCGCGGGCGTCTACGCCATCTGCGTCGACGACGACCAGCGGCTGCTGCCCGAGGAGTGCGCCGCGGTGGCCGTCTGCGACTTCGAGCGCCCCTGGCTCGTACGGCTCCGCGGCGGCGGCCTCGACCTGGAGCAGGACGTGGTCGGGGACCAGGTCACGCCGGCCTGGTGTGACCGGACGGCGCGGGCGATCGCCGCCGTGCGGGATGTGAGCCGGGAGGACTCCGACTCGGCCATCCCGAGCTCGGCCCGGCTCCTGGAGCTGCTCGGCATGCCCGACCCCCGGCCGGAGCAGATCCAGGCCTTCTGGGCGCGCGGGCGGACGACGAAGGTGCCGATCGGGCTGGGCGCGGACGGGCCGTTCTCCGTCGACCTTCGCCTGGACGGCCCGCACGGCCTGGTGGCGGGCACCACCGGCGCCGGAAAGTCCGAGCTGCTGCAGTCGCTGATCGCGTCGCTGGCGGTGGCCAACCGCCCGGACGAGATGACGTTCGTGCTGATCGACTACAAGGGCGGCAGCGCCTTCAAGGACTGCGCGAAGCTGCCGCACACGGTCGGCATGGTCAGCGACCTGGACGGCCACCTGACCGAACGCGCCCTGGAGTCGCTGGCCGCCGAGCTCAAGCGGCGCGAGCACCTGCTGCTCGCGGCGGACGCCAAGGACATCGAGGACTACAACGATCTCCGCGACCTCGCCCAAGCCTCAAGCGCCCAGGCGCCACGTTCCCAGGCCTCAAACGGCCAGGCCCCACGCTCTCAGGCCTCAAGCGCCCAGGCCCCACGCTCTCAGGCCTCAAGCGCCCAGATGTCGCGCGCTCATGAGCCGCACTCCCCCACGCCGCGGTCTCGCCACCCGTACGCCCGCCCCTCCGTCCCGGACGCCCCATCCGGAGGCGCCCAGCCGCCCACCCTCGGCGCCCACGGAAGCGCCCACCACGAAGGCGACCACCCGCCCAGGGCCGACCAGGGTGCCGTGCTGGAGCCGATGCCCCGGCTCGTCCTGATCATCGACGAATTCGCGGCGATGGTCCAGGAGCTGCCCGACTTCGTGGTCGGTCTGGTCGACATCGCCCGAAGAGGCCGCTCGCTCGGCGTCCATCTGATCCTGGCGACCCAGCGTCCCGGTGGCGTGGTCACGCCCGACATCGCGGCCAACACCAACCTGCGCATCTCGCTGCGGGTGACGAGCGGCGCCGAGTCGAGCGACGTCATCAACTCCCCGAACGCGGCGTCGATTTCCAAGTCCACGCCCGGCCGCTGTTACGTCCGGTCGGGGGCCTCGTCCCTGCACGCCGTGCAGTCGGCGCGGATCGGGGGCAGGCGGCCGGGAACCGGACCGGCGAAAGTGGAGCCGATCGTCGTGACGCCGATCGGCTGGCCCAAGCTGGGCCTGCCGTTCCCGGTCAGGGCCGCCGACGACGGTGACGACGGAGCGATGGTCACCGACCTCGCCGTACTGGTGGACACGATCGGCCGGGCCGCCGCCGCGATGGGGATCGAGCAGCAGCACAGCCCCTGGCTGCCTCCCCTGCCGGAGACGCTCACGCTCAGTTCGCTCCCGGTCAAGGACTGGACGCGGCTGCCGTTCGGCCTCGCCGACATCCCCTCGCAGCAGGAGCGGGCCGCGGAATGCTACGACCTGGCCGCGGGTGGCCATCTGCTGATCAGCGGCGCGAGCCGTACCGGCCGGTCGACCGTCCTGCGGGCCATCGCGGGTGCGGCCGGCCTGCACGCCGATCCCCGCGACCTGCACCTCTACGCCGTCGACTGCGGCAACAACGCCCTGCTCCCCCTCGTCGGGCTCCCGCACACCGGCGCCGTGATCGGCCGCGACTCCCCGGACCGGCTGAGCCGCCTCACCGACCGGCTGCTCGACGAGATCTCCCGGCGGCAGCAGTCGCTGGCGGCCCAGGGATTCGCCGACGTCGCCGAGCAGCGGGCCGCCTCCCCGGGCCAGGCTTTGCCGTACCTGCTGGTCCTGTTCGACCGGTGGGAGGGCTTCATGGCGGCGTTCGAGTCGTACGACAACGGCACGCTGGTCGACAAGTGGCTGCAGGTCCTGCAGGAGGGGGCCGGAGCGGGCGTCAAGGTGGTGATGACCGGCGACCGATCGACCCTGATCGGCCGGATCTCCACGCAGTTCGACGACCGGATCGTCCTCAAGCTGACAGACCCGATCGACTACTCCTACGTCGGCATCAAGGCGAAGGACATACCCGAGCACTTCCCTGCGGGGCGTGGTTTCCGCGCCGCGACCGGGCTCCGCGAGGTCCAGGTCGCGCTGCTCGCTCCGGATCCCGCGGGCACCGCGCAGGTGGCCGCCCTGCACGAGATCTCCCGTACGGCCAAGGCCCGCTCGGGCGAGATCCCGCGGTCGTCGCGGCCGTTCCGGGTGGACGCGCTCCCGTCGGTCATCGATCTGGGCGAGGCCGTGTCGCCGGCCGACGAGGCGCCGCCCGCGGACGCCGTCGTGTTCGGGGTGGGCGGCGACACGCTCGGCCTGCGCTACTTCAGGGCCGAGGAGCACGGTCCCGGCATCGTGGTCGCCGGTCCGCCCAAGACCGGGCGCAGCACCGCCCTGTGCACGATGCTGACCTGGCTGCTCGATCACGCGTACGAGGCCGTGCTGATCACCCCCCGGCGGAGCCCGCTGCGCGACTTCGCCGGTCGCCCCGGAGTGCGCGGCTCCTTCACCGCCGAGTCGACCGTCGAGGAGATCAAGCAGGTGGTCGGAGGCGGGCGCCACGCGCTGATGATCGACGACCTGGAGTTGCTCGGCAGCGACACCGAGCTGGCCGAATGGATCACCGAGTATGTCGGCGAGCTGCGCGACACCGGTTCCCTCGTCATCGGGGCGGGCAGCGCCGACGACCTCGACTCGATGTACCGGGGCCCGGTCGTGGCGATGAAGAAGTCCCGCAACGGCCTGCTCCTGCGGCCCAGCTCCCCCGGCCAGGGCGATCTTCTCGGCGTACGGCTCCCGCGCAGCGTCGCCAGCGGCACCGGCCCCACCGGCCGCGGCCTCCTCGTCCTCGCCGGAGCCTGGGAACAAGTCCAGGTAGCCCAGCCTCCTTCACCGTGACCTTTCGGTCCCCCAGCTGCCTGCGTGTGCGCTGGACGACAAGTCGTCCGCCGCGCGTCTGGAGCGGGCGGGCTGTCAGGACACCCGATGTAAGCGCGGACGCGCCGGGCGCAGTTCTCGCTGCTTCTCCTCGTCCAGGTGTTTGGCCAGCTCGGGCAGGTCTTTTCCGCAGCGCACGGCGGACAGCCCGAGCGCGAGTTGGTCGAAGCCGAGGTTCAGTCGCCGGACAGCGTAGTAGCCCTCTCCGGCCGCCTCACTGATGATCCATCGCTTCCCATGCTGGGCCACCAGCGTGGATAACGTCGTCACCGGACCACCTCCGCAGCCTCCCCCGTCGGATGAGATAGCAGTTCGGCGATCACCGGCGAGAGCGGGTGGCTTGTGCGCAGTTCCCGGTATCGGGCCGCTACGCGTGCCGCCGCTGACTCGACAGCGTGCCCAGGAGATCCCGTGTACAGGTATCGGCCGGTACGCGTGGAGAGTCGGCCGGTCCACCAGCGATAGCGGATCCCATCCGGCCCGTATTCGACCCAGACCACCAGGTCGAGCCAGACGGACACAAGGGCGACGTCACGTCCGCGATGCACATCCGAGTCGACCCCGTGCCGCGACAGCTCCCCGCGAAGCCGTTCCGCAGCGCCCACGAGCAGGCGGTCACGCGTTACGCGGTGTATGACAGACTCGTCGTAGATCGACACCTCGCCCGACCATGTCCACCAATTCACACCGTTCGTATGTAGAGCTGGCATCGCCTGGACTCCCCTCCCATCAGCAGAACTGCTGATGTCAGCAAAGGGAACCGTAGAGAACGTGCGGAGGCGGAAGCCGTACTCCTGAGAAGGCAAATAACCCGCACCAAAGTGCGGGTCAGCTGATGCCAGCCCGGCGAGCGAGATCCCGAAGCTGGGGAGTGCTTGCCCTGTGTTCGCGCTTGAGGAGCTGCGTCAGCAGGTCGCGGGACCGCGAGCCGTACCGTACAAGTTCGGGAGAGAGCCGCTCTGCTTGCAACAGCATGTTGACCGAAGCGGCATCCCTACGCTGCAACGCGTAGGCGCGTGCGAGGTCGAGGTGGACTTGCGTGCGGCGCCCAACGAGGCCCGGAGCGAGATCAGCGATGTTGAGGCTCTCACCTTTGCTGATGGCCTGCCGGGTGTCACCGTACTCCACGGCTGCAGACACCTCGTGAATCGTAACGTTGGCCGGTCCGAACGCCGTCCAGAAGTCGTTGCGATCCTCCCCGATCGTTTCGGCAATGCGCCGAGCCGCTGCCAGGAAGGCCGCCACCGCCGCGTAATCGCATCGTGAGGCGGCAGCGGTGACAGCCACCAAGCGGAGAGCCCCGATCATGGACAAGGCCCGTGAATCCGACCGCTTGGTGGAGCGTCCAAGGGCGTCCGCCGCGCACTGGACCAGGTGCATCGCCTTTTCCGCTTCGCGGAGCCGTACAAACACATAGCCGAGCCGGTATGCGCTGACGGCGATCAGAAGCGATCGTTCGGCGTCCCTGGCCGCTGACAGGGAACGGTCGGCGGCCATCCACGCGAGTTCGGCTTCTCCAACCCTTCGCAGGGTTGTGGTGGCGCAATGGTAGGTCAGCGACCGGAGCGTGTGGTAGGTCCTTAGCTGCGCTGGGGGCGCATGATGACTGCCCAGTTCAGTCGCGATGATCAGCCCTGGCAGCAGTCGACCCGCTTCGTCGTACCGCGTGGCCTGGTATAGCCGGTTGACCTGCCGGATCTGGTGGCGAAGCCATGCGAGGCTTTCCGGCGAGCCTTCCGTGTGGCGAGGGTCGATCAGCGAGGCTAGGCCGTCATAGCTCATCATCGCCCGTCGGATCTTGGATGCTGCCTGGTAGCGCGTGGCGGCCTCCGTTGGAACACCGAAGCCCATCACCTCGCAGAGCAACCCGACAGCAAACGTATCCGCAATGCCGCCAGCCCACTTGTTGATCGTGTTGAAGGTGGCCGGAGCCACAATGACCGCATCCGCAGGCGGTAGCCCTTTGGGCTGGTCGGGAGTCCGGTACGTGCTGCGAACCAGATCACCCGTGAGCTGTTCCAGCTTCTCGATATCGACGAATCTCATTCCCATGGGCGTCGTGACCACATGCACGTGCCAACCGGCTTCCTGAGCGAGCACCACTAGGTCGTGAATATCAGCAGCCACCGGTGCGGCGCACACGACGATGTACAGCACGCCACGTGTATGTGCTCGAGCCTCCATACCGCGTGATCCTAATGGCGTCATATACGCGGTCGAAGCGAGGAGCGCTGGCGGCACGGGCCCGGTCGGCTGCGGCCTCTTCGTTCTTGCCGGAGCCTGGGAACAGGTCCACGTGGCCCAGCCGCTTTCACCGTGACTCCTGATCCCCCGGAGGTTGGCGCTACCTCCTACGCGGAGGCACCGCATTCACCGTCAGCGACTTCGAAACCAAAGCGATGCAACCGCGCAGCGTAACTGGAGCTATGGCATCTACTGAGCCGGTGAGGCCATAACACGACGGTGGCGTGAGGGCCAGGTGATCTATTTCGCCCCTCCACGATGCATGATGCCTAGGGCGGGAGACCAATCTGAAGGTCGGTGTGATGTAAATCACCTAAGTGCCTGGAACGTTCTTGAGGTGCGTTTCGAGCTGTTCCGCGACCCGTTGAGCAGCGTTGATGTGACTTGCGCTGGTGCCCTGGCAGAGACGGAGGGCGCTCAGTGATGGCGAAGTGACAGTATTCGCCCTGTTCCGGTTTTGCCCTCTCGCGGCATATTCGTGCCGATATTTATCTAGATCTTATGGGGCTGCTCGGCGACGTGCCGCAGCCTTGGCACGGTCGTGGAGGAGTGCGGCGTGGCCGTTTGGCGTGGGCGCGTCTGGCTGGTCGCGGTTGTTGTGGCTCTCATTTGTGCGGTTTTGGTCTCCGGTGTGGGAGTCCCGGACGGCCTGGCCAACCCAGATCTTTCACGATCTTGATTGGTGACGCCCCTGCCGATTGTTGATCTTGTTGGGGGTGTTGATTCGGGTTGTGGGCGTGCCGAAGGCCCGGCGGTGCCGGG
>JBIOWF010000045.1:0-5119 GCA_044868295.1 Microtetraspora sp. | reverse complement strand
TACGGCCGCCGCTCACCCCGATCCGACAGCGTCCATCCGTCGAGCCACGGCCCAGCCACGCAGCGAGGCGGTGTCCCCTCCGCCCAGAAGGACGCACGTGCGACAGTCAGACCGGAAGCGCTCACTGCGTTCGTTCGGCCTGGCAGATGAGTCAGTCAGCCCAACGCGGGCGCTGGCCGTGGGCCAGCGACATGGAACGTGACTGCCCAGGTGTGTTCGTTGTCTCCGTCGATCCGGGCTCGCCACGTGTAGGTCTTGCCCGCTGCAAGCGGGACGCCGCTCGCGAAGTTGGCTACGAGTTGATGCCGCGCCCAGATCGTCTTGGCGGGCACGTATTGGCCGGCGAAGGTGGGCGCATCCGCCGTAGCTGCCTTCCGGGATCTCGGGCCGGCGCCACCGCTCCCCGTTGACGACCTGACCGGCGACAACGACGTCGTCACCGACCCGGGTGAAACCACGAACCGCGCCTCTGCCCACCGCCCCGATCGCCGAGTACAACCTCTTGGAACCCTCACCGCCGCCGAGATCGGCCGAGACGACAGGCCGTGGGTCACCGGGCCGCCGCGCCTACTCGGCGCCCTCGGTGGAGCAGTGACGCCGCCCGAAGCCTGACCATCGCAGCAGACGACGGTTCTCTTGAGCGCGCGCCGACGGGCTCGGGCGCCCCGAGGGGGTTGCCCCTTGGGGTGTCAGCTCGGCTCGGAGGGACGGACGGGTGTCCCTGCCGCGCGTGACCGCGCGGCGACAGGCTAGTCAGTGGGCTTCGTGGCTGTCCGCCATCTCGCCGCGGAGCGATTGGGCCGGCGGCTGACGTCGGCCGAGACCGCGCGATGCGACGCACTTCAAGGAGTCCGACGTTGGCCGACGAGCCGGGATCTCAGTGCCGGCACCAGCTCGGAGTGGGTGCGGTACCTGCAGGCGCTGCTCAACGGGAGTTCAGTTCCGACATCGGCGCGTCGGCACGGATGCATTCGGAGTTCCGGATGGAGCTGCCGAGCACCGATCTGGCCGAGGTGCACTGGTGCGGTGAGACCGTGGAGCACGACTGCGAAGACGGCGACGAGGAGTGCCGGGCCACCGCTGACACCAGCCGGATGGGCTGGTCGAACAAGCGCCGCGTCGGAGACGTCATCCTGGTCGACATCGCCGGCGCGGCCAACAACCCCTGCTTCACAGGGTCGCCGGACATCGACTACCTCGGGACGGTCGCCGTGGATGTTGCTCACCGCACCGTCTCCTTCGAGGGGACGGTCAACCGCTTCCCGGCCTACGAGGCCTACGCCCCCGTCAACGACGGCGCCGGGGAGGTCGTGTTCCAGGAGTCCCCGAACGTTGACCCCACCGACCTCATGGGGGACGCCGACCACGCCGTGACGGGCAGCGCCTCGTTCTGATACTCCGGCATCCCAGCACCGCATCGGCACGCTGAGCGTGCCGCAGGGGATCCCTCACGGCACTCCGCCGCACGAGCTCTATGCGCGGGCGCGTCATGCCGCCTGTGGGCACCTGAAGTTGGACGGACAGCCGATGAGCGGGCGTTTGAGCAGTGAGCTAAGCCCGTGTGTGATGCGGCTCGTCCGAGCCATTCGAGCGCGAGGTCGGCGACCGCAGCGGGGTCGTCGTCCGTGACGAAGTGCGCTGCGACGTCGACATAGGTGAGTTCGACGCGATCGGCGTACCGCTCCGGATTGCGGCAGATGCGCCCGAGCTGTTCGGCCTACGGGCGGTCCTTGGCGGCCGAAGACGACGAGGGTCGGCACCCTGAGCCGCCGGAGGCGGTAGACGCCACGCGCCCAGCGCATGGCTTCGGGCAGTACCATGCCGCGGAGGAGCGGACCGACCGCGGCGTCGATGTCAGGCGGGGCATCGGGGCGAGGTGCGTTCGACGGTTGCCGCCGACATCGGGCGCGCGAGGTAGGCCTCGAGAAGGTTCCGCGCAGCGAGGCGCCCGGGCGGTGCCAGACGAACGGGGGCAGGGGCCGGAAGCCCGGGAGCACCTTCGGCCTGAACTTCATGAAGGCCGGCGGTACGGCGAGCTGCACTGCGGTTCGAACCCGCTCGGGGTGGTCGTAGATCAGCTGGATCGCGGCGAGGACTCCCATGTCATGGGAGACGAGGTGGGCACGCTCGATGTCGAGGACGTCGAAGGGGGCGAGCAGGTCCGGCGGTCTGGTCTCGCGTTCGATCCGTGGATCGTCGGCCACGGTCCAGCCGGCTCCCCGCTGCGTCTGCCGCGTCGCGGTGCGGTCTCTCTACGCGGATCTGGATACAGCGTTGCGCAGCGCGTCGGCGCCCTCGCCGGTGAGTTGTCTGAGTGCGGCGCTGCGGCCGGTGATCAGTAGCAGGAGCGCGCCGACGGGCCCTGCGATCTCGGGTCCCTGCCCGCGGGTCCACTCGGTGTCGGTGGCGGTGAAACGGTAGCCGTCGAGGGGCAGTCGAGCATTGACTCTGGCGAGCCAGGTACGCCGGGTCTCCCACCGGCGGGTCGCCGCGACCGCGCTCGGACCCGGTCGCATCGCGAGGTCCAGGCCGAGCGGAACGGCGATGTCCTGGCTGTGAACGAGGATGTCGGTCAGGGTCTCCAGCGGTGTCACGAAGGCGTTGTGTCGCCGCGAGCCGACCATGGCCCTGATCCGGGAGATGATCTGTTGGTCGGACAGCGCGTGCGCCTGCAGGACGGCGGAGTCGTGGATCGTCGCGTTCAGGGTCGGGCTGCGCAGCAGCCGGGGATAGTGCGCGACGAAGGCCGCGACGTCACGAACGCGTTGCTGCTGCAGGGTCAGGTGCGCGGCGACGTGCCGAACCGTCCAGCCCTGGCACAGCGACGCGTGGTCCCACTGCTCGGCCGCCAGCTGCTCGAGCAGGTCGGCGGTGCGTGTGCGCTGGTCGTCGATCGCCGACCACAGGGCGTCGGCCTCAGCAGGGGTCATCGTGGTCATCCCTCCTCCCGCTACGTGAAGACCGGCGGGCGAAGCCGGGTCCGCTTGAGCTCGAAGAACTGCGGATAGCCGGCGAGCAGTCTCGCGCCGTCGAAGACCCGGACGGCGTCCTCGCCGCGCGGGATCGCGTTCAGGACGGGGCCGAAGTACCCGGCCCCGTCGATCTGGGTGATCGGCGTACCCGCCTCGCTCCCCACGAGCGCGATACCCGCCTCGTGACTGAGCCGCATGGCCTCGTCGTACTCCTCCGACTCCATGGCTTCCTCGAGGTCGCCCGGGAGGCCGGCCCGCCGTAGCGCCGCGCGGATCGCCTCGTGGTACTCCGCGGCGGACGGTCGCCGCCAGTGGTCGAAGACGAGCTCTCCGAAGGAGGTGTAGAAGCGCCCGAGAACCTGCTCGCCGAACCTCATCACCGCCGCGGTCGCGACCCGGGACGGCCCGCGCGAGTCGTGTAGGAGGCCTCGGTAGGCGGCCGAGACGTCGGTCCGTTGCTCGTTGAGCAGGTAGAGGCTCATAACGTGGTGACGCACGCGCAGCTGCCTGCGCTGGTCGACCTCGCACAGCCAGCGTGATGCCGTCCAGGAGTACGGACACACCGGGTCGAACCAGAAGTCGACGACACTCCGGTGTGGAGTCGCGGCCATGATGTCTGCTCCGCTCGGTAGACTAGTCCTATGATCGAACCAATGTAGTTCGGCGATGGGACTATGTCTAGGGATCCGATGACACGGGAACTGCCGACCAGCCTGCTGATGTTCATCGCCGCCCGCGCCGCCGCGGACCGGATCTTCCGCGCCGTGCACGACGCGGGATTCGACGACGTGACCATCGCGCAGAGCCGGCTCATGATGGGCATCGACACCGAAGGCACGCGTGTGAGCGTGCTCGCCGAGCGCGCCCAGATCGCCAAGCAGACGGCCACGGCCCTGGTCGACAAGCTGGAGCGGGCCGGCTACGTCGAGCGGGTGCCAGACCCCACCGACGGCCGGGCGCGACTGGTGCGAATGACTCCCCGCGCCGAGGCCGCAATACCGATAGCGCGCGCCGAGGAAGACCGCGTCGAGACCGAGTGGCGCGCACACCTCGGCGCGGACCGCATGGACCACCTCCGGGAGACCCTGACCGCGCTACGCGACATCACCGACTCCTACCAGTAGCCCCGCCCCCACCGCTGGCCGAAACCACCGCGGCGGCTCGACCCCTCGGCCCTAGACGTCCACACCCGCCTGCGGATTCAGGCGGTCCACGATGTGCGCCTTCCACCCGAGTGGGGCGCACTCAGCATCCCGCGAGATCGTGCTCAGGCGAAGCCCAGGAAGACGAGGAGCCGCCTCTCGAACTCGACCAATGTCGTTGGCTCAAGCCTTCCGACCACCGCGTGCACGTTGCTTCGTCGGACGGTGGTGATCTTGTCGACCATCAGGAAGCTGTCGTGGCCGAGGCCGTTCCGTTCGTCGGCGATCACCGGCAGCCGCAGCAGGGGCGCATCGACTTCCTGGCTCGTGAATGGGCAGACCGTCAACGAGTCAGTCGCATCGAAGCGGTCGTCCTGGACGATCAGGGCCGGGCGCGGCTTCCCCGCATAGACACCGCCGGCCACGGTGACGACGACTCCGCGTCTCATTCGTCCCAGTCGATGGAGAGGGCCTCGACGAAGTCCATGTCGTCACTGGCCCGGTCAGCAGCCGCAACGAGTGCGGATTGGCGGTGAGCTTCGGCGGCGAACTCCGAGGAACGCACGTCGGGTACCCAGATCTGGACGGGCCGAAGGCCCCGGGCCCGCATCCGGGCTCTGTACGCGCTCACCCTCTCTCCCACGTCCATCGAGGCCAACGTTACATGTAACAGGACGGACCGCCAAGCGACTGGCGCGACCTACCGCCGCAACAGGGAGAGGCGATGCGTCACTCCGCCGCCACTGACGCAGGGCCGCCCACGGCCACCCGAAGGCCCTCGAACCCAACCCAATCCAGCTAGCCTTATGGCTTCCGCTCCGCTGGCGTAGCCCGAGCCGAACGCAGGCCCCCTCCGAGACGGGGGCCGCTGCGTTCCTGGCGCGGGGGTTGCGTCCTCCTCACCGGGTGACGGTGAACGACTTCTCCATGGTGGCGGAGGAGGAGTCCCCGCCGTACACCTCGATCGTCCCCCGCTCCACGACGTACTTGCCGCGGTTGTCGTAG
>JBIOWF010000044.1:0-14322 GCA_044868295.1 Microtetraspora sp. | reverse complement strand
GGTGTTGCTGGGCGTGTTTCCTGGGCATGGTGAGTGCCATGTCGCCGCCATCCTTTCGGGGCTCCCTACGCTTCCTCATCGTACGCATTGTCGCTGGAACGCAACGGAACGTAACAGCAGGAGCGGGTCTCGCCAACCGCTCACAGCGGACGAGGTGAACGGCCGTCCACCCTCAGGTGGACAGATGTTCGCGTCAGGGGAGGAAGTCAGAACCCGAGATAGTGGAACGACGGCGGAGGATGCATCAGGAAGTCGTGGTGGGAGATGTTCCAGGCGTACGCTCCGGCCATCGCGAAGGCCACGACGTCCCCGGGCAGCAGCGACGCTCGCACCCGGCGGGCGAAGACGTCCTTCGGGGTGCAGAGTTGGCCCACCAGGGTGACCGTCTCCTCGGTTTCTTCGGCCGGGGAGCTCGCGGAGAGTACGGCGAAGGGCTGGTCGTGGCCCTTCGTCACCGGGGTCCGCAGGTGGTGGGTGCCACCGGTGAGGATCGCGAAGAGGTCTCCGTGCACGCGCTTCACGTCGAGGACCTTCGTGAGATACCAGCCGCAGTACGCCGTCATCGCGCGCCCGGGCTCTATCCGCAGCGTCTCTCCCGTCCTGGCCATGGAGGCGAGCCCGCGCCCGTAGGCCGCCCAGCCGAAGCGGGCGTCCGGCTCGGCGTACGAGACCGCCATGCCGCCGCCCAGGTTGATCTCCTCGACGCCCAGTTCCCGTCCATAGGCCAGTACGGCTTCCGCCAGCGTGAGCAGGTCCGGGGCGCCGAGCCCGCTGGCGAGGTGGGCATGGATACCGCGCAGCCGTACCGCGCCCAGGCGGACCCCGGCCGAGAGGAGGCTCATGCATTCCTCGATCCCGTCCGGGTCCATGCCGAACGGCGTCGCGCCGCCGCCCATGGTCAACGCCGCACCCCTGACCGGCACGTCCAGGTTGACCCGCAGGAGCACCTCCGCAGGCCCCGCCAGCCGACGCAGCTCGGACGCGCTTTCGACATGCCAGCGGTACGCCGAGGGCGCCAGCGCGAGCTCGGCCTCCGTCTTTCCGGGGCCGCCGAAGGCCAGTCGCGCGCCCGGCAGGATCGAGCGGACATGGGCGACCTCCCCGCCCGAGGAGACCTCGAAGCCGTCCACATGCGGTGCGAGTGTCCGCAGAATCTCGGCGTCCGGGTTGGCCTTGACCGCGTAGTAGATCTCGACCCCGGCCATGGCGTGCCGTATCGCCGCCGCGTGCGCGTCCAGCGCCCCGAGGTCATACACGTACGCGGGCACGTCGCCCAGCACCTCGGCCAGCTCGCGGACACCATCAGGCACCTGCGGGCTCTTGAGTACTGGCGGGATCTTGTGCGCACGCAGGACCTGCGGGGTCCTGGGGACTTGCGGGATCATCCAGCGCTCCGACTCTTTGGGGTCTGCGGGATCATCCAGCGCGCCTGGCTCCTCGGGAAGGTCTGGGATCATCGGGACCTCGCTGGCCGTACGTGGGGCCGGCCGTAACCGGCGGGTGCGTCAGCCGAGTGACTTTCGGCACGCGTGGAGTCGGTAGTCACAGCAAGGGGGTTGGCCACCAGGACGTATCCGGCGTCCCTGTCAGCGGATCGGGCCCACCGTACGCCGAGGTTGGCCTTGGCGGGCAGCGGTGCACCGGCGAGCAGGTCCGCCAGCGGCTGCGGCGATCCGCGCTTGCCCGCGTACCCTGCCACGACCTCCCGGGCGATCGCCCACAGCTCGGGCAAGAGCCCGTCCGTGCGGCGGGACCGGCGTACGTCGCCGGCCAGGGACGGATCGCACTCTCGCCCGGCGGTGCGGACCCTGTCGGAGATGTCAGCGATAGCAGTGATGTCGGCATCAGTGATGTGGGCGACGTCGGGCTCGTCCGGGCCGATGAGGCCTTCGGTCCTGTCGGTCCTGTCGGTCCTGTCGGTCCTGTCGGCCCGGCAGGCGCTTTGGGCGACGGTGGCGACGGTGGCGGCGATCTCGGCGAGATGGTTGACCAGGAGGCAGTAGACGACCCTGTTCCAGCCGCGCTGGCCGTCGTAGCTCACCGCTTGGGCCACGCGGTCCGGAAGGCCGGACAGGTCGTGGCGCCCGGTGACGAGCTTGGTCCCCTCCATATCCCGAAATATGGCTTCAACGGGAAGGCCGTCGGTGTCGACCCCGATGAGCACGTTCTGCAGATGGGATTCGAGCACGACCCCGTGGCTGAAGTAGGCGTCGAGCACAGGCCACGCCACCCGCTCCACGTAGGCTCGCCACCAGGTGAGCGGATCGGCGGACCGCCGTTCATGTACGGCAGGCGGCACCCCGGGCGCGGAGCCGGCGCTGCCCGCGAGCGCCCCGGCCAGCACCGGCACGCTCCCGGGAGCGCACACCGACCAGGGGCTCGATCGGACGATCACGCCGAGGCCCTCGACCAGCCGGGTGCCGAGGCCGGCCGAGCGGTAGCCCGGCTCCGGCAGCCACCTCGTTCCGGGAAAGTCGGCGGCCAGCCGGGCGAAGACCGGCCCGAGCCGTTCGCTGAGTTCCACCGCGCCGATCAGCTCGTACCACGCGTTCTTCCGGACACAGTTGGTGATCCGCACATCCAGGCTGAATTTCAGGCAGTTCCCGGTCACCGGCTCGTACACCGTCCGGACGGACGAGGTGGGGATCAACGGGCGGGAGCCGTACCCGAGGTCGATGAGACGTCCGTCGGCGAGCGGCCCGCGCAGCTCGGCGGCGAGCAGTTCGACCTGCCACGGGTGGGCGGGAAGCAGGACGTATCCGGCCGGTGCGGTGCCCAGCTCGTCCAACACCCTGGTGTCGCCCTGCCCGGTCGCCAGATCGGCTCGGACGCCGAGCAGCCGCAGCGGGAACTCGGCGTGCGCCTCGGGGGCGTACTGCAGCCAGTTGGAGCCCCCACGCGCTTTCGGTGTGGGGTGGAAGGGATGGCCGAACAGCAACGCCTGTTCGGAGGCGAGCCACGGATCCCTCGGCTCCGGGCGCCGGTCGCGGGCGCCGAGCAACGTTGTGATCGCCTCGCGGCTCAGCGCGACCTGCGACGCGAACTCCTCGTTGACGCCGTCGAGCTCTCGTTCGATCAGTTCGACGAGAAGATCCGAGCTGAGCGGGTGCCACGATCCTTCCGCCAGGTAGTCGGCCGGGCCGTCGATCCGCAGTGCCATCCCGCCGTGCGCGCGCACCCGCACGAGCGTTCCCGCCACAAGCAGCAGCAGGTACGGCTCGGCCGCCCACACCTGGCCGCGCGGCCCGCTCACCTCCCGGACGCAGCACCGCAGGAGCGCGGCCAGGGTCGCCTCCTCGGCGAGGGCGGTGGGAGAGTCGAGCAAGACGCTGCTCATGGCGAGATGCCCCTTTGCGAGGTCAGAAGGCGAACACGGACGCGTGGGCCAGAGGGAACAGGGACGCGTGGGCCAGGAGGGACACGCCGAGGCCGGACGGGTGCGAGGTCGGACGGATGCGAGGTCGGCAGCGAACTCGGTGCGGGGCGGGCGATCACTCGAGATCGCGAGATGTCGGGTGGCGAAGGTAGTTCGGCCCACTGGTGCCGTAAAACTTGTTGACGTCCCCGGCTCCGGACCGACGCTTGTCCACGAGCGTCGCCGCGGTGACCATGGACTTGCCGACGAGTCGCGCCGCGTCGAGCGTCCGGGCGCGCAGCAGCCGGGCCATCGGATGCTCGCCGAACTCGTCAAGCGCCGCGCCCAGCGTCTCCCGCACCAGGCCGCCGCCCCCGCGCCCCTGTCGGTCGCCCGCACCATGTGGTTGGCCGACCGCTCCGAAGGCGACCGCGGTCGCGGCGAGGTGGAGCGTGATGGTGACGAACACGTCCGCGAGCGCGTGTGGGTCGTCGGTCAGCATGCGCTCGTCGGCGAAGTGCGGGACGCCGAGTCCGGCGGCCCGCAGGCGGTCCGGAGACGCGAGCAACCCGTCGTTGTCCTTCACCAGCAGTCGCGGCGGCCCGTCCCCGAACACTAGGGACAGGTTCTGCTGATGCGCTTCCAGCGCGATGCCGTACCGCACGAAAAGCCGGACATTCCACGTGAACAGCGTGGTCAGGTAATCCCGTAAGAGCTCCCGCACCTCGCCGTCCTGAGAGCCGTCCTGAGAGCCGCTCTGGGAGCCGCTCTGGGAGCGGTCGCGGGGGGTGGCTCCCTGGGAGCCCCCGTGAGAGCTCCCGTGGGAGCTCCCGGGAGAGGTGTCACGGGATGGGCCGAAATAACGATGGGCGAGATGCTCCAGTACGGATCGGCCGGAATCCAGCAATTGGTGATCCTGTCCAGGGAAGGGGGCGAGAAGTGACGCCACTGAGACGATCTCTCCCTCTGGCAGGTCGCGGACCATCCAGCCGAGGTACTCGTGGCCGGCGTGCCCGTATCTTTGCTCGCCCGCCAGGGAGACCCGCAGATCCGGCTCCCGGTGGAGCACCTCTCGCAAGAGCGACTCGGCCAGCGCGCCGTCGCGCAGCGAGGCCGGTTTGATCGACCGCCGGTTGCGCAGTCCCAGTGTGCTCGTCGCGAGCGGCAGTTTGAGGTGCGTGCGCCGGTCGACCTCCACCGTCCGCATCGAGAGAGTCGGCCGGACCCTCAGATACGGCACGGGCCCCACGACGACGCCGGGGATCCCCGTCACCGCCGGAACCGTCAGCGGATGCACGGGAAACAGCGTGTGCGTGCCCGCCAGCCGATCAGGGAGCCCCACGTCGCCCGGCTTCGGCCACCAGGACTCCTCGCGCCGGCCGGAGACCGTGACGCGGTCCCGCCGGACCGCCGCCCACCGCAGGTCGAAGCCGGGGGCGAACTCGGGGGCGTAGGCGAGCATGTCTCTGGAGGAGACCCCCAGACGGCACCGGGCCGTGGGGTAAATCGGGTGATCGACGGCGGCCGCGAGCGTCTCATAGAAGATCGGGCTCCACCCGGCCGCTCGGGGCTGTCCCACCACAGCGCCACCAGAGCCCGCCAGGTGGCGGCCGCCGGGGCCCGTCGGAGGGCCGGTCACAGGGGTACCGGTGGGGTCGGTCAGAGCGGTGTGGCCGGGGCCGGTCACAGACGGGCGGCTGGGGCCGGTCAGAGCGGCGTGGTCGGGGTCCGTCGCAGGTGGGCCGCTGGGGTCAGTCAATGGGGGGCCGCTGGGGTCGGCTGGGGGGACGGCGTTGGTTGTGTGCTCTTGTGGGTGCTCGACCGGCAGGCCTTGTTCTTGCCGCAGCAGCCGGATCAGCGAGCTCTCCCGGTGGCGATCGTAGAGCTCCAGGGCGGTCAGGGCCTCGTGGCACTCCGTCGCGAAGGCCGCGACTCCCGGCGCGTCAGCGGGGTCGGCCACGGTCTCCAGCGTTCGCAGGACCTCCTCCAGGCTGAGGCTCTCAGTCGCGGCGAGGACGAAGTCCTGGAACAGGCCGCCGGGCGACAGCCGTACCCGCCTGCCCGAGGCGAGGACCAGCGCGACGCCGTCCTTGTCGCGGGTCAGGAGAGACGCCACGCCGCCGTAGTCCTCGCGCAGCAGCGCGTTCAGGACCCGTGCCGCGAGGTACGGTTCCCGGGAGGCGGTGCCAGGGGGCGGCGCCTCGCATCCGGGTATCGCGATCATGAGATCACCCAGGGGCGGTCGGCGCGGAAGGCGTCGATCGCGGCGTCCACGCTCTCGCGGTCCGGGCCGATCGCGCGGAGAATGCCGAGAAAGTCGCGGTTCGTGCGGGTCAACTCGATCCGCTCGCCCGCCTTTCGCAGCGGCTCGTGCCACAGGCGGACCGGCCCGTGCGGCGGCTTGTTCGCGCATGGTGCCGTGCGTTCGGCGTCGTGCGGTGTGGCTCCGGTTACCTGCGAGATCAGCGTGCGTTCGGCGTCGTGCAGTGTGGCTCCGACCGCGTACAAGGACTCAGGTGGCATGCGCTCGCCGTCGGGCCGCGCGGTTCCGGTCTCGTACGAGAGCGGGGTCGTGCGTTCGGCGTCGTGCCATGGGGCTCGGGCCTCGTACGAGAGTGCCGGTGGCGCGGCGGTGATGGTGCCGGGGCGGTCGGCGATGAGGCTGACGGCCGCTCCGTGGCGGTGCCGTGCCGTCTCCATGCGCTCTCGCCCTGGTAGCGCGCTCAAGGGCTCACCGGCGTGGACGCGGAGGATCCACTCGAAGAGGGGCACGTCAAGGAGGTCGGCCAGCAGGAAGTCACAGTTGTCGCCGATCACCCGGTAGTTGATCTCGATGACCCGCGGCCCGTCGGGGGTGATGACATATTCGGTGTGGCAGGCGCCGAACCCCGCCCCGATCTCGTCCAATACCGCCAGGACGTGCTCGTGGGCCTCCTCCGCGGGCTCGGCCGTCCAGTCCAGCCGCTCCTCGACGAAGTGCGGCAGCGGGCCGAGCGTGGTGCGGAAACCGCCGAGGACGGTCGTGGTGCGGCCGTCGCCCAGCGTTTCGAGCGTGTACAACGGCCCGTCGAGGTATTCCTCGGCGACCAGGACGTCGTCCGGGCGTCTGCTCCTGATCTCGCCGACGGCTTTCGAGAGGTCACCGAAATCCCGGGCGAGGACCACGTCCTCGCTGGCCACGCCCATGGCCGGTTTGACCACCACGGGGTACGGCAGCGCGTCCGGAAGGGCGGCTCCAGGCGGAAGCCGTACGGACCGGACGGACTCCACGCGGGTGACCCGGCGGCGCATGAGCGCCTTGTTCTTGGCGGTCACGCAGGAGCGCCAGTCCTTGCCGGGGAGGCCGAAGTAGGCCGCGGCCAGGGCGGTTTCGGCCTGCAGGTGGTCGGAGTTGGAGAAGACGACGTCGGGTGGGTGGTGGCCGGCGATCGTGTCGATCACCGCGCGGGTGTCGCGGACGTCGGTCCGGATGACCTCGAATCCCGGATATCGGCCCGGCTGATCGGTCAGGATCGTGACGTCCCAGCCCAGCGCCTCGGCCGCCGGAAGGAAGCCGCCGGTGACGGAGTGGGTCGGGTTGAGCGTCGTGAGGTACAGCCGCACGCGGACACTCCCGGAGGTAAGGCTACCCTAACTCCCATCACCTTAGCTCCAATGAGATCACCATGCGCGGGAATCACTGCGGGGCAGGTGATTGTTCCCAGGGCGGGACACGAGAGGATGGGCCGGTGGAGATCTCTGAAGGGCTACTGGGGCCGCTGCTGTTGGCCCGCAACGCCATCGACAGATCGGCGGCGTTGCGGAACGACTCGGGCTGGCTGGAGCGGGCGTGGGCCGACGACAAGACGCGGGTCCTGCTCATCGACGGCGGCAAGAGCATGATCCGCCGGTTCACCGCGGACGCGGGTCTGGTTTTGCTGTCCCCGTCGGAGGTTCCCGAGGGCCAGCGCTACCTGCTCGGCGTGGACGCCGACAACGTCCCCTATTTCGCCGTCCAGGCTCCGCTGCCGCCCGGCGAGACGGCGGGCCTGCGTGAGGCCGGGGCGTTGCTGGACGACCGGGACGCGGGTCTCCTCGTCTACGCGGTGGCCCTGGAGGCGTGGCACACGACGCACGAGTTCTGCCCGCGCTGCGGCGGCCGTACCGACATGACGGCGTCGGGGCACATGCGGATCTGTCCTCAGGACGAGAGCCAGCACTTTCCCCGCGTGGACCCTGCGGTGATCATGCTGGTCCGTGACGACGAGGACCGGATCCTGCTGGCCCGGGGCCCGCAGTGGCCGGAGGGTCGTATGTCGGTGCTGGCCGGGTTCGTCGAGCCGGGCGAGTCGCTGGAACACGCGGTCATGCGCGAGGTCCACGAGGAGGTCGGCATCACGGTGACGGACCCCCGCTACATGGGCAGCCAGCCGTGGCCCTTCCCGCGCAGCCTGATGCTGGGCTTCTTCGCCCGGGCGACGACCACGGAGATCCGCCGCGATCCGGAGGAGATCGCCGAGGCGCGCTGGCTGTCCAGGGCCGAGCTGGCCGCCGCGGCCGAGTCGGGTGAGGTCGGCCTGCCGTCGGAGGTCTCGATCGCGCGCAGGCTCATCGAGACCTGGTACGGCGGGCGGCTCCCGGGCAGCTGGTGACGCCTGCTCTTCGCCGGGCTCTCAGCGCACGCTGTGCATCTGAGGCGGGGTGGCGCGCTCCACGTACTCCCGGCGCGCGGCCTGGATGTCCCCTATATGGCCATAGGCCCATTCGCGGACGACGTCCACCGTCTCGCTCAAACTGTGGCCGAGTGGGGTGAGGGTGTACTCGACGGTGACCGGCACGGTCGGGTGCACGGTGCGGGTGACCAGGCCGTCGGACTCCATGCCGCGGAGCGTCTGGGTGAGCATCTTCTGGGAGACGCCCTCGATCCGGCTGCGCAGCTGGGAGAAGCGCAACGTTTCCTTCTCCAGTGAGAGAATGACCAGCATCGTCCATTTGTCGGCGATCCGGTCGAGCACTTGCCGGGTGGGGCAGGCCGACTTCATCATGTTCCAGCGGGACGAACTGCTGTCTGCCATGTCGCCATCGTAACCTTCGTTCTTCTTTGACCACCGTCTTTGACTGCCTGACATCGAGTGACGTAGGTCACATGTTTTCGGTTTTCAGTGCTCTTGCCAGGTCGGTTTCCCGGTGGTGACCAGGCCACTCCGAAGTGCCTTCTTCATGTACGAATCGTCCGTTCGTAGGCTCCGACGCATCCCTATAGCGAGGAGTCTGCCGTGAAAGCGCTGGTGCCCACCGGGCAGCCGGATGACCTGGTCCGATACGACGAGGTCGACGAGCCGGTCCTGAACCCGGATGAGGCCCTGATCCAGGTCGAGGCGTTCTCCGTGAACCGTGGCGAGATGTTCCTGCTGTTCAAGCCGCGCCAGGGATGGAGACCCGGCAAGGACGTCACGGGCCGTGTGCTGGTGGCGGCGGCGGACGGTTCGGGGCCGCGGGAGGGCGCGCGTGTGGTGGGGCACCCGCCCGCGGCGGGCTGGGCGGAGCGCGTGGCCGTACGCACCTCGTCGCTCGCCGAGCTGCCGGATTCGGTGAGCGCCGTGACCGCCGCGGCGCTGCCCCTGGCCGGGCTGACAGCGGTTCGCCTGCTCCGCAGGGTGGGCAGCGTGATCGGAAAGCGCATCCTCATCACCGGTGCGTCCGGTGGCGTCGGCCACTACTTCGTCGAGCTCGCCCATGCCTCCGGCGCCGAGGTGACCGCCGTCAGCGCCTCCGCTGAGCGAGGTGCGCGGCTGGCCGAACTCGGCGCGGCAGTGGCCCTCGATGTCGCCGACGCCGAGGGCCCGTTCGACGTGGTCCTCGAATCGGTCGGCGGCGACTCCGCGCCCCGGGCGCTGGCGAAGCTGGCCAAGCGGAGCGTGTTCGTCTGGTTCGGTCAGGCGAGCCGGGAACCCGCCACCTTCAGCTTCTTCGACTTCTTCGCCGGACCCGAGTCCGCGACGTTGCACCACTTCCACTACGCCGACAGCGATGCTCCCTATGGCGCCGACCTGGCCACCCTGGTACGGCTGGTCGCCACCGATCGGCTCCACCCGGAGATCGGGCGCGAGGCGGACTGGGCCAACACGTCGGCGGCGCTGGGCGACCTGCGTGACCGGAAAATCCGCGGCAATGCCGTGCTGCTCGTCCAGAACTGATTCCGAAGGCGGTACCGGGCGTACCGCCTTCCGCGCATATTCAGTACCGCTCGTCCGTTCTTTTTCGACAGGGGAATCGATAGCGTCCGTTTCGAAATCGGAAAGGACGGTCGATGGATTTCGAATTCGATGTGAAGACCGAGGAGTTGCGGCAGCGACTCCTCGAATTCATGCGGGAGTGCGTTTATCCGGCGGAGCCGGTTTTCGCGACGCAGGCGGACGCCGCCGAAGACCCGTGGGCACGTCCGCCGATCGTGGAGGAACTCAAGGCGGAGGCACGCAGGCGTGGATTGTGGAATCTGTTCCTGCCACACCACCTGACCAATCTCCAGTACGCGCCGCTGGCGGAGATCACCGGCCGCAGCCCGAATCTCGCGCCCGAAGCGCTGAACTGCTCGGCGCCGGACACGGGAAACATGGAATTGCTGGCCGCCTTCGGCACCGAACGGCAGCAGAAGGAGTGGCTGCGGCCGCTGTTGGACGGGCGAATCCGTTCCGCGTTCTGCATGACCGAGCCTGAGGTGGCCTCGTCCGACGCCACCAACATCTCGACCAGGATCGAGCCCGACGGGGACGACTACGTCGTGAACGGGCGCAAGTGGTGGTCGTCCGGAGCGATGGGCCCGCATTGCGAGGTCTTCGTGGTGATGGGCAAGACCGATCCCACCGCGGAGCGGCACCGCCGGCAGAGCATGATCATTGTCCCGCGGGACACCCCTGGCGTCCTCGTCAAGCGGGGCATGCGGTTGTACGGCTACACGCACGGGCCGCATGGCGGCCACGCCGAGATCGAGTTCCGTGACGTCCGCGTGCCGGCGGAGAACCTGATCGGCGATCCCGGTGACGGCTTCGCGATCGCCCAGGCCCGCCTCGGCCCCGGCCGCATCCACCACGCGATGCGGCTGATCGGCATGGCCGAGCGGGCATTCGATCTGATGTGCCGCCGAGCGGTGCGGCGGGTCGCCTTCGGCAAGCCACTTGCCGAGCAGGGCGTCGTACAGGAATGGATCGCCGAATCCAAGGTCCGGATCGAGCAGGCACGGCTGCTCGTGCTCAAGACCGCCTGGTTGATGGACACCGTCGGCAACAAGGGCGCGCACACGGAGATCCAGGCGATCAAGATTCTCACTCCGTCGATGGCCGAGTGGGTGGTGGACAAGGCGATCCAGGTGCACGGCGCCGCGGGGGTGAGCCAGGACTTTCCGCTGGCCGAGTTGTGGGCGCACACCAGGACGCTGCGCTTCGCCGACGGGCCCGACGAAGTGCACCGCCGGTCACTGGCCCGGCGTGAGCTGCGTCCCTATCTGGACGACGCTTCGATTCACTAGGGGGACTCAATGGCTGTGCTTGACAACAGGGTGGTGACCGCGCCCCTCGATGAGGAGGCCGTCGATCACCGCGATCCTCGTGTACGGCTGGCCGTGCTCTTCGACGAGGGGTCGACTCAGTTGATCTCCCCGTCGGACGACAGCGCCGTGCTGGCCGCCAAGGGCCGGGTGGAGGGCGCGCCGGTGGTGGCGTTCTGCACCGACGCCCGGGTGCAGGGCGGCGCGATGGGGGCGGCGGGCTGCGAGCACATCGTGCACGCCTATGACGTCGCGGTGCGGGAGCGGGTGCCGATCATCGGGCTCTGGCATTCCGGAGGTGCGCGGCTGGCCGAGGGCGTGCAGTCGCTGCACGCCGTCGGGCGCGTGTTCGCCGCGATGACCCGCGCCTCGGGAGTGGTGCCCCAACTGTCGGTGGTGCTCGGCCCGGCCGCCGGTGGCGCCGCCTATGGACCGGCGCTCACGGACGTCGTGATCCTCGCGGACAACGGGCGGATCTTCGTCACCGGCCCGGACGTCGTCCGCAGCGTCACCGGTGAGGAGATCGACCAGGCCGCTCTCGGTGGACCCGAGCCGCACAGCAAGCGCAGCGGCGTCGTCCACGTGGTCACCAGGACCGAGTCCGAGGCCATGCTGACCGCTCGCCGGCTGGCGTCCCTGCTCGGCCACCAGGGCCGGATCCGTGAGGTCGAGGAGGTCGACTTCGGCGGCCTTCTGCCCGAGCACCCCCGCCGCGCCTACGACGTGCACCCCCTCGTGAACGGCCTGCTCGACGAGCCGGGTGTCGAGCTGCACCCCAAATGGGCGCCCAACATCGTCACCACGCTCGGCCGTCTCGGCGGCCGGACCGTCGGGATGGTCGCCAACAATCCGATGCGGCTCGGCGGCTGCCTCGACTCCGCCTCCGCGGAGAAGGCCGCCCGCTTCGTGCGGATGTGCGATGCCTTCGGGGTGCCGCTGGTGGTTCTGGTCGACGTGCCCGGCTACCTGCCCGGGGTCGGCCAGGAGCACGATGGCGTCGTACGGCGCGGCGCCAAGCTGCTGCACGCCTTCGCCGAAGCCTCGGTGCCACGCGTCACGCTGATCACCCGTAAGGCGTACGGCGGGGCGTACATCGCGATGAACTCCCGCTCGCTGGGCGCAACCAAGGTGTTCGCCTGGCCGACCACCGAGATCGCGGTGATGGGCTCGGCCGCGGCCGTGCGCATCCTCAAGCGCCGCGAGCTGGCCGCCGCCCCGGAAAAGGAACGCGCGGCACTGGAGGCCGAGCTCGCCGAGGAGCACGAAAAGCTCAACGGCGGCATGTGGCGCGCCATCCAACTCGGCGTCGTCGACGAGGTCATCGCCCCCGGGCGAACCAGGGGAACCATCGCCAGGGCCCTCGCCCAGAGTGCCGCGGCACGCGGCACCCACGGAAACATTCCCCTTTGACGAGTCCATTCATGGGAATGGCGGGCACAGGTCACCGCCAGGTGCCTAGGTCACTTATTTGTGCCGTCTTCCGTTCCCAAATTGATCCACAGAAACTTGAACGGTCCCCGACGGCCGGGGCGTCGAATTCACCGAGGAGCTCTCCATGCCTATTGTCACCGTTCTCCAGGGCCCGCGCGACGTGGAGCCGAAGCGCGAACTGGTGCAGAAGATCACCGAAGCTTTCGTCGAGTCGTACGGCCTGCCGGCGGAGACCGTCCAGGTGTGGATCACGGAGGTTCCGGCCGAAAGTTGGAGCGTGGCCGGAAAGCTGATCGCGGACACGCCCAAGTAAAGCTTCATGACGTTTCGGGCGGGCCGTCCGGACTGTCCGGCTCGCCCGATTGTCCCCTTCCAAAGAAGGATCCCTCGTGGCCAACAACACGAATTCTCATTCCACCAGAACAAGACCCGGATTCGCGCTAGCCATCATCGCGGTGGCATGCATCATGCTGCCGGTTTCATTGGGCGGGGCGTCGGTGGCGCTGCCCGGCATCGCGGAAAGCCTGCACGCGAGCCTCACCTCCCTGCAGTGGGTCATCAACGGCTACGACCTGACCTTCGCCGCGTTCATGCTCGCCACCGGGAGCCTGGGCGACCTGGTCGGCCGGCGCCGTATGTTCCTGATCGGCATGGCGGTGTTCTCCGGCGCCCTTCTCCTGTGCGGGCTGGCGAACGACATCCTGATCCTGGACCTGGCTCGCGGCATCGCCGGGATCGGCGCGGCGGCCGCGCTCACCTGCGGCGTCGCCTCCCTGGCAACGCTCTACACGGACCCGCGCGGCCAGGCGCGGGCTTTCGGCGTGTTCGGTACCGCCGTCGGCTGCGGCCTGGCCTTCGGTCCCTTCATCTGCGGTGCGCTGAACACGCACCTGGGCTGGCGCAGTGTGTTCCTGGCGCCGGCGGCCGTCGGCCTCCTGGTCGTGGCCTGTGGTCGAATGATCCCCGAATCGCGTAATCCGGAGGGCAACCGGATCGACTGGGCCGGCACCGCGACCTTCACCGCCGCTCTTCTGGCGCTGATCCTCGGGCTGCTCGAAGGGCCGCAGCGAGGGTGGACCAGCGCCTTCGTCCTCGGCTGTCTCGTGGCCGCGGTTCTGCTGCTGGTGGTTTTCGTGGTGGTGGAGCGGCGGCAAAGCCGGCCGATGTTCGACCTGTCACTGTTCGCCCAGCGGCGTTACGCCAGCCTGTGCCTGGCGGTCATAGCGCTGGTGTTCGGCTTCACCCCGCTGCTGGTCTACCTGCCTTCGTACTACATCGCGGTGGACGGCGTGACGTCGCAACAGGCCGGCCTGACGCTCATGATGCTCACGCTGCCGACCCTGGTGATGCCGCTGGTCACCGGCTACCTGGCGCGCTGGGTCCCGGTGCGGCTGCTGGTGCTGGCCTCCGTGGCGCTGACCGGCGCGGGCGTGGCGTGGCTGACTGTCATTCATCCCGGCGCGGACAATATGCTCGTGTTCGGCCCGTATGTGACGATCGGCATCGGCATCGGTATCTCGTTCGGTGTCATGGACGGTGCCGCGGTGAACAGCGTCGACCCGGGGCGGGTCGGCATGGCGGCCGGAATGTTCAACACGATGCGGCTCGGTGGTGAGGCGATCGGGATCGCCGTCGTCGGCACCGCGCTGGCCGGCCTCACCGGGGCCAACCTGGCCGACCGGCTCGGCGGTTTCGACACTCCGTACGCGCGAGACCCGCAGGGAGTCGCGAACCTGGTCAACCAGGGCGACCTTGCCACGGCGGCGAACACCGTGACTCCAGCGACAGCGCGCGGTGCCTTCGAGGCCACGGTCAGCGACGCCTACACCGGTGCGTTGCACACCGCGCTGTGGTCACTCGCGGGGTTGTGCGCGCTCGCGGTAGTGATCCTCGTGGTGCTGGACCGCCCCTCGGGGGCGCCGTCCACTGAGGAGGACGAGCTCGACATCGTGCCGGCGACCGCCCAGTGATCGTGGAAACGAGGAGCCGCGTGCCGGCCTTTGGGCAGGCACGC
>JBIOWF010000043.1:0-2646 GCA_044868295.1 Microtetraspora sp. | reverse complement strand
CTCCTTCGATTACGACAAGGTCGCTTCGGGAGGGGCGGGCCAGGCCAACTTCTACCTTCGGCCTTCTGACATCGTCCTGGTCCCCTGAGGCAATGGCGCTCGCAGGGTTGAAGCCCGCGCTTGCGTGCGCGCGGCCGTCCGCGCCGGAAGGCGCCGGCGGCCGCTCCGCGCGCCTGCCGGCGGGCCCGCGGCGGCCGCGGATCGTGGCCATCGGCGGCGGCACCGGGCTCCCGGTCCTGCTGCGCGGCTTGCGCGCGGCAATGTTCCCGGCGTCTCCGCGCCCGTTTCCGCACCGCGGGGACGAGCTGCTGACGGCGCTCGTCACCGTCGCCGACGACGGCGGCAGCACGGGTCGCCTCCGGCGGGCGTACGGGATCCTGGCCCCGGGGGACATCCGCAACTGCCTCGTGGCGTTGACGGAGAACGCCCAGCGGGCGGCGATGTTCGACTTCCGCTTCGAGGGCGGCGACGGCCTCGCCGGCCACAGCCTCGGCAACCTCATCCTCGCGGCGCTCAGCCGCCTCGAGGACCAGTTCCCGGCGGCGGTGGACAGGGCGGCCGAGCTGCTCGGCATCCACGGGCGCGTGCTCCCCGCCACCGGCGCGTACGTGCGCCTGCGGGCCGAGCTGGCCGACGGCCGGCAGGTCGAGGGTGAATCGCTCATCGCTTCCGCGCGAGGGCGGATCCGGCGTCTTCGACTCGTGCCCGACGAGGCGCCCGCCCTGCCCGAGGCGCAGAGGGCGATCGCGGCGGCGGAGCTGGTCGTGATCGGCCCCGGCAGCCTGTACACCAGCCTCATCCCGGTCCTCCTGGCCCGCGGGATCAGCGAGGAGATCACCCGCTCGCGGGCCCGCGTGGTGCTGGTCATGAACCTGATGACCGAGCCGGGCGAGACCGACGACATGACGGCGGCCGACCATGTGCGTGCCCTGCTGCGCCACGCGCCGGGGCTCCCGGTCCACGACGTGATCCTCACGGCGAAGCCCATCCCCTCGCACCTGCTCGAGACGTACGCCGCGTGCGGGGCCCGGGCGGTGGTGGCGGATCTCCCCTCGCTGCGCGCGCTGGGGTGCCGGCCGGTGCCACGGCAGATACTCGCCGCCGGGAACAAGATCCGCCACGACCCGGCCCGGCTCGCCGCCGCCGTTCTTCGTGTGGCCGCGGAGCACGGCGGCCGGCGTCGATTGGAAGAACCGGCGGGGCAGGTCCTGGCGTGAGCATGGCGACCCTCGCCGCGCGCGGCAATGATCCGGCGGACCTCGCCGGAATGTGCGAGGAAGACCGCGCGGCCTGGCGGAGACTGGCCGAGCATCGCGCCGAGAGCGCGCCGTTCATCGACGAGGAGTGGATCGGCGCGTGCATCGAGAGCTTTCGTCCGGCGGCATCGCTCCTCCTGACGCAGCGCCGGGACGGAAGGCTCGTGGGCCTGGCCCCGCTCCAGAGGCTGACGGAGTCGTGGGCCGGGCGCCGGATCGCCGTGCTGCAATCCCTGACGACCCACGAGTCGTACCGCTTCGACTTCCTGGCCCTGCCCGGGCGCTCGGACGTGGAGGAGGGGCTCTGGAGACCGCTGTGCAACTCGCGGCGGTGGGACGTGATCCGCCTGGACCACCTCTCTCTTTCACTGATACCTCCGGGTGGCGTCACCCGGCATACGGCCTGAAACCGTCCCCATTCCTTGTGAGAACGCCATGAAGACGAGAACAGCATCGTCCTGCATGAGACTGGCCAAAGCGGCAGGCGTGGCGACAGTCCTGACGCTGGCGTGGATTTCGACGCCCGACGCTTCCGCCCAGTTGGGCAGCCTGATCGTCACGATCACGTCGCCCAGCTCCGGGGCCACGGTCAGCGGAACCATACCGGTCAACGCCGACGTGACGATCATCGGCATGCTCACCGTCCAGAACGTGCAGTTCAAGCTCGACGGCCTGAACCTCGGCGCGGCGGACACCTCGGCGCCGTATTCGGTCCAGTGGAACACGACGACGGCGAGCAATGGGTCGCACACCCTGACCGCGGTGGCGCGCGACATCCTGGGTATCAACTGGTCGTCCGACCCGGTCACGGTCACGGTGTCCAACGACACTACACCGCCGACGGTGACGATCACCTCTCCCGCCTCGGGGGCGGCCGTCCGGGGGACGATCGCGGTCAACGCCAACGCTTCGGACAACGTAGGGGTGGCCGGCGTGCAGTTCAAGCTGGACGGCCTGAATTTGGGGGCGGAAGACACCGCCAGCCCCTACAGCGTTTCCTGGAACACCACCACCGCCAGCGCTGGCTCCCACACGCTGACCGCGGTGGCCCGGGACGCGGCCGGCAACACAAGGACGAGCAGCGCGGTCACGGTCACGGTGGACAACACGCCGCCGACGGTGACGATCAACCAGGCCGCGGGCCAGGCCGACCCGACGAGCGCCTCGCCGATCAACTTGACGGCCGTGTTCAGCGAGGCGGTGAGCGGCTTCGCGGCCGCCGACGTCACGATCGGCGGCACCGCGGGCGGGACCAAGACGGTCGTGGTGTCGGGCGGCCCCGCCACCTACAACGTGGCGGTGAGCGGCATGACCACCAGCGGTACGGTGACCGCGAGCATTGTGGCGGGGGCGGCCGTGGACGCCGCCGGTAATCCCAGCACCGCCTCGA
>JBIOWF010000042.1:0-43721 GCA_044868295.1 Microtetraspora sp. | reverse complement strand
CGGAGATCCTGCTGGAGACCGAGCCGCCGATGGCCGCGGACATCGACGGCGAGGTGCGGCTGCGCACCCCCCTGGTGATCAAGACCATCCCGAACGGCGTCAGGGTGATGGTCCGGCAGGACTTCGTCGACACCTGAGCGAAGCGGCCGTGCGGCTCAGTCCTCGACGGGCGGCTCGACCGAGGCCATCGTCCGGTAGGCGGGGCGCAGAAGGTCGAGCAGCGGGATGTGGCGGACCTTGACCGGCGGCGGGTCGAGGGCGCGCAGCAGCAGGTCCGGTGGGGTGGCGGCGCCGCCGGCCCGCGTCTGAAGACGCGCCAGTGACACCCCGGGGGCGTAGAAGTCGCCCAGCCGCTCGCTGAACGGCACATCTTCGACGTGGAGCGGATCGGACTCGTCGTCGCCCGGCTCACCGGTCATGCCGCGCAGCGCGTCGAGCAGGTCGTCCTTCGCCCTGCCCCGCCACGCCAGGACCAGGAACGGGTCGTCGTCGAACGCCTCCGCCAGCACGTACAGCACCGCCGACAGGTGCTTGCACGGGAACCCCCAGTCCGGGCACGAGCATTGCATCTCCACCGCGCCCTCGTCGGGGAAGAGAGGCAGACCACATCTGGTGAAGACCGCCTCCAGCTCCGGAGGCATCTCCCCGGCGAGGAGCTTGGCCCGGTGCACCGCCTGCTCGGCGATCGCGTCCTGGAGAGTGGCCCAGTCCGCCTCGCCGTACGCGGAGATCTCCACGCTGACCTGGTACGGCGTCGGGCGCGAGCCCTGGACGTCCGCGCTGACCAGGCCGGGAGCGATGTCGAGCCGGAGCACCTGCCCGGACCGGGCGTAGGCGCGGCCCCGGCTGAGCCGCCCCGAGTCGCAGACGCGCTCCAGGATGTCGATGAACCGGCGTGACCACCACCGCTCGCCGATCGACCCGCGCCTGCTCCGCGCCCGGATGCCGCCCTCGACCCGGATCGGCCGGGCCGGCTCGAACCAGCCGTCCTTCCCGACAGCCATCATCATCGGCCTCCTCGCGGCGCCACGTCAGCTGACCGCCTCGGCGTCGAGCCGGAACAGCTCGCGCAGCTCGGACGTGGACAGGCCGGTGATCCAGTCCTCTCCGGCGCCCACGACGCGCTCGGCGAGCGTCTTCTTGCGCTCGATCATCTCGTCGATGCGCTCCTCCAGCGTGCCCACGCAGATGAATTTCCTGACCTGCACGTTCTTCGTCTGGCCGATGCGGAACGCCCGGTCGGTCGCCTGGTTCTCCACGGCCGGGTTCCACCACCGGTCCACGTGGATCACATGGCTGGCCGCCGTCAGGTTGAGCCCCGTGCCCGCCGCCTTAAGCGACAGCAGGAACAGCATCGGCTCGTCGTCGCTCTGGAACCGCTCGACCAGCGCGTCCCGCTGCTTCTTCGGCAGCCCGCCGTGCAGCCACAGCACAGGGCGGTCCAGGTGGGCCGCGAGGTAGGGCTGGACCAGGGTCCCGAACTCGGCGTACTGGGTGAAGACGAGGGCCTTGTCGCCCTCGGCGACGATCTCCTCGGCCAGCTCCTCCAGCCGGGCCAGCTTCCCCGATCTGCCCGGCAGCCGGGAGCCGTCCTTGAGCAGGTGCGCCGGATGGTTGCAGACCTGCTTGAGCTTCGTCATCGTGGCCAGCACGTTGCCGCGCCGCTCGATGCCCTCACTGCCCTCGATCTTGGCCATCATGTCCTCGACGACGGCCTGGTAGAGCGTGGCCTGCTCAGGGGTGAGATTGCACCAGACCTTCATCTCCATCTTGTCCGGCAGGTCGGAGATGATGGACTTGTCGGTCTTGAGGCGGCGCAGCACGAACGGTCCAGTGGCCCGCTTGAGCGCCGCGGTCGCGGCCTCGTCGCCGGACCGCTCGATCGGCTCCTGGTAGCGCTCCCTGAATCGCCTGGCCGTGCCGAGCAGGCCGGGATTGCAGAACTCCATGATCGCCCAGAGCTCGGCGAGATGGTTCTCGACGGGCGTGCCGGTGAGCGCGATCCTGGTCCCGGCGGGCAGGGACCGCACCGCCTGCGCCTGCCTGGCGGCGCTGTTCTTGATCGCCTGCGCCTCGTCGCAGACGACCCTCGCCCAGCGGAAGCCCGCCAGCACGTCCCGGTCCCGCAGGGCCGTGCCGTACGTCGTGAGGACCAGATCCGCCTCGCCGACCCGCGCCGCCAGCTCTTCGTCACGCGACCTGGCACCGCCATGGTGCAGGTAGACGTCAAGGGACGGGGCGAACGTGGCGGCCTCCTTCTGCCAGTTGCTCAGCAGCGACATCGGGCAGACCAGCAATGTCGGCCCGGCGGCGGCGCCCGCCTCCCGTTCGGCGAGCAGCAGCGACAGCGTGGTGATCGTCTTCCCCAGGCCCATGTCGTCGGCGAGGATGCCGCCGATCCCGAGCCCCGACAGGAAGTTCAGCCAGGCCAGCCCGCGTTGCTGGTACGGCCGGAGCGCCCCGTTGAGGGCCTTGGGGGTGCCGACCGGTTCGAGACGCCGGTCGGCCTCACCCGACAGCAGGTCGCCGAGCGGGCCGTCGGCGTCCACGTCGATCACCGGAACGTCCTCGTCGCCGCCCTCGACGACCTCCCGGATCACCTCGCCGACGGTCATCTCACCCGATCGGCGGTTTTCGACGGCTCGCAGCGCGGCGCCGAGCTGCCGGTCGTCCAGCTCGACCCAGCGGCCTCGCATCCGGACCAACGGCACCTTCAGCCGGGCCAGCTCCGCCAGCTCCTCCTCCGTGATGATCTCGTCGCCGATGGCCAGGTCGACCCGGAAGTCGACGAGCTGGCGCAGGCCGAAACCCTGATCGGCGGCCGCCCCGGGCCCGGTCCTCTTCGAGCGGGTCGTCAGCTTGAGACCGAGCCTGGTCTTGCCCGCCCAGGCGGGCAACTGCACGCCGAACCCGGCCGCCTGGAGCAGCGGCGCGGCGTGGCGAAGGAAATAGAACGCGTCCGCCGTGTCCAGCGCGAGCTCCGAAGGCTCGGCGCCGCGCAACGCGTCCTCCACCTTCGGATAGAGCCGTACGGCACGGCCGAGCCCGGCGAGCAACGCCTCCTCGGGCCGGCGCGGCAGCCCCGGGGCGGTCTCACCGGCCCAGATCAAGGGAGCGGGCAGATAGAGGCTCGGATCCTCGGCGGACTGCAGAGCGAACTCCAGCCGCCAACCACCGCCCTCCCGCGGACGGCCCTCCCGCGGAGCGGGGAGATCGTCACGCGTCATGCCCTGGCCATCCGGCCGAGGGTGGATCTCGGGTGGGGCGGGGAGATCGTCATGCGCGGCGTCCGGCCTGTCCGGCCGAGGGTGGATCTCGGGTGGGGCGGGGAGGTTGTCGCGCGGGGCATCAGGGCCGCCCAGGTTCGAGCGGGTTTCCCGCTGCGTGAGAAGGTCGTCGCCCGCGATGTCCAGGTCTTCGGGTTCGGCGAGGCGGAAGCACACTCTGACCGGGCCGTCGAGCCGGTGCGCCGCGGTGAACCACTCCTCAAGGGGCCGCGCCAGCTCCTTCGCCTTGTCCGGTCCCACGCCGGGAAGCGCGGCGCTCTCCCCCGTGAGGGCGACCATCCACCGGTCGGCCAAGGGGCCGCGGACGCCGGGGCGGTGGCCGCCGAGGAGCCGGTCGGGGAGCGCTCGCCGTACGACGGCGTCGGCGAGCCCGGCCAGGGCCTCCATCAGAACGTCACGGGAGGGGTGCTCCGCTCCGGCGGCCCGGCAGACGGGCGGCATGGACGTGGCGAGATCGCGGAAGCGGGCGGCGTCGGTGCCGGTGAGCACGGGCCGCCAGCGCGCGGCGAAGCCGCCGTCCTCGGCGACGAGCTGAGGCAGCACACGTCCCCTGCGGATCAGGTCAAGGGTATTCCCGGCGACGACGGCGAGGTAGCGCAGCGAGGCCCCGGGCACCGGCGCCCCATCGAGGGATTCTCCGGGCTCGTACGCGGCAGCGGGGAGATGGGCGATCTCGCTCACCGAGCCCAGCAGGGCCACCGCGTCGCCGGGCTCGACCAGCAGCGCGGGCACCCGCCATCGGCTGATCTTCGGCTGTCGCGCGGGGGTCTCCAGGCCCGACTCGGGAGACGGCAGCGGGCCGGCCGCCGAGCTCGGCAGCAGCAGCGTGAGCTCCGAGGCGGTGGCCTTGCCCGAGATCTGCGCGGCCACCTCGCCCCAGAGGGACAGGTCGGTGACGACGGCGTCCGCGGGGGCCGCGAACGGGTGCGCCCGCGTCTTCGCCCGCGAGGTGCTCTGCCGGGACCCCTCGGAGTCCTCCGCCCACAGAGCGAGACGACCACCGACCCAGGTGCCGTGTACCACAAGCACCACCGCACGCCCCCTTCCGCTCCGCGACCACCATTTCCACCACGAAACGCTAGCAGCGGTCGTCTGGCGGACAGGCCGTGGAAGACGGCATGCGGCAAAGGCCGAGCCGAAGGAGTAGCGTCCCTGTTTCTGCCTCTTTCAGCCGGCCGTGTGCGGAAAACGGGCGGTACGCCAGGTGGCGCCGGACGCCGTGACCGCGAACGCCTCAAGTCCGTCGAACTGCTCGACCCACTCGCGTGCCGCGTCGCCCATGGCGAAGGCGGCGGTCGCGTAGGCATCGGTCATGGTCAGGTTCTCCCCGACGAGGGTGATCGACACCAGGTCCGTCGCGGGGCGGCCGGTGTGCGGGTCGACGATGTGCGCTCCACGCTCGGCCGTGCCCGAGGTCGCCACGGCGAGGTCGGAGCCCGTGACCACAGTCGCGAGCTCGCCACGACGCAGCGGATGGGCGATGCCGACCCGCCACGGCCGCCCGGGCGCGGCCAGTCCGGCGAGCTGAATATCCCCGCCACCGTTGACACAGTGGTTCGTCGCGCCGGCCCGCCGCAGGATGAATGAGGCCCGCTCGATGGCCCAGCCCTTCACCAGTGCCGATGGGTCGAGGCGGCCACCGGGATAGGCGGTGAAGTACCCATGCGACGCACGGCCCACCTCGTCGCAGAGCTCGAGGACGCCGGCCACCTCCGGCGGGCACTCGGTCAGGCAGGTCTCGCCCCGGCCCAATCTGCTGACCGAGCTCTGCGGGCGGTATGTGGAGAAGATCTCATCGACCCGGTGCAGCCAGGCGACGGCTTCCGCCACTGCTTCTGCGGCGGCGTCGTCCTCGCTCCGTACGTCGAAAGAGAAGACGGTGCCCATGGCGTGTTCGACGAGCCGGATCACAGGCCCGCCTCGTCCAGTGCGCTCTGCAGGGACCGAACGTAGCCGTCGCTGGTGTAGGTCGCGCCGGAGACGGCGTCGATCTGCGCGGACTGGGCCGAAAGGGTCTCCTCGTTGAGGATCGGCAGCGCCTGATTGTTGATCTCGATGTCCTTGTGATTGCCGTCCGGCGCCTGCAGCACCTGAACGCCTGTGATCTTCCCGGCGGAGATCACGAGCTGGACCTGGACGGGCCCCCACCGAGTGTCCGCGGCGCCACCGGTGACGACCTTTTCACCGCTCGTCGCACCGGCGCTTTCGCCGGAGCCGGACCAGCTCCCCGAACTCGCCGTGGCCTGGGTGCCGCTCACGTCCTGCGAAGCGTCGCCGGAGCCGCCGTTCGACACCGCGGCGGGACGATCGGTGGCTGCCGTGATCTCATGTGGTTTGAACAAGAGCAGCAGCACGAGGCCGACGGTGGTGACGATCACGGCGAATATCGCTCTGCGCATGGAGATCCCCTCAGAACTCGAATGACTCGTGGTGGATGCGGCGGCCCGGCACACCGGCCGCGCGCAGCGCCCGGATCACGCTCTCCGTCATGCCGGTCGGCCCGCATACGTAGACGTCGTGGTCACGCAGGCCGGCTACGAGCCCGGTGAGCGTCCGCGGCGTGAATGGTTCGCCGATCAGGCTCCGGGGGCCGACGCAGTAGTGAAGCGTCGCGCCTCGCCGGGTGGAGATCTCCTCCAGTTCCGTACGGAACACCAGGTCGTCGCGGGTCCGGGCGCGATAGAGCAGGGTCAGGCCGCCTGGGTCGGCCGGGATCGACTCGAACAGGGCGCGCAGGGGTGTGATGCCCACCCCTCCCGCGATCAGCAGCACCTTCCGGCGGGTGCGGCGGTGTGCGGTGAAGGAGCCGTACGGACCCTCGGCGAAAACACGGGTGCCCGGCCGGAGGCGGGTCAGCTCCCGGCTGTGGTCGCCCAGGTCCTTCACGGTGATTCGCAGCTCGCCCGGGCGGGGGGCGGCCGACAACGAGTACGGATTGGGGGCCCACCACAGCTTCCTGGTGAGGAACCGCCAGCGGAAGAACTGCCCCGGCTCTGCCTTCAGCCGGTCGAGGCGGCGTCCGGCGATATGGAGCGAGACGACGCCCGGAGCCTCCTCCACGACGCGGGTCACCGTGAGCCGGTGCCGGAAGGCCTGCCGTACCGGAAGGAGGAAGCGGTACCAGACGAGCACGACCGCGACCCCGATGTAGAGCGTGTACCAGGCGGCCTGGACGGCGGGGTGTCCGATGAACTCCTTGCCCGTGGCCAGTTGATGCCCGAACGCCAGCCAGCTCGCCAGGTAGGTGTAGAAGTGCAGGTACAACCAGGTCTCGTAACGCATGCGTCGCCGGATCGCGCGAGCCGAGATGACGCCGACGCCCACCAGGAGCAGCAGTGCCACGGTGGCCTTGAGCACATCCGGATACGAGAGGTTCAGCCTCACGGTCTCGCTCACGACATCGGTGTTCTCGGTCACCGCGTAGCCCCAGATGATCAGCAATGTGTGCGCCACGGCCAACCCGACGACGTACCGCCCGCCCATCGAATGCCAGCGAGCCAGCCGGTCGGATCCCACCCCGCGCTCTATCGAGGGGACCCGCGCCATCAGGGCGAGCAGCACCGCGATCGCGTACGCGGCGAGCAGCCCGGTGATCCGGCCCGCGCCCGTCAGCCAGCCGTCCAACCCGGAGACGTCCGGGGTGTTCACCCACCACAGGACGAGCACCGCGACGACGCCGGCGCCGATGGCGGCCAGCAATGCCGACGGATGCGCGCGGACACCGCCGGGGGAAGCGGTCCAGGGTGCGCCGGTGGTGGTATCGCCGGCGTAAGTGGTGGTCACGGGTGTCTCCTCTCAACATCTGTGACCCACCGTTCCAGCCGAATCTCTCCGTTACCTATGAATCCGGACACCAAGGCAGTATTCATAGGATTTACAGAGGAGCCACACAGGAACCGCATCAGGGAGAAGAGGATCCTGGATTCACCATGAAAACGACCCCCGGCATCCCCAGCACCTCTGGCATCCCCGGCGGCCTGCTCCGTCCCGACGGCACGCCGGTCCGCGTTCTCGTCGTCGACGACGAACCCGACCTCGTCGAGGTCCTCGGCGCCGTGCTCCGCCACGAGGGCTGGCGGGTGCGCGTCGCCGTCGACGGCCTGAGCGCGGTGAGCGTGGCTCGCGAGTTCCAGCCGGACGCGGTGCTGCTCGATGTGATGCTCCCCGACATCGGCGGATTCGAGGTCCTGCGCCGCCTGCGCGCCGAGGCACCGCATGTGTGCGTGCTGTTCCTCACCGCCAGGGACGCGGTGGAGGACCGAATCGCCGGGATCACTGCGGGTGGCGACGACTACGTGACCAAGCCGTTCAGCCTGGAGGAGGTCCTCGCTCGGCTACGGGGGCTGCTCCGCCGGGCCGGCATGTCCAGGGCGGAGGCCGGGAACCGGCTGATCGTGGGAGACCTGGTGATGGACGAGGATGCGCGGGAGGTGACCCGGGCCGGTGAGTTGGTGGAGCTGACTCCCACCGAGTTCGAGCTGCTGCGGTTTCTCATGCGCAACCCGCGCCGCGTGTTGGGCAAGGCGCAGATCCTCGACCGGGTCTGGTCCTACGATTTCGGCGGCCAGGCCCATGTGGTCGAGCTGTACATCAGCTACCTGCGCAAGAAGATCGACGCGGGCCGCCCATCGATGATCCATACCGTGCGGGGCGTGGGATACGTGCTGAAGCCATCAGAACCCGCACCATGAGACCGCGCACACTCCGGGCCCGGCTCATCGCCGGTGTCCTGGTGCTGCTCGCGCTCGCCTGCGCGGCCGTCGGCGTGGCCACCTCCATCGCGCTGGAACGCTTCCTGGTCGAGCGGGTGGACCAGCAGCTGTCGATGACGGTCGGCAGGTTCGCCGCCAGCCTGGAGCACGAGGATGAGAACGGCGAGCACGGCGACAGCCGTGGGCAGTCGATCGGTACCCTCGGCGTCCGCCTGGTGAACGGACGCGTGACCCATGCCGCCGTGGTGATGGTGGGAAACACATCGGTCCGGCTCTCCGCCAGAGACACCGCCGCCCTCGACGCAGTGCCGCTGGACGGCCGCGCCCACGACGTGGAGCTGTCCGCCCTGGACGACTACCGCGTTCTGGCGGTCGCGGGCAAGGACGGCGACGTGCTCGTCAACGGCCTGCCGTTGGAGGGGGCGCACACGACGCTGCGTCGCCTCCAGCTGATCGAGATGGTGGTGTTCGCCGGCGCACTGCTCGGCACCGCGATAGCGGGCACGATCTGGGTGCGACTGTCGCTGCGCCCGCTGGAGCGGGTGACGGCCACGGCCCGCCGAGTCACCGGGCTGCCACTCGCCAGCGGGGAGGTCACCCTGCTCGAACGGGCGCCAGACGATGATCCCCGAACCGAGGTGGGACAGGTCGGGGCCGCCTTCAACCGGATGCTGGGCCACGTCGAAGACGCGCTGGCCCGGCGGCACGCCAGCGAGCAGCGGATGCGCACATTCGCCGCCGATGCCAGCCACGAGTTGCGCACGCCGCTCGCGACCGTCCGGGCCCATGTCCAGCTGGCCCGCCGGAACCCCGGCCCGGTTCCCGACGAGGTGCGGCATGCCCTGGAGCGGATCGAGTCCGAGTCCTCTCGGATGGGGGCGCTCGTCGACGACCTGCTGTTGCTGGCGCGGCTCGACGCGGGCAGGCCACTGGCCCGTGACGAGGTCGACCTGAGCCGTATGGTGATCGACGCGACGGGCGACGTCCACGTGTCGGCTCCGGGTCACCGGTGGCGCCTGGAACTGCCCGAAGAGCCGGTTACGGTGATCGGCGACGCCGACCGGCTCCATCAGGTCGTCGCCAACCTGCTCGGCAACGCCAGCATGCACACGCCTCAGGGAACCACCGTCACGGTCACCGTACGTGTCACCGGCCCCGGTAAGACGGAGCTGATCGTGGCAGACGACGGTCCCGGCATCCCCGAGGAGCTCCAGAGCGAGATCTTCGAGCGGTTCGTCCGGATGGACAAGGGGAGGTCGCGGCTCTCCGGCGGAAGCGGCCTGGGACTGGCCATCGTCAAGGCCGTGGTTGTCGCGCACGACGGAACGGTGGACGTGGAGAGCCGTCCCGGTCACACCGCGTTCCGCATGGTGCTCCCGGCCGCCGCCTCCTAGTACAGCGGCCGAACATCGGGAGTTCGGCTCTGTCGGCCCATACGTAAGGCCCGCATCCCGGCACTGGCCCACCCTGGCGGCTGCGCCACCAGACCCGACACCCTTCCTCGCTGAACGGCTCGCCCATCCGGCTGGGCGGCAGCCACCTTGGGTGGGGAAGGCCCTGACTGACATTTCAGGAATTGCTCCGCATCTACTTCGGGCCATATAGTCCTAAATGTAACAAGTGCTACTCCGAAACTAAGGTTACACATACCTAAGTTTCCCTGTCCCAAGGGGAAAGCCTCGATGACCTCTCTCGCCGAAGCGCAGCCCGAGCTGCACCATTCGCACCGCGATGTAACCGGCGGCTGGCTGAGGCCGGCCACATTCGGTGTCATGGACGGCCTTGTGTCCAACTTCGCGCTGGTAGCGGGCATCGTCGGCGGCGGCGCCACCGGCCATGCCGTCTTACTGGCCGGGTTCGCCGGCCTGATCGCCGGCGCCTGCTCGATGGCCACCGGCGAGTACACCTCGGTGTCGTCGCAGACCGAGCTCATGCGTGCGGAGATCGCGATCGAGCGACTCGAGCTGGAGCGCAACCCCGAAGAGGAGCTGCGCGAACTCACTTTGGTCTATGAGGCCAAGGGCCTGCGCCCGGAACTCGCCGCGGAGGTGGCCCGCGAGCTCCACCGGTTCCCCGAAGTAACCTGGCGCGTCCACGTCCGTGAGGAGCTCGGCGTCGACCCTGACGACCTGCCCTCGCCGTGGACCGCCGCGGGCTCCTCCTTCCTCGCCTTCGCGATCGGCGCGCTGATCCCGCTGCTGCCGTTCATGTTGGATGCCACCAGCCTGGTGCCCGCGCTGATCGCCAGCACCGTCGCACTTGCCACGACCGGCGGCCTGGTGGCCAGACTCACCGCACGGCCGGTCTGGTTCGGCGGGGGCAGGCAGTTGCTGCTGGGTGGACTCTCGGCGGCCGTCACGTACGCCATCGGCCTGCTGGTCGGCGTGGGGATCTCATGATCGACCGGAACGCCCCGACCCCGCCCCTGCGCGTGGCCGTGTCTAGGATGATATATGTCGATATGTGCCTGAGCGTGCGCTTCCATTGTATGCGGGTGAATAGCCGGGTATTCAATTATTGAGCCGATCCTCTGGCGGCGCGGGTGCCTGATTGGGAGAATCCATGCCATGTTCTCCCACCTTCGGATGGCTTCGTGAACGAGCCGGGGGGTTTCCCGTCGTTTCCACAGGAGGTGCGGCGCAAATATGAGCCGCTGCGGCTCCTGGGGCAGGGAGGCGAGGCGGACGTCTTCCTCGGGCGGCCCCGCAAGGGCGGCGACCTCGCCGCGATCAAGGTGTACCGGCGGCCGATCGACCTGGCACTCCGGGCCGCGTTCACGACCTCGCGGTTCGCCAGGCACGTCCCTCATCTTCTCGACTACGGCAACACCGAAGGCATGTACGGCGCCATGGTCGGCTGGGAGGCGCAGGAGTACTTCGACGCGGGCTCCCTGCGGCAGGTCATGGAGAAGCGGGGGAGATTAGCCGAACCCGAGATCCTGGAGATCGTGACGGAATTGGCCGGCTGCGTGTCTTTCTGGCAGGCCGAGATGCGTTACAACCATACGGATATCAATCCGGAGAATATTCTGGTGCGCTCCGTGCGGCCGTACCGGTTCGTGATCGGTGACTTCGGCGGTGCCGTACGGAATAGTGCGAGCCAGGAAATAGGCACGATTCTCGCGAAGATTCGCTATATGGCCCCCGAGGCGCTCCAATTCCGCCGGGGCGAACCGCCGGTGTGGTGGTCCGTCGGCGTGATCGTGCTCGAACTGCTCACCGCCCGGTCGCCGTACGACGGCCTGGCGGAGGCGGAGGTGCTCGTCCTGCTGAGGGAGGGCGTCATCCCAGACCTGTCGGCGATCACTGACGCCCGGTGGCGGATGCTGGTGCAGGGCCTGCTGACCGTGGACCGGCACGCTCGTTGGGGGCATCCCCAGGTCGCCGAGTGGCTGGCCGGGAGGACGCCCGGCATTGCCAGGACGACCAGGCGTTTCGAGCCCGTCGTGTTCGCCGGGACCAGCCACGTCGAGCCCGACAAGCTCGTCCTTGACATGCAGGACCGGTGGAGCCTCGCCGTTCCCTGGCTGCTGCAGGGCAACGCGGCGCGGCTCGTCGAGTGGATCGGGCGGGGCTTCCCCGACTCCGGCTTCGACCCGGCCCCGCTCGCCCGCCTCGACGGGCGGCCGGAGGCGGCCCACATGGCGCTGTCCGCGCTCGCCGCGCATTTCATCCCGGATCGGGCCCCCCGCTACAAGGGTTACGTCGTCGACGACGCGGGCCTGCTGTCCCTCGCCAGAGGCGCGGTGGAGGACTCCCGCGTCCTGCGCGAGGTCCTGGAGTCCGGCGTACTCCAATATGCTGCCAGGCACGAATGCGGGCACGGCCGTCGCTGTGGGGACGTATGTCTCGTGTTGGAGCGGATCCGGGAGGAGGCCGCCGGAACGGTGGCGGAGGTAGTGAGAAGGCTCGGTTGGCTGCGGCCGGTCATCGAGCAGAGCATCCGGGAGCCGGGCGGGATCCCGGCCGCCCGTGAGATGGACTTGGCCTGGAGCGCGGCGACGGAGCTGACGGTGCGCCCCGAGTCGGTGGGCGGTTATCTCGCGGGGATCCGTCAGGCGACCGCCGACACCTCTTGGTGGGTGCGGGAGCGGAAGGCCGCGCACGACGCCGACGCGGAGACCGTCGCCGGGCGTGGCCGGATCGTGGTCGCCCACCTGCTCGCCCCCCATGCGGGCGAGCGGGCGCCAGGTGAGGCGCCACAGTCCGCCCACCCCGAGGCCACGCCCGATCAGGCCGGGCATCTCAGGGAGTGGGCCGGACGGGCTGGTGCCCTCAGGGGCGGCAACCTCAGGGAGCAGGCTGGACGGGCTGGAGCTCCGAGGGGCGGCGGCTTCCGGGAGTGGGCCGGACGGGCGGGGGTCCTCAGGCCCGGAACCCTCAGGGAACTGGCCCGCAGGGCGGGGCGCTGCCGCCGGTTCGCGGTTCCGGCGATCATCCTCGGTCTCGCCGACCTCCTGGGTTCGATCGTGTACGGGACGCCGGACCGGTCCGTCCGATCGGTGGCCGACCCGATCGAGGCGGCACTGAGCTGGACCGGAATACGCGGCCTGGCCGCCTCGGCGTCGTCGGTCATACCCGGCACGTCGGGCGTCCTGGGAGCCCTGTGGCCCACGCTGCTGCTGATCGCGGCGACGAGCGTCGCGTCGTCCAAGAGGTTGTGGCGGCGGCCGGGACTGCGGGTGCTGGCCTACTGGGCGGCCGCCGCGCTCTCGGTGATCGTGCTGATCCGCCTTCTCGCCACCGGGCTCGTCCCGGCCGGGCTGGGCGTCCATGTGCTCGTCTCCCTGCCGGGCCGGTTCCTGGAGGCGGCGTGACCGAAGAAGGCGTGAACCGAGACGACGCGATCGGAGACGACGTGACGCGCGAGGTCGTGACCGGGGATCATGTGAATCGGGAGGTCGCGGGCCGGGAGGTCGTGGTCGGAGATGACGCGGACCGAGTTGACGTGACGCGCGAGGTCGTGACCGGGGATCATGTGAATCGGGAGGTCGTGGTCGGAGATGACGCGAACCGGGAAGGCATGCCTGGATATGGCGCGAACCGGGACGGCGTGAACGGGCTGGCCCTGGTCCCGTGGTCGCTCCGGCGGAAGTACACGATCGAGCGGCTGCTCGCGCAAAACGACGAGAGCGACCTCTATCTCGCCCGGACTCGCGCTGACGAGCCCACGCAGGTCGCGCTCCGGATCTACCGGCCCGGCCTGCGGCTGGACGACGCCCTGCTGGACCGGATCGCCGAGCGTGGCGCGCTGCCGTACCGGCCCGGCCTGGTCGATCACGGGCGGTCAGGCTCCGGGACGAGCTCCGTCACCTGGCTCGTCCAGGAGCACCTGCCCGGTGGAACGCTGCGCGATCTCATGACGGGCGGCCCGTGGGTTGAGAAGCGGGCACGCGAGGCGGTGACCGCGATCGCGGCCTGCGTCAGCGGCTGGCGGGACACCCTCGGGCACGACATCGGCGACTTCCGCCCCGACGACCTTCTGGTCCGCGGCCTCGATCCGCTTGTCCTCGCACTCGGCCACATCCGGACCCCGGCCTGGTACGGCTGGGCGCGGCCCGCGCCGCCCGAGACCGTTGAGGGAGCGGCCGGGGCACCGGCCTCCTGGTGGGCGCTGGGAGTCGTGGTGCACGAGCTCCTCACCGGACGCCCGCCCGCGTTCGAGCCGGGAGACGCGGCCGTGGACCACGACGGCGCGGCCCATGGCCGGTGGCAGCCGCTGCTCGCCGGTCTGCTGACCGTGGACCCGGCCGCGCGCTGGACCGGCGCGCAGGTGGCCGCCTGGCTGGCGGGCGGCACGCCGCCGGTGATCGGGGACCGGGCGTACGCCCCGCTGGAGTTCGCCGGGCGGGAGCACGCCACCCCCGCCGCGCTGGCGATGGACATGGCCGCCAGGCCGGGTCCGGCGGAGTCGTGGCTGGCCGACGGCGGCGATGTTCTGCTGGGCAATTGGCTCGAATTCGAAGTCCAGGACGGGCGCTTCGACCGGGACCTGCTCGAAGAGGCTCCGCCCATGATCTCCTCAGCCTTCGCGGCCACGTTCACGGCGGGTCTGCGACCGCGCTACCGGGGGTTCGCCGTTGACGCCGAGGGGCTGATCGACCTCGCCACCGGCGGCGCCCACGGCCCCCTGGCGGAAGTGGTGGCCTCGGGCGTGCTGGCGCATGCCGCCCGGCACCGCTGCGGGCACCCGGAGTGCCCCGACGGGGAAACCGGTGGATGCCGCCTGCTCCATCGTCTCGACGCGGAGCTGCCGATCGTCCTGACCGAGGTGGGTGGGGTCCTCGACCGTTTGCGGGGAGTCGCCGGTGGGGTGAGCGACCGGGAGTGGAACCGCGGGGTGGCGATCGCCGTCGAGCTGACCCTGGATCCGCGAGCGACCGGCCGCTACCGCCGCCGGCTGCGGCTGGAGAGCCTGTCCGCACTGAGGCGGGCGGGTGCGGCCTGGGTCGACTGGTGGCGGGAGCAACGCCACCACGCGCTCACCGGCCGTCGCGAGGAGCTCGGAACCCGCGCCGCGATCGTGGCGGTCCTGCTGCTGACCGCCGGCGCCGCCGCCGAGGGGCGGCGGCTGGCCGAGGAGAACCGGGAGGAGCTGCGGCGGCGGCGGGAGCTGGCCGCGGATCAGGGCCGTGCCGTGCTGGCCCGGCTGCGCGACGCCGCGGCCACCGCCTTCGCCGAGCTGCGGCTGCGCGGTCCGGGCGTGCTCAGGGAGGTGGCGCTGTGGCTGGCCGACCGAGGAGAGGATCTCGTGGTCCGGTCTCGCGAGGGGTGGCGGCACGTACAGGTGCGGACCCAGAGCAGGTACGCCCGCCTGCTGCTCAGCCGGGCGGAACACCGGGCCAGGAGCCAGGGCGCGAAAAGCCAGGGTCCAAGGGGGCAGGGCAGGAGCTAGCCTCGATCTTTCGTGCGCCCAGCAGGACAGAAGCTGAGGCCGTGACTTGGCGGCACTGGGCCGGTCCAGGATCGGGGAGTAACCCCTGGACGGCATCGGTCGGCACTCGCGCCACGACTTGTGGAGGCATAGGCCATGTCGGACCCTTCGCCGGGCTGCCCGGCGAAGGGTCCGTGCCACCAGTACCGGTGCACGGTCCGGGTCTCAGACCGAGAGATCGCCGACGACGGCCCTGGCGAGCAGCCCGACAGGGGGCATGCCGAGTCCCAGCAGCGCGTCGTGGAAGCGCCGGTGCGTGTAGTCGGCTCCCCAGGTGCTCCGCGCCAGGCTCCGTACGCGCTGGATCTCCAGCTTCCCCAATGCGTAGCGCCCGTACGTCGGTTCGACTGTGCCGCGCAGTGCCTCACCCTGTGCCGCACTGCCGCGCAGGAACGCATCGGACTCGAATCGCGCCGCGGCCTCCTTGACCGTCATGCCGCCCGTGTGGATGCCGATGGAGCAGGCCAGCCGCGTGACCCGCAACAGTGCTTCGACGGCCATGCCGATCACGTAGAGCGGGTCGCCGGAGCGGAACTGCTCCTCGGCGTATAGCTCCTCCATGTAGTGCGCCCAGCCCTCGACGAACGCGGGAGACTCCAGCGAGCGGCGTACGTCGCTGGTCAGCGCCCGCAGTGCGCGGCCGTGCGCGTAGTGGCCCGGAGTCACCTCGTGCACGGTGATGGCCGGCAACGACGCACGGCTGAAGACCGCGAGCCACTCCTCGGCCTCCTCAGCCGACCACCCAGGGTCCGGCGGCACAACGTAGTACCAGCTCGGGGCATCCTCCTCGTACGGCGCCGACCACGACATCATGGCCTGGGCAAAGGCTCGCGACGCCGGAGCCGGTCCGACCCGGCAGACACCCCCGGGCTCGCCGATCAGATTCCGCTCGACCGCGAAGTCGGTGACCTCCGCGATCAGGGCGGCGGCTTCGGCGAAGACGCCGTCCGCGGTCACCGGGTGGTCGCGCATCAGGGCCGGAACGACCTCGGCCGGGTTGCCGCCGGGGGCGTACCGGTCGACGGCGTCCTCCAGGATCGCCCGCAGCCGCTCCCTCTCCCGTTCGGCTGTCTCCGTCAGTCCCGCGACGTCGTAGCTCAGTCTCTCACCGGCGCCGAGCAGCCGCAGGAACATGTGATCCCCCAGCGCCGCCGACGGCTCGCCCGTGCGTTCCACGTCCTCGACATGGGTGAGGAAGCGGCTGACCGCGGCCAGCGCCCTGGGGTCGTCCACGCCCTCCGCGAGACCGCGGACCGCGGGCAGCGCCGCAGCCGCGACAGGCGACGGCACCCGGTCGAGCGCCGCGAGCGCGTTGTCGACCGCGTCCGGCCAGGCCGCGAGGTGCCGTGCCCGGGCCCGGCGGCGCTCCTCGGCCGGCGCGTACTCCCGGTCGTAGCACGCGAGATCCATGGCGGCGACGTGGAGCAGCGGATCGCGGCGGTGCACCTCAGCCTCGGCGAACCGGGCCCGCAGCCCGTCCTCGTGGATCTCCGTCACCGCAGCGTCGAACGGGTCGTCCGGCAGTGGACCGGTGCCCAGCACCGTGAGTGCGGCGGCCACGCCGCTCGGCGAGAGATCCTGGATCCGCCCGTCGTAGGCATGGAGGCCGACGTACTCGCGCGCCCGCGCGAAGTCGAGATCCAGAGCGGCGCGGACGCGTGCGTCGGCGACATCCGTCAAGGCGGGAAACGCGGCTGTGGCGCGCACGTGGTCGCGGCTCATCCGGTGGCACTCTCCCGTCGGGTCTCCACACGCAGAACGCCTCTGATGTCGGCCAGTGCGGCTTCCAGCGTCTTCCGCTCCTCTGCGGCGAGGACCGCATGGCCGACGCGTCCGGCCGACGACCGCACCGGGTCGACCACGTCGCCGGACGCGACGCTCACTTCAGCCTCCACGACGCACGGGTGCGCCAGGGCGTCGGACAGGCCCCGGACGGCCGTGACCGTTCCGGCCCGGGCCATGGGCAGATAGCTCGCCGTGTACCGCAGCACGCCGCGAGGCGGCTGGGGCAGTTCCCGCCCCAGTGCCATGCGGACCACCATCTCGTACCAGTCCATTCCGTACGCCAGGCCCAGCAGGTCCATGATCCGGTCGCCCGGGGTGCGGACCGCCACCTCCATGACCGCTGCCCCGCCGGGCACGAGGCGGAATTCCAGATGGACGATGCCGGTGTCCATCCCGATTGCGTCGAGCACGGCGGTGCCGAGGCGGTCGGCGGTCGTCCGAGCGGCCTCGTCCACGTCGGCCGGCATGCGGTGTGCCGTCTCGACGAAGTACGGCGGGCCGGTGGTCTCCTTCGCCGTCAGGTTGGCGAACCACACCTTGCCCTCGCGGACCAGCGCCTCCCAGCTGTACTCCGGCCCTGTCACCGCCCGTTCGACCAGCAGCCGGCTCTCGGCGCCCCGGCGTGCGACGACCTCCCGGTACGCGTCGTCGTCGGCAACGAGCTCGACGCCGGCGCTGCCGGCTGAGGACAGCGGCTTGACGACCACGGGCATGTGCGCGGACGCCCAGTCACGGGCGTCGGCGAGCCCGTCGGTCACCATGTAGTCGGGCTGTCCTATTCCCGCCGCGGAGAAGCGGCCCCGCTGCAGTGCCTTGTTGCGTGACAGCGCGGCAGCCCTCAGCGAGGGGCCTGGCAACCCCAGTTCGTCCTGGATCAGAGCGGCGGCCAGAACATGCGGCTCGCTGAACGCCACCACCCCGTCGGGTCGAGCGGTGCGTACGGCCTCGCACGCGGCCTCGTACCACAGCTCGTCCGAGCCGCCGCGGCACACCGTGATGTCGTCGACCTCACCCGTGAGCGCCGACGCCCGTCCGGCCGTCTCGACGGCGTGCACCCGCACACCCAGCCGGTGTGCCGCGGCGACGTAGGGACGCCCCGTCAACCCCACTCCGATCATCAGCAGCCTCTGCATGGGTCACCTCTCCTGTGATGGCTCATCGAATGTCGTGTACGAGGCCTCGTGCGCCACCGACACGGTCTCCTTCTGCGGCACCGCGGGGTCCGTGACGTCGTGGCCGTGGCCCGCCCGGGCTGCGATCAGCACGACGGCGAAACCGGTGAGGATGAAACAGCAGGCAAGGCCCGTCCATCCCGCGGCACCGTTCTCGATCACCGCCCAGGTGATGAGCACCGGTCCGGCGGCTGATGCGCCGCTGGTGCCCAGCTCGTAGACCGACAGGTAGTAGCCCCGAGCCTCTTTCGGGGACAGCGCGTACGACAGACGCCAGGCGCCGACCGACTGCCAGATCTCACCCAGCGTCAGGGTGACCGTCGCGGCGACGACGAGCGCCGTGGCCGTCACGGCGCCGCCCTGGGCGGACAGGGCCACCAGCAGGCAGCAGCCCGCCAGGCACAAGCCCGACCACAGCTGGCGTTGCGCGGCGCTGCGCAGATCTGACGAGCCCCCGCTCAACCGGACCTGCAGCACGACGACCAGGGCCGTGTTGAGCACGACCACTGCTCCGATCGCCGCGGGCGGGGCCTCCGTTCTGGTCGCGATCCACAGCGGCAGCGCCGCCGTGAGCAGGACGGAGTGCAGGAACAGCAGACCGTTGAGCACGGCGAGAGCCAGGAACCGGGGGTTGGGCACCTTCATGCCCGCCCGGCTCACCTGGGCGCGGCCGGCCCTCACATTCGCCGTGGCGGGCAGCCGTGACAGCAGCGTCGCCGCGCCGAAGAACGTCCCCGCGTCCGCGAGCACCATGCCGTAGAAGGCACCCGCGCTGTCGGCCGCCAGGGCGACGGACGCGAGCACCGCACCCACGCTGAAGCCGACGTTGCGGACGGTGGCGATCACGGCCATGGTCCGGACACGCGCCTCCTCGCCCTCGACGGCGCCGACGATGCTCTGAATGATCGGCCCTCCGCCCCACTCCGCGACACCGATGAGGAACGCGAGCGTGTAGAAGACCGCGGGCTCATCGGCGAATGGGTAGACGGCGAAGCAGGCTCCCCGCCACAGGTACAGCGCCACGATGGCGCGTTTGGCGCCGAAGCGGTCGGCCAGCCTGCCCAGCGGCACCATGCCGAGGAATCCGGCCACGCCGGTCAGGGAAAGGGCCACGCCGACCTGGACGGTGGACAGTCCCAGCACCCGGGTGAAGAAGACGGCCGAGCCGGCGATGAACAGGCCGGTGCCCACGGAATCGACGAGCGACGCGGCGATGAGCCACCGGGCGCTCCTTCCGGCGGGCAACCACGAACGGCGCCGGCTCGGCCGTCGATGCCGTGGGCGCCCTCTCCGTCGCGCGGACATTGTGCCGTCAGCCGTCGCGTTCGGCGCCGATGCCCACGAAGCACATCAGGGCTACCTTGTCGCCGCGGTTATGCCAGGCGTGGCGGGTGCCCAGTTGCACGACGACCGTGCCGGGCGTCACCAGGACTTCCTTGCCGTCGTCGAGCTCCAGGTGCAGTTCACCCTCCAGGCAGATTCCGTAGTCCAGCGTGTCGGTGGTGTGCATGCCGGAGTCACCGGGTTCGAACACCTCCATGAGGCCGGGGAGCTTCTCCTCGACCTCGGCGGCGAGTTCGTCCGGATCGCCGGTCGGCCCGGGTACGGAGGACTCGGGCCGGTAACGCGCGAACAGCAGACGGGTACCGCCTCTCGCCGGGAAGAAGGGCAGGGTCGTCGGCTTCTGGGGCGTGGCGCCGACCGTGACGCGTTCGTCCTCCGTGCCCCAGAGCAGGAAGAACTCAGAGCCGGGCCAGGCGCGCACGGTCACCGGCCGGACGGCCTCGTCCGAGGCCACCACGGACGTGCCGTCGGTGGTACGGGCGGCCACGACGAGGCGGGGCTCCAGGGTCATCGCAGGTCCTCTCCGGGCTTGACGGTCACCGACGCGAAGAGGCCGACGAGGAACCGCTCCAGTACCGGGGTCGGGGCGGGGCCGATCACACCCGCGAGGGGTACGTCGGTGTCCGCGTACGTGATCATGTTACTGATCGGCTCGTCGGGGGCGCGCTGGATCCAGCGCAGGACCACAGGATCGTCGCGGAACGGTTGCTCGCCCTCGATCCGGCAGTATCGGGAGCTCAGGGTGTGACCGGGTACGGCGAACCAGCCGTAGCGCTGGTCCGGCCCCGGCGTGCGCGCCGTGGGACCCTCGGTTCCATCGACCATCAGCCGGACCTGGGCGGAGGGCATGTGCACGCCGGTGGCCAGCGCGAACGTGTCGACCACATCCGCCCCTCCGACTCGTGCCCCCACCTCCAGGAAGACGGGGCCGTCGGCGGTCTCGATCGCCTCCAGGTGGAACGGGCCGTCGTCGATACCGACCGCACGCAGGCAACGCAGAGTCCACTGGACGGTCCAGGGCGTGGTGTCGATCTGCACCGAGCCCAGCGGCCTGCCCTCCGCGTACCCGAGGCACGTGCCGACGTACCGGCTCGTCTGCACGGCGACCGGGCGGCCCGCCGCCAGCAGCCCGTCGACGTGGATGATCGGCCCCGTGACGAACTCCTCGATCTCGAAGTCGCCGACCTCAACGGTGGAGCCCGCAGCGCGTACGGCGTCCAGTGCGGCGGCCGCCGTCGGGTATGTGGAGACATCCTCGCTCGACGCTCCCGCGATGGGCTTGAGGACAGTACGTCCACTCCAGGGAAGGGCCTCGGCGCCCTGACCGAGCGCCTTCAGCAGCGGTGCGTACCGCGGCGTCCGCAGCCCGGCTGCCGTCACCGCCGCCTTCATCATGACCTTGTCCCTGGCCGGCAGCACGTCGCTCAGGCGGGGGCCGGGAACGCCCAGGGTCTCGCGCACCCGGGCCGCGGGGAGCAGGTCGTATTCGGACAGGGCGATGACCAGGTCCGGTTCGCGCAGGCCCGCCACGGCGGCGAGCACCTCGGCGGCCGTGTCGCCGGTGCCGGGGCGTTCGATCCGGCGTGCCCGCACGTTCTGCGGGAGGGTGGCGAGGCGGTCGGCGGCGCTCACGTAGGTGACGTCGTATGTTTCATGGTCGATCGTATCGGCGTAGTGCACGAACGAGTCCGGCATCCGGTGCATGACGAGGATGTGCTTGGCGGGCTGTTCCTTTTCAGCGGTGCCGACGGACAGCCGCAGTGCCCGCTCCGCGTGGTCGAGAGCGGCCAAGCAGCCCGCCGGGGTCGGCGCCACCGCCGTCGCGAGCGCGATCCGCCCGTCGATCAGCCCCTTTCGCGGCGGGGAGACCACGTCCCCGTGTCCCACCAAGGGCTCCAGCAGGTCCAGCTCCCCGGGCAGCCCCTCCCGGTCGAATTCCACCGACTCGATCAGCGTGTCGTTCTCCCGGGGGTAGAAGAACCGGACCCCGGCGACGGACGCCGAGGACGGCACCGTGTCCGGGGCCACGCCGCACGCCGTGTCGGCCGCGGCCAGGCCGGGGTCGACGCCGGTGGCACGCATGCCGAGGTAGGGGATCAGGTCGCCGCCCAGACGTCCGTTGACCTCGATGAGCTTCGGGCCCTCGAAGGTCAGTTTGAGTTCCGAGTGCGTCCAGCCGTCCGTGCACCCGAGGGTCTGGTGAATGCTCGTCAGCGTCCGCAGCAGGTCCGGATCCGACAGCAGCGGGTCCGCTCCGCTCACCCGGTGCCCCGTCTCCTCGAAGTACGGGGGGAAACCGATCTCCTTGCGCGCGACGAAGACCGGGGTGAGCCGGCCTTCGTGGACCACGCAGTCGACGCTGATCTCCGGCGCGTCGAGGTACTCCTCCACCAGGACGACCTGGTCGAAGTCAGGGGTGTGCGGCACCGGGACGTCACGGGTCGCGTCGAACTGGTCCCTCAGGTCGACCTCGTCGCGCACCAGCACGACGCCCTGGCTTCCCCCTGCCGCACGCGGCTTGAGCACCACGGGGTAGCCGAGTTTGTCCGCCGCGGCCAGAGCCTCGTCGACCGTCCCGACCAGCTCGAACGCCGGCTGGGGCAGCCCCGCGGCCGCCAGCGCGGTCCGGGTCTCGAACTTGTCCCGGCAACGGCGTACGGCCTCGGCCCTGGTCCCTGGCAGGCCGAGTTCCTCGGCGACGAGCGCCGCCTGCACGATGTGCTCCTCGTGCCAGCTCATGACGCCGGCCACCGGTTGCTCCGCGGCGATCCGCCGGGCGGCCTTCAGCACGGACCTGGCACCCGTGTCGGGCACGACCGTGAAACCCGACAGGTAGGGGAGCTCCCAGCTGGGCGCGACCGAGTCGATGAGGTGAACGCGGTAGCGGCTGGATATGGAGCTCAGGAGGTACTCGCGGTAGCGCCGCAGCCCACTGGTGATGACCAGCAGCAGCGGCTTCCCCTCAGGGGGCGTCATAGGGATGTGTCCTTTGAGTCGGGGATGGTGAATCGGCCGGTGGCCCGATGTGGGACCGCTTGTTCGCCCCCGCCGGTGCGGGGAGTCATGCCCTCACGAACGCGGACGAGGGCTTCGAGCATCAGCCGCTCCTCGTGGACGAGCGCGATGCGGACGTGGTCGGCACCGGGGTTGACGCCGTCGCGCCCTACGGCCCCGAGGTAGCGGCCGGGCATGACGGACAGGGCGTGGTCCCGCCACAGACGGAGGGCCGTGGCCTCGTCGTCGTCCACGGGCAGCCAGAGGAAGAATCCGGCGTCGGCTCTTCGGTAGCGGGGCACGGTGCCCAGAATTCTGTCGGCGAGCTCCCAGTTCCTGGCCAACGCTCTGCGCGCCCGCTCGACATGGGCGTCGTCCTGCCAGAGCCGCGCGGCCGCGGCGCAGACCGGCAGTGGGGACGAGACACCGCAAACCCGGTTGTGGTACGCGTAGTCGGCCACTGTTTCGGGGTCGCCCGCCGCGAACCCGCTGCGTAGCCCCGGCGCGGCCGACCGTTTGGACAGGCTGTGGAGCACGAGGAACCGGCCGGGCTCCACGGCGTTCCGTTCCACCAGCGAGAGGTACCCGGTCGGTGGCCATCCGGCCCACAGGTCTGTGTAGCACTCGTCGACGAGTAGCAGAGCATCCGCGTCGACCGCTGCCTTCGCCACATCCTGGAGGAAGGTGTCGGACAGGATTCCGCCACACGGGTTTCCGGGATTGCAGACGACCACCGCGGCGACGCGTTCGCCCGCCGCCGCGACGGCCGCCGCGACGGACGCGGCACCGTCGCCAGGGGCGTAGAACACCGGCCGGGCGCCCGCCGCCACCGTCGCGGCGTGGTATGTCGGGTAGAACGGGTTCGGCATGACGACCGCTGCCTCGCCGGATACCCGGACACGCTGCACCGAACGCGCGAGGGCGGTGGCGACCGCCTGCTTGGTGCCGGGCGTGGGCTCGATGGCGAGGGCCCGGCGGTCGAGGATCTCACGCACGCCGAAGCGGCGTTCGAGCCAGCCGCAGTACGCCTCGCGCAGCTCGGCGGTGCCCCCGAGCGGCGGGTACCGGGACCAGCCGTACGGGTCGGCGAGGGGCGTGACGCCGGCTTCCGCGGCCTGCAGCCGGGACTCGCCCAGATGCAGCTGGACGGGTTCCAGCCCCGGCGGCGTGGGGATGCCCTGCTGCAGTTCGCGCAACCGGGCGAAGGCACTGCGGACGGGCATAGGCGCTCAGTCCCGTACCAGGTCGTTCAGCGCGGTCTTGCCCCGGGTCCGCTCGTCCGCGTACTTCACGATCACCGCGGCGGAGATGGAGATTTCCGGCCGTCCCGGGTCCGTGCGCGTCCCGGGGACGACGACGGCGTTCTCCGGTACCTCTCCGCGCAGCACCTCGCCGGATACCCGGTCCACGATGGGCGTGGACGCACCGAGGAACACGCCCATGCCGATCACGGCGCCTCTGCGTACCCGAACGCCCTCCGCGATCTCACTGCGTGCGCCGACGAACACGTCGTCCTCGATGATGACGGGGTTGTCGCCGATGGGTTCGAGGACTCCTCCGATACCCGCACCGCCGGAGATGTGGCAGCGCTCTCCGACCTGTGCGCACGAGCCGACGGTCGCCCAGGTGTCGATCATGGTCCCCGCGCCGACGTAGGCGCCGATGTTCACGAACGACGGCATGAGCACCGCCCCTGGCGCGACGTACGCGCCGTAGCGGACGACCGCGCCCGGAACCACTCTGATGCGCGCCTTCTCGAAGTCGGGTTCCTGCCAGTCCTCGAACTTCAGCGGTACCTTGTCGAAGGTCTTGGGCCGGCCGTCGGCGGACCGGGCGAGCACGTTCCGCTGCAGCGGGAAGGACAGCAGGATCAGCTTCTTGACGAAAGTGTCCGCTTCCCAGGACCCGTCCACCGGGTTCGCGGCGCGCAGATCACCTCGATCGAGGGCGGCCAGGGCCGCCTCGATATGGGGGGCGAGTTCGGCGAGGTTCGCCTGGGTCAGCTCGTGGCGGCGTTCGAAAGCGTCCTCGATGACGCGCCGGGATTCCATGCTGTTCACTCCTGTACTCATGCGGGGCCGACCGTTTGACGGACCGTCGGCCCCTGCCATGACGGGCACCGGGCTCGGCCGGGTCGTCGCGACGTAGTCCGCGAAGGTCTCGGCCCGTCGGATCTCGACGATGTCGCCTTCCGCTGTCAGGAGGAGTTCCGCCGGCCGCAGCCGCCCGTTGTAGGTGAAACCCATCGCGTGGCCGTGCGCGCCGGTGTCGTGGACGAGCGCGATGTCGCCCTCCCTCGGGTCGGGCAGTGGCCTGTCGATCGCGAACTTGTCCATGTTCTCGCAGAGCGCACCCACCACGTCGAACGGCGACTCGGGACGCTCGCCCGCGAGGGGAAGGCTCACGTGGTGGTAGGCGCCGTAGAACCCGGGGCGCATGAGCGCGGACATCGAGGCATCCACGCCGACGATCTCCCGGCCCTTGCTGCACCGGTTGATGACCCTGGTCACCAGCACGCCGTGCGGGCCGGTGACGTACCGTCCGCACTCCGTCAGGATCCGGGGGGCCGACCGGGGGAAGCATCGCCGGCGGGCCGCCAGGATCGCGTCCGCGTAGGCCGTGAAGTCGAGCGGGCGGTCCTGGGGGCGGTAGGGGATGCCCAGGCCGCCGCCCACGTTGATGTACTCGAGTTCGATGCCCGCACGATCCGCGACATGGGCACCGAGTTCGACCACGTCCACCGCCGCCCGGGCCGCCCGCTCCACGTCCAGTTCGTTGGCGCAGATCATGCCGTGAATGCCGAATCGCGTGGCGCCGCGGCGCGCGGCCTCGCGGTAGGCGTCCACCAGCTCCGGTACCGGCACCCCGAACTTCGTCGCCCGGGCGTTTCCCATGAGTTGGGAACCCGCTGACAACCCGTGGGGCGAGACCCGGAAGGAGACGATGTCCGGCAGAGGGTCGGCCTTGTCGAGGAACGATCGGTCGTCGAAGGTGACCAGCGCGCCGGTCGTCAGAGCGAGCCGGTACTCCGACACCGCGGTGTTGTTGGAAGTGAAGACGGTGTCACCGGGTCCGGCACCGACGCTCGACGCCAGTTCGAGCTCGACCGGTGAGGCGCAGTCGAGCCCGCTTCCCTGCTCGCGCAGCAGCGCCAGCACGTGCGGGTTGGGCAGAGCCTTGACCGCGAAGTACTGACGGTACGGTTGCCCGCGGAAGGCGTCCACCATGGCACGGTACGTGTCGACGATGCCACGGGCGTCGTAGATGTGGAACGGAGTGCCGTAGACGGCCACGAGCTCGTCGAGCAGCGGCAGCAGACGGCGCGAGAACCCATCGGATATGGGCAAGGTTTCCCCCTCTTGCGTGCGACGGGCACGCCGTGGCTACGGAACCCGGACGATGCATATGGTGCGGTTCCGCAGGCCGCTGATGGGCCGCACGTATGGGAAGTAGTAACTCTCGACCGGTATGTAGCCCATGGCCGAGAGGCGGTCTGTCAGGTAGTCCTTGGACAGAAACCAGAAGTCCTCCACCCGCTCGTGCGGCGCGAACGCCGCCTGCGCGTCGCCCGGCGCGTCGTTGGAGAAGACGAGCAGGGTGCCGGATTTCAGCCCGAGTTCCGCCAGCTTCGCCAGCGCGGGCACGATCTCCTGCCGGCTGTCGAAGAGATGGCCCAGGAACCCGTCCGCGTAGATGACCTCGGCCCCGTCGACGTCGGCCGGGAGTAAGGTGTAGTAGTCGGCCGTGAACGCGTCGACGCCCTTCTGCCGCGCCAGTTCGACGGCCTCCTCGTTGAAGTCGATCCCCCGGACCACCCGGTTGAGGTTCACGACGATCCCTTCGACTGCGGCGTTGCCGCAGCCGAGCGAAAAGATGCTCGAGCCGTCAGCTGTCAGCGAGAGCAGCTTGAGCGCCATGTGCGAGCGGTACTCGGGTACATACGTGGACGGGGTGATGGAGTCGTTGAACGCCTCGCCCTTTTCCCAGATGGCGTAGATGCTCGCCTGCTCGTCACCGACGGAGCGCATCGCCGTGTAGTAGTCGCGGACGCGGCTGAGGTCCTGCTTCGTCTCTATGATGATCGTGTCCCATTCTCAGGAGGCCAGGGTGCCGGCGGCGTAGAAGTGCTCTTGCGTGTACTCGACGGACTTGAGCGGCTCCTGGCGGAGCTCGTCGACCAGTGCCGACAGCGGAGCGGCCGTCGACGGTCCGAAGGTCCGGTGCAGGCGGACCGAACGCCCGGCCTCCCCGGCGAGGAGCGTGTCCGCGAGGACACGGGCCAGCGAGCGCAGGCCGGCCAGAACGGTCCCTGACTCCCCCTCGAGGCAAGGGCCGTCCCCGCTGGTCACCTCGAGGGCGCCGAGCTGCGCGAAGTAGGACAGCTGGAGGAACATGCCGTCGCTGTCGGGGAAGTGGCCGAGCCCTCGGTCCGCATACCGCAGGCACTCCGCCAGGTAGTACGCGACGCAGTCGGCGGGGTCGATGCCGAGGCGAGGCGCCCACACGTCGGCGAGGATCAGGATGCCGAAGACGTCGGCCGCGACCTCCTGAAGGACCACCGAAGCCCAGCGGTCGGCCGTGTTGAGCTCTTTGTGGTCGGTGATGGGCCGGTGGACGAAGTGGCCCAGTTCATGGCTCAGCACCCCGAGCGTCGCAATGGCCGCGCAGCGCGGGTCGGCGGCGTCGAAGCTCGCGTCGAACCGGAGGTACTTCGCGGCAAGCGGCGCGGAGACGCTCTCCAGCAGCGCACGGTGCGTGTTGCCGAAGTAGAACGTCTTTTTGAACGGCGAGTACTTCACGCCCTCGTCCTCAGGGAGGAAGTACGCGATGTGCTTTGGATGAAGGTTTCCCTCGCCGGCCATGAAGAACAGCTCGGCCGCTCCGAAGGCCGGCAGGTCGCCGATCAGCAGGTCGGCGTGGAGCCGGCGCAGATACGCGGCGATCTCGTTCTGGTGGCGGAGGGCTTCCGCCACCATGCGCTGGCGGGACTCGTCACCGCGGCACGCGAAGGCCGTCGGCAGGCCACGGACCTCCTTGCCGTACCAGGTCGACACCTGGCCCGCGACGATCGTGAACTCCTCCTTCAGCTCGGCGAGTTCCTGGAGCATGCCGTCGTCGTAGCCGTTCTGGACCGCGTTGGCGCGCAGTTCGGCGGCCCGGCGGTCGGCCTCACCCGGAAGATGATCGGCGACCTTGCGCATGGCCTCGGCGACCGACGACGGATCGTTGAAGCGCCGACGGGCGGGGATGCCGATCTCCTTCACCTTCTGCCATTCGGCCTCGACGGCGGACTTCAGAACCGCCAGGGCGTGGTGGAAGCCGTCGCCGAGCTCGGGGGTGACATCGGCGAGGTCCAGGCACGTCAGTGCGTAGGAGCGGGCCGGCGGCCAGAACGCGCTGCGGTGGGCTCGGTACGAGCCGGCTCGGCCGAGGTTGGATTCGTAGTCGAAACGATCCGCCGTGAGCTTTTCAGACATGGAGATCTTCCAATTCTGGAATCGAAATTGAGCGACCGTCGATGGCTGCGGTAGGGCCCGACCTGGTCCGCCGGACAGCCCACTCAGGGGCGTGACCACTTCTTGTGGTCCTCCAGGACCATGGCCGCTCCCTTTTCACCGATCATCATGCTCGCGGCGTTCGTATTGCCCGAGACCATGGCGGGCATGACGGACGCGTCGATGACCCGCAGGCCGTGGAGGCCGTGCACGCGCAGCCGCTCGTCGACCACCGCGCCTGGATCGTCACCCATGCGGCAGGTGCCGACCGGGTGGTACGAGGTGTCTCCGTGGGCCCGGGCGTAGGCCACGAGCTCGTCGTCCGTCCGCACGTCGCTTCCCGGCGTCAGCTCGAAGGCCCGGTAGTGGTCGAGGCTTGGCTCCTCGATGATGCGGCGGCCGATCCGCATGCCCGAGATCAGTGTGGCGATATCCGCTTCCGCGTCCAGGAAACGCGGACGGATCGCGGGGGCCGTCAGCGGGTTGCGGGAGCGGATGTGGATGGAGCCCTTGGACTCCGGGCGCAGCGGGTACACCCCCAGCGTCATGCCCGGCGAGGAGTCGAGGCGCCTGCTCGCGCCGCCTCCGTAGCTCGCCGGCGCGAAGTGGAATTGGATGTCGGGGCGCGTCGGGCTGTGCTCCGAGCGGACGAATCCGTATCCCAGGGCTATGGGCAGACTGAGTAGGCCGCGGCGTTCGCGCAGGTAGAGAGTGACCTCGCGGGCCAGCGCGAGCCCGCGGGAACGCTCGTTGAAGGTGATGGGCCGGCGCACACGCCACCTGAGGCGTGCCGCGAAGTGGTCGCGAAAGTTCTCCCCTACGCCCGGCAGATGATGCACGACCGGAACCCCGGCCTGGCCGAGGACGTCCGCTGCGCCGATGCCCGAGAGCTCGAGCAGCTGCGGCGACTGAACGGCCCCGGCACTGACGATCACCTCGCGGCCGCAGTCGGCGGTGACATCCGTGTCCCCGAGCCGGTAGCTCACACCGGTGCACCGTGTCCCGTCGAAGCGGAGAGCGGTGACGTGGGCATCGGTGACCAGCGTGAGGTTCGGTCGCCGCCTGGCCCGCTTCAGGTAGGTGCCGGCCGCCGAGGAACGCCGGCCTCCGTCGTGATTGACCTGGTAGTAGCCGAAGCCCTCCTGGTCCCCCGAGTTGTAGTCCGGGTTCGCCCGGTAGCCGGCCTTGCCCGCGGCGGTCAGGAAGGCGTCGGTCAGTTCGTCCCGGTCACGCGGCGGCCCCACCGAGATAGGACCGCCGCGTCCGCGGCTGGCGCCCTCGACGCCGCAGACGCGCTCCATGCTGCGGAAGTACGGCAGCACGCCCTCCCAGCCCCAGCCCGGATTGCCCATGCCCTCCCAGTCGTCGTAGTCCTCCCGCTGGCCGCGTACGAAGATCATGCCGTTGATCGCGTTGGATCCCCCGAGGAGACGGCCCCTGGGGATGCTCACACTGCGGCCCTCGATTGTGGGATCGGCGTCGGTCTCGAAGCACCAGTCGTACTTGGGGTTCCCCATCAGCACGGTCTCCGCGGCGGGGATGCCGAGCAGCGGGCTGCGCCGCTCGCTGCCGGACTCCAGGAGCAGCACTCTGATCGACGGGTTCTCCGTGAGGCGTCCGGCGAGCACACAGCCGGCGGCGCCCGCACCCACCACGATGTAGTCGTATCTCGTCATGGCCCGGCCGCCCGCTCACGCCCGGTCGCCGGCATCGGCGGCCGGCCGGATGCCCGAGATCGTCGTCCGGTGCATCAGGCGGCGGTGCGCGACGTGGTCGTAGTACGTGGCACGGTGCATCGCACTGCGGTTGTCCCACAGGACGATGTCACCCACCCGCCAGCTGTGGCAGTACGTGAACCGCGGCTGGACCGAGAACTCCTGGAGGAACGTGATGAGAGGCGCGCTCTCGACCTCGGGCATCCCCTCGATGCGCCATGGCACGTTGCCGCCCGCGTAGAGCGCTCTGCGGCCGCTCACCTCGTGGACGCGCACCAGCGGGTGGGTGACATCGACCCATTCGGCGCGCTCCCGCGCGGTGGGCGCCGGGCGGTCGGGGTAGTTGTACGGCCGCGACTGGACCCGGCTGATGACGACCTTGAGATCCTCGATCCGCTCCTGCACGGCCTGCGGCAGGGCGTCGTAGGCGGCGATCATGTTGCCGTACCACGTGTCACCGCCCACGGGGGGAACCTCGCGGGCGTACAGCATGGAGCCCACCGGAGGGTCCGTGAGATAGTGGCCGTCGCTGTGCCAGACCCGTCCGCTGTAGGCGGAGCCGATCGGCTGACCGTCCCGCGTGATGTTCGACAGAATGAGGATCTCGGGGTGCTCGACGTCGTTGAACTGCGAGCGGGTGTAGGTGAAGACCTCACCGAAACGCCGGGTGAACTCGACGTGCTGGGCAGGGGTCATGTCCTGACCGCGGAACAGCAGGATCGTCGTGTCGATCCACGCCTGGTAGATGCGATCGAAGTCCCGGTCGGAGATGTGACCGGTGACGTCGACGCCACGGACTTCCGTACCGATTTGGTCGGTGATGGGGACCAGTTCAAGCATGAAGGGGCACTCCTGGGAGTTCGGTTGTTTCGTCAGGCGGCCCCGTCAGGGGAGGGACACCTGGTACTCGTCCATCCAGTTGCGCATTTCGACGAGCTGGATCAGCAGGGCGGCCTGGTTCGAACCGCCGGGCAGCTCCGCTCGGATCGCGTTGGCGCCGATCTGCCCGATCAGCCCGCCCAGTCCGTCCGCGTCGAACATCCACGCGAGCGGAGAGGCCTTGTCGTTGACGATCCACGACGCCTCGCGGATGAGTGATTGGTCGTAATCGGGGTTCTGCACGTGCGGATAGGCGCTCTTCTTCCGGTTCACGGTGCCCGGCGGGAGCACGTCCGCCATGGCGGCCTTCAGCAGCCCCTTCACCCCACCCTGCGACTTCAGCGCCCAGGGCACATTCCACACGTACTCGATGAGCCGGTGGTCGCAGAAGGGCACCCTCACGTCGAGTCCGTGCGCCATGCTCATGCGCTCCTTGCGGTCGAGGATCACCGCGAGCGGGCCGGACAGTCCCAGGAAGAAGACCTCCCGCATACGCGCGTCCTCGGGGCTCTCGCCCGGGAGGCGCGGGACGGCGGCCATCAGCTCCGAGTAGCGGGCGCGTTCGTCCTCCTGCGGGTCGACCTCGGACAGGAGGTCGGCGGAGAGGAAGGCGGAGAGCTTCGGCCCGTCGCCGAGCCAGGGGAAGTGATCGCGGCCCACAACGTCCGGCTTGAAGAAGTACGGATAGCCGCCGAAGACCTCGTCCGCGGCCTCGCCCGTCAGAGCCACGCGGCAATCGCGCCCGATCCGCTGGAAGATGAGGTACATCGACGCGTCGAACTGACCCCAGCCCGGGAGGTCGCGTGCCCGGCGCGTCGCGGGAATGACGTCCAGGAGTTCGGCGACGCTCGCCGTGAGCGTGGTGTGCCGCGTTCCGAGGAACTCGGCCGCCGCGGCGGCGTACGGGGCGTCGATGTCCGGCCGGAGCTCGGTCGACACGAAGTGAGCCGGGTCGCTCTCGAACTGGATGCAGAAGGTCGCCAGTTCCCTGCTCGTATCCTCCTTCCGCAGCGCCCTCATCGCCAGGGCCGCGACGGATGTCGAGTCGACGCCACCGGACAGCATCGCGCCCAGCGGCGCACCGGTGACGAGCTGCCGAGCCACCGTGTCGTCGAGCAGCTCGCGCACACGGCGCGCCGTCTCGTCGAACGAGTCGTGGTGCGGTGCGCTCACGAGCCGCCAGTACCGCCTCCGGGACAGCCCTTGCTCCCCGTACGTGAGAACGTGCGCGGGGGGAACCTCGTGGAGCCCCTTCAGCGGGGTCTCCCCGGGCAGACTGAGCCGCGGCTGCAGCACGATCGGCAGCTTGGAGACGTCCAGCCGTGCCTCGAAGAGTGGGTTGGCGATGATGCCCTTGGGCTCGGAGGCGAAGAGGATTCCGCCGGGGTATTCGTGGTAGTAGAGAGGCCTGATGCCCATGCGGTCGCGCCCCAGATGCAGCCGCCGCGACCTGCTGTCCCATATCGCGAACCCGAAGGCCCCGTTGACGCGGTCAACGAATTCCGGTCCCCATAGCAGGAACGCCTGGAGCAGCGCCTCGGCGGTGGAGGAGTTCCGGAAAGTGCCGCCCGCCGCCTCGATGTCCCGCAGGAGTTCATCGGTGTTGTACACCTCCCCGGCGTGGGCCGCGTACACGACGCCCCGCGCGGTCTCGGCCTTCGCCGGCCTCACATTGTCGGCCGACCCCGAAGCGGCCAGCCCCCGGTGCCCGATACAGGCGCGCGTGGACAGCCAGACGTCCTCGGTGTCCGGACCCCGGCGCCCCATCGTCTCCGTCATCGATCGCAGAACGGAGCCCTGCTCACCCAGATCGCGCCGGAAGTCGATCCAGCCCACAACGCCACTCATTCGTTCACCTCCTGGGTAGTCGAAGAATTCATCTCAAGCAGGATCGCGACCTAGATTTCTGTCATGTCGGCTCCTGCACCCCCGGCGACCGCTTGCAGCCCGCGCAGTAGTTGCTCCTCGGCTGCCTTCAACCCGAGACACGCGTCCGTGATCCGGACCTCGTCCAGAGAACCCGTCACCTTGCCGAGCAGCATGTGGTTCTGCACTTCCTCCGCCTGCTTCACGATGCGGGTAAGCACAGCCTCGACTTCCGGATCCGGAGTCCATCGGCGGACGTACTCGGACAGGCCGACCCGTGACCCCTGATAGAGGGTGAAGGCGTCGTGCAGGGATGCGATGGCCCGCTCCGGCGCGATCCACGGGCTGGCGAGGAGGTCCCCGACCCCGGTCAGCAGGGTCAGGCTGTCCTCGTACCGTTCGACGAGACGGGCGAACGCGCGGCGGGTCGCGTGCCCGGCCTCCTCGGCGTCGAAGGGCTTGGCCGTGAAGTACCTGATGCGGCGCAGTTCGTTGTTGTCGAAACCGGCGGCGATGACGTCCTCGGAGTATGTGTACTCGCAGAGCAGGCTCGCCGGGTTCTCGTCGATGATCGACCACTGTGCGGCCTGCGGGTCGTAGCCACGCAGCACGATCGCGTGGACCACGTGCCTGGTCCTGTACTCCGGGCAGTGCGGCCAGTAGAAGACGTCACCCACGAGGATGGCGTAACCCTGCCGGGCCAGGACGTCGAGCAGAAGGTCACGGGCTTCGGAGTACGTTCCGAATTCCACCTCTTCCCGCACCATGCCGATTCTGGCCAAATCCTCGGAGTCGAGGAGCCCGCTCTCGAAGGAGTGCTTGGGCCGCTGTTCCCTGACGATCTGCTGCAGGATGTCATCGGTACTGACCAGGCACCGGTAGAGCAACTGATGAACCTGCGGTTCGCGTTCGGCGAGCATCACGAGTGAATGGCGCTGAAAGCAGTTCAGAAACAGCCGGCTGTACAGCCCTCTGTCATAGGCGTACACATTGTCCTTCACTTGCCGTCCCCTTGGTTCCGGGTCAGTCCTGGAGCAGTTTCGTCATGAACACACTGTTGGGGTCTTCTTTGTAGTCCGCGAAAGGGGCGCAGTAGACGAAGCCGAACTTCTCGTACAGGGCGCGCGCGGGAGCGAAGAACTCGGTCGCGCCGGTCTCCAGGCTCAGCCGGGAGAAACCCATGAGTCGGGCCTCGGAGATGATGTGGCCCAGCAGTAGCGACGCCACCCCGCCGCGCTGGCGCGCGGGCTCCGTGCGCATCGACTTGATCTCCGCGTGATCGTCGTCGATCCTCTTGATCGCGCCGCAGCCCACGAGAACGTCGTCGTCCTTGATCGTCCAGAAGGTGACCTCCGGCCTGCGCAGCCCGTCGAGGTCAAGAGCATGCTTGCTCTCCAGCGGCGTGATGGCCCTCATCTGCTGGACGTGTGCATCGAGGAACGCGGCGATCTCGGCTCCGGAGAGGTCGTCCACTGCAATCTTCATCGGTCTCACCTTTACTGTGATGTCCAGACGTCTCAGGCGCCCACGAGCAGCCCGCAGGCGAAGAACCCGGGTGCCGACGACTGGGCCAGATACGTCTCTCCCTGGCGTACGCCGACACCGCGGTGGTAGTCGGCAAGATTGATCATCCAGTCCGAGTTCCCGCAGTGCCCGTAGGCGGCCAGGGCGCCGGCGAAGTGAAGCGCGTCCCGGGGAACGCCGGCAATCATGGCGTTGAACAGCGTCACCGGCGTGTAGAGGTTCGCCGGGAACACCTTCGTGACGTCGGCGAGCCGCAGACCGTTGTCGCCCAGGACGTCGGCGAAGGCGGCCTGGGCCACCTTCTGCCTCGACATGAACGAATCCTGGCCGAGGAGTCCGGCGTGGTCGAGCCGGACGCTCGAGGAGACCAGACGCGCCAGGCCGATGTCGTGCCGTGAGTCGCCCCGGGTGATGAGACAGCTGACGACCGCGTCGCTGAACAGGGCGAAAGACCTGACACGGTCGCTGTCGTCCGGGGTGAAGTCGAGCGACACGAGGACGACGTTCTGCACATCGGCATCGCCGAACAGGTCCCAGCAGTGCCGCAGCGCCGTCAATGAGCTGCAGCACTGCTGGAAAGAGACCATCAGCGGCACACACGCCACCAGTCCCAGGGCGTCCAGCACCCGTGCGGCGAACCCCGGCCCGAGCGAGCCCAGTCGGGCGTCGCTGGTGGCGAAGACGATGCGGTCGACGCCTTCCGCCGGAATGGACCCCTCGCTCAGCGTCCCGCGCACCGACTCGATCACGTAGTCCTCGACCGGGCGTGTCATTTTCCGGAAGGTTCCGCAGCCCATGGAGGCAAAGTCGGCGTCCGGCGACTGTGTGCTCCACAGCCCGTCGAAGCCCGGGATGTCCTCCGGCCTCCGCTCCAGTTCTCCGAACACCGCGGAGAACGCGCCCATGGCCACGTCTTCGCATCCAGAGCTCACTGCTCCTCGCATTCCTGCCCGGGCCCGGCAGCCATGGAGGCGGCCGGGCCCATCGAGCATGAAACGACTGTCACACCGATGCCTTCGCGAAATCGATCTCGTCGATCTCACGGATGACGGAAACGATGCCGTCGACATCATTGAGCCGGGACACCCACTCGGGCTTCACCGGAACGCTGTCGTTCTTGTGTTCCTTGATGTAGTTCACGATCACAAGGATCATGTTCAGCGAGCTGATCCCGAGCTCTTCCCTGGACTTCGCCCGCATGACGTCCTCGTAGGTAATGTCCTGCGTCATGGGCTGAGTCCCAAGAAAACCGGCCAACTTCTTCCGGTATTCGTCAGTGCTCATCGATGTCGACCTTCTCGAAGGGGAAGCCGTTCAGGTTCTGCTCATGAATCCTGTTGTGCCCGTACTTGTCCTCGCCGGACACCAGGACACTGCCGTGGTAGTCCAGGCTGATGGTGTCGCCGAATTCACTCAGGCTGTCGACGTCCTCGTACACCTTCACCGACGGTGAGACATAGCGCGAGGCGAAACCAAGGCGGATCTGGTCGCTGACGTTCGGCAGGGAGCCGTGGATGCACTTGGCCAGGAAGATGACGAACTGGCCGGGCTTCATCTCCATCTCGAAGATGTCCTCGTCATTCGGATCCCAGTCCTGGTCGAGCTTGAGCTCCGAGTAGTCGTACCCGAAGAAGTCGTGCGACTTGCTCTCGACATTGCGCGTCAGCGGCTTGCTCTCGTCGTAGTACCACCGCTTGTGGCTGCCCGGGATGTAGCGGAGGCAACCGTTCTCCTTGCCTGCGGGAGAGAAGGCGGTCCAGACGGTCAGCTCCTGCGTCACCATCGCGCTCTCCTCCGTGTACTTGAGGGAGGGGCTGGCGGAGGTGGTGGTCTCGCCCACGACGAAGGTCTCGACCTGGTGCCAGCCGGTGCCGGCCTCGCCCGGCGCCTTCTTGAAGATGTTCGTCTTCCAGCACAGGATGTCGTCGCCGATCAGGCTGCGCAGCTTGTGGACGATCTCGGGCCGGCTGATGTGCTTGGACAGCGTGTCGCAGTCCAGGTGCCGGTCGTAGTTGATGACCGTCGAGTTGTGCGGCTTGTTCGCGGAGGTGACCATCTCGATCATCGCCTGGTTCCACAGCATCGGAGCTTCTTCCTCCGAGTACAGGTCGAACGGGCCCACGAACCCGTTCTCCTTGAAGAACTCAAGCTGTTCGTCGGTCAGCCCGAGGAACTGTGTTTCCGTCACGCTTTCAGTCACCTTCACGCCTCTCTCTGGTAACGCAAGGAATGGTAAGGGGCACGGCGTGGATCAGCCGCGGCCGACGGGGACTTTGAGCTTGTTCTTGCCCAGCAGCCGCGCGGCGTTCTTGTGAAAGAAGAGGTCCCGGTCCGCCTCGGACATGCTTTCCGGGAAAGCGCCTTCCTTGTCGAGCTTCTCGACAAGGCTCAGCTGCCGGCCCTGTAGCCGGAACACCGGCCAGTCGGTCCCGAAAATGATTTTATGGTTGATTCCCCGGCGGAAGAGGTTGTTCAGGGCCATGACCCCGAAAGCCTCGTATCCGCTCACGTCCACATAGATGTTCGGCCGGTTGTTGCACAACATGGCCACCTCATCCGGATAGTGAACGCTTCCGTGCGCCAACACGAAGTCGATTCCCGGGAAATCTCTGGCGGCCTTGTCGACGAAAATGGGCTGGGCGATCTCGAAGTCGAGCGCGGGCGAGGTGGCTCCGATGTGCGACAGTACGGGCAACGAGTACTGAGCGCAGATCTCGTAGTAGGGATAGAGAATGGTGTCCGACAGCCGGTAGCCGCACGGCGGGTACAGCTTCATCCCGTCGAATCCGTACTCGACGATGGCTCGCTCGAACAGGGCCAGACCGTCCGCGCCCCATCGCGGGTCGACGCCCACCAGCACCCGGAAGCGACCTGGATGGCGTTCCACGACCGCCTTATGGTGGTCGATGAGCTCCTCGATGGTGTGCGTGCTGTCCTTGAGCGCATAAGTGAAGTCCGGCAGCAGGAGAACGGACTCCGATATCCCGGCCTCGTCCATCTGCTTCACCAGTTCGTCACAGAATGGGTCCGTGAGCGTACCGGTATGCATGCGGGCGACCTTTTCTCGGGTCACGGGAACACCACGACTCTCGAGTGCCACCGTCATGTTGTCGACCACGCCGTCCTGAAACGACTTCGGAAAACACATCTCGGAGGCGATGTGACTGTGGAAGTCGATGATCACAGGCTTGTCGCTCATGGGTCGGCCTCTCAGCTCTGCCGTGCTGTCTTGATGAGGTCGGAGACGAACTCGGCACGGATGAACTCCTGCACCCTGCCGAACGCATCGATTCCGGCCTTCTCCTCCAGGACGAAGACGATGCTCATGAGTCCGAGTGAATCGATGCCCAGATCGCCACGCAGACTCATTTCGGGGGTGACACCCCGCTTGGCCGCCCGCTTGGGAATCACACTCGCGATGAGCCGGCAGATCTCGTCATCGCTCACATGGCCTGTGTTCATCGTCCCCCCCGGGTGCTCTCATCAAAGATCTTTTGCATGACCGCGCCTCTGTCGACCTTGAAGTTCCTCGTCAACAGGCCGCTCTCGACGGTCAGTTCGGCATCCGGCCTGAAGACGACTTCGGAAATCCTGTGTGCGGTTCCCCGCTTTCTGTTGGTCTCGCCGACGAACGACTCCACCTCGGCCGTCCGCTCGGCGGACTGCCAGTCGTCCAGCCAGACGACACAGGTCAGCAGCCCCTCCTCGCCAGGAGACGCGACCATCGCCTTGGTGACCCGGCAGCCCTTCTCCACCGCCATTTCGAGCTCCTCGGGATTGATCTTGACCCCACTCCGCGTGACGATGACGTTCTTCTTCCGCCCCACCAGCCTCAGGAAGCCCGCCCGGTCGAATCTGCCGAGATCGCCCGTGGCGACCGCACCCTCGGGCAGGAACACCGACTCCTGGGTCTCCTCCCCCTCGAAGATGTAGCCGAGGCACTGAGGATGCTCGGTGCGGACGATGACTTCTCCGTCGTCGGCGATCTCAACGCTGATCCGGTCGACCGGACGGCCCGCGCTCGCGATTCTGTGGCGCTCTGGCAGGTTGAAACAGATCCAGCCGATCTCCGTACTCCCGTACACCTCGTGGAGGGGCGCACCGAGCTGCTGGAAGAGCCGTACGGTCCTCGGCGGAACCGGTGCGGAACCGGTGAGCATGAGGCGCACACGTGCCCCGTACATGCCCATCCACTTTTCGCCCAGCCGCACTCGTAGGGGGCGGCTGAGACGCCCCGGTGCGATGCCGTGAAGGGCGGCCGCAAGGAAGTACGGCAACCTGTCGCGAATGCTGCCGGAACAGGCTCGGTTGTACGCGACCTCGAAGAAGGAAGGGGGACCAAGGATGATCGTCGGTTCGAATTCCCTGAGCTTCTGGAACATTCGCTCCGGTGCCACGACCGTAGCGTCCACACCGTGCCGGACGGCCAGGTACATTAAATAGCGCTGTTGAAAGTTGGAGAACGGCATGACAATCAGCAGATTGTCCTCGCTGCTGATTTCCCACGCCTCTGCCGAGGTCCGGATGGTGTTTTCGACACCCTTCTTGGACATCAGCAGGCCCTTCTTGCTCCCCGATGTCCCGGACGAGAAGGCGATGGAGAAGACATCATCGGGCAGCGGTGCGTGACCGCCGTCCGCATGAATTCTCTTGTCGAACTTGAGCGGTCGTTCCTCCAACAGTGCCACACCATCAGGGAGTTCGGACCCGGCCGGCAGTGCCTTGGTGAGGAGCACGGCCGAGAGCCGGTACTTCTCGGCGAGTTCCCCGACGGTCGCCGGAACCGTCTGCCCCTCCAGCGGCAGTGCGACGGATACACACCTCAACCCCAGCAGGGCGAGGTCCGCGACGACCCACTCGTACGAGTTCGGCCCCGCGAGCCCCACGAGATCCCCGGTCTGGATGCCGCGGTCGCACAGCTCCGACATGAGCCGGACCACGTCGTCGTGGACTTCCGGGAAGGTCTTGGTGACTAGATGTCCGTCAATGGATAGAAATCTCATCCGGCAGTTATCGTGTTTCGCCAGATTCTCGTAGAGACCGTTCAGACCCTTTGTCGACAATGATGATCCTTGGCTCGACCCCGAATTCCCGGAACCGGTGTCAATGGAGGGTCGCGAGGCCCATCCCCAGTCGGTGTCACCTGTGGCCATAGGTGACACGCTCGTCCGCTCAGAATCCCCCAGTCGTTCCCCGGACTGCGTGAGCGTTGTCCACACGCCATTTTTCCCCGAACCTGCAGGACGAACTTGGATTCGGCCATGACAGGAAGTTATGGTCCCCTTGACCGCAAAGGCATCAGTAAAACTACGTACTTCATTACGTATAACGGCTGCGATTCCGGCCCGTGGGTCGCTCACAACTGCAAAACCTTCGCAGTTGGTGTGACCGGTGTCACAACTCGAGGTAGTCTCATGAGTAAAGGCGAACCACGCGGGCGCCGTAGTGGTGTTGTTCGGGTCACAGTCAATTACCCGAACAAAGGGCTCAGGGGCTGAGATCTCAAGGGGGAGAATCGACAGGTCAGGATTCGTAGAAGAAGACGATCATCTTGACCTTGTCGGCGCCTTCCCGGCCGGTCCACTCGGCCAGGTCACCGGCTCCCTGGAAGCGGGGATGGCCGCGCACGCCGAGCCGGTCGTCGCCCTCGATCACGGCCAGGTTGACCCGCTCCGCCACCAGAGTCGCCTGGCCGATCCTGCTCTGATCCGCAGCGCCGTACGCGATGACCATGCCCGCCTGTTCTCCGCCACGCAGGTGCGCGAGGCAGGCGGTCCGGTACTTGCCCACCACGGCGCCGGGGCGGTCGCCTCGGAGCACCTCGTCCACTCGGGAGACGACCAGGCGCTCCTCCGCCGCCCGGGCCGAGTCGGTGCCGAGCATCGCCCCGAAGTCCGCCCTGACCAGCAGTTCGCAGTAGCGCTTGCTCAGCAGCCGGGGGGCCTGAGTGGTGATGGTGGGGCTGGGGGACGGTGACGCGGACTGGGACGGCGACGGGCTGGGGGACGGCCGCTTCCGGTCATCGTCGGACCTCGCCTGGGCGGACAGCGAGACGAGGAACAGCACCAGGAGCAGGTCGGCGAAAAGCCAGCCCGCCAGGTGCGCGGCCGTCATCCGGTCCCGGCGGAGCCTCACCACTCCGCCCGGCCGTTGCCGCCGCGGATCTGCATGACGAACTGCCGCGTCGTGTCCACGAAGTCCCGCAGGTGCGCGGTCGCCTCCGACAGGTCCTGCACTCCGGCGTTGAAGCGTTGCAACGAGCCCGCGAGCCCTTCCAGCATGTCCTGGTCGTTCTGGGCCACCGAATGGATCCGATCCACCAGCCGGTTCAGCTCCGACTGGAGCCGCCGCTGGTCATCCTTGATCTGCTCGTGCAGCTCCTTGAACTCATTCAGGGTGGTGGCCGGGATCTGGATGGCGTTCAGCGCGTGCTCCATCGCGGCGGACTTCTCGACCCACGTGTCGAGTGCCTCGGCGATCCGCTGGCCCGGCCCGCCCTCCAGCGCGGCTCTGATCTCGTCGGACATCCGATCGATGGAGCCGGCCAGCTCCGCGGTGCCGGCCTTGAGGGCCGGGAGCAGGCCCGCGACCTGGCGGATCGAGATGCGCGCGTCCTCGGGGGTCGGCGGGATCAGGAGGGTGGCGAGGGCGAGGTCCTGGGCGAGCTGCCCGCGGGTCCGCTCGTTCGAGGTGGCCGCGGTCAGGTAGCCCTCGCAGACGTGCACGGTAGCGGCGACCAGCATGACCAGCAGCACGAGCAGCGCCACCGTCATGGCGGCGTCGCTGAGCGGGGTGAACGTCGTGTGGCCGCCGTCGAAGGTCCCCGCCTGCCACCCGAGCAGGAAGGACTCGGTCGACTTCGCCTTGCCGTACGCGGTGAGCGCTTCCTGGAGCTTGAGCCAGGTGAGGAAGACCGGGACGAAGATCAACACGTCCCGGATGATGCGCAGCGCGGTGAGGGCGAATTCCAGGGCGGGCGCCCGGCGGTCGGGGAGAAGCGCCTCCGGCGGATAGACGGCGAGCAGGTCCACCCCGGCGAGGCCCAGCCCCCCGGCGCGCATGGCGTCCGCCAGCATGCCGAGGGCCAGTGGGCCCGTGCGATGCTCTTCCCCGGAGGTCTGCAACTCCCGCTGCGCGGTTTCGGCCAGCCGGTCTCCGATCACCCGCAGGGTTTCTGGTCCGATCGTGGTCTCAGCTCTCGTCACTGTTCTTCTTTCTGCTGGGGCTCCTGGTCCTTCTCGCCGCGCGGCGGAGGCCGCTCGAAGGGGTCGAAGGTGGTGATCACGATTGGTGGTGTGCGGACCGTCTCACTGGTTCTGGGTCCGGGCTTGTCCTGGCCGGATCCGGAGAGGATGAGGAACACTGAGGCGATTCCGCCGATCAAGAGCATCGCGAGCCCGATGACCAGGGTGTGCTCGGGTTTGGGGCCGAACCTCGGCCGTGAGTCGGCGGAGCGATGTTTCGCGAATGCGGACTCCCGCCATCCGTCGTCGTAGGTCTCCGTCCGCACCTCTGGCGGGACGCGATCCCCTCGCGGCTCCTTCACGGTGTGCCCGGCCGGGACCACAAGCTCAAGGCCGGGAGGGGCGGGGCGGGACACCGGACGCGCCCAGACCTCCACGACGTCCCTGGCCTTCCTGATCTTGCTGGTCTGGCCGAGCTCCGTTGTCTGCCGAAGCTGCCTGGTCTGCTCGGTTTGGGGAAGCTCCCTGATCTGCCCGGTCTCCCTGATCTGCCCGGTCTCTTTGATCGTCCCGGTCTCTTTGATCCGCTCGGTTTCTCTGGTCTGCGCGCTCTCCGCCAGGGCGTTGCCGCAGGCGGCTTCGATCAGGTTGGCGCTGAAACCCCGGGCTTCCAGCGTCCTGCGCACGATCTGCCGGTGCGCCACACGCTTTCCCTCGAGGCCGGCCAGCACGGCCACGGCCACCAGGAACGCGTCCTCGGTGGCCGCCGCCGAGGCGCAAAGCTCGGTCACGTCGTCGGCGGGCAGTTCCGTGGCCCGGTACGCCCGCGTGAGCAGCTGCCTGATGGTCGCGGCCTGCTCGTCGCGATCCGGGTAGGTGAGCGCGACCGCGTCCGCCAGGTAGCCGTGTCTTCGCAGGCTGACCCTGCCGAGCTCGGCCTCCTTCGCGGAGGCGTCCGTGAAGCGTCGCTGGATCAGCGGGATGACCGTCTGGACGACCGCGCCGTCCGAGCCGTGCCGGTCGGCGCCCGCGATGAGCTCCGGCAGGGAGAAATCCGGCAGGAAGCGTGCGGCGACCTGCTTGGCGCCGATCCTGACGGCGCCGGCCACCACGGCGAAGCGCAGCGCCGCGTCCGGGCTCAGCTCGACCAGCGCGGACCAGGCGATCTCCGCCGTCGCCGCTCCCGTGTCCCGGAGGTGATCCACGATCGCCAGGACGTCGTCCGCCGACCTCGGGCGCCCGTACGCCGCGAGGAGGACCTTGCCGTAGAGCTGGATCTTCTTGGCGGTGCTGGAGGTGATCGCGTCCACCGTCCCGGCCATGCCGCGGTCGTCCTTGACGATCTTCCGGCAGGCGTCACGCCCGGTCGGATCGATCCGCTCCTCCCTGATCTGGTGGAGGCAGGCCGCGGCCAGGCCGGGCTGCCGTTCCGGGCGCCCGGGCCGGACCTGATCGACGGCCCAGTGCAGGAGCACGTACGGCTCGACCGCGCCGAGCAGCCACGCGACCGTCGGGTCGGCCTCCGCGTCGATCCCGAGGGTGACGGCGGAGATCAGGACCCGTGACACCTCCTGCGCGCCAGGCTTGTGCCGTTCCCGGTACATGGCCGCCAGGCCCTCCGCGACGGCGCCCCCCGGCGGCGGCATGGCCCGTACGGCCCACAGCAAGGTCGTCTTCTCCGGCGCGTCGGCCTGGGCCGCGTCGAGCGCCCGCCGGATCCCGACCCGTGTGAGCACCTGGCGGGCCTCCGGAAACGCGTGAACCGGCTGCCACAACTCCAGGATCTCCGCCGCCTCGGCCGGCGAGCAGGTCGTGAATCCCTCGGCCAGCCACGGCCCCGGGTCCCGAAGATCGCTCTCGTCCTTCGCCGTGAGGTCGTCGTGGGCGGCCCGCCGCAGCAGCGGGACCACTCCGCTCAGCCGGCGGAGCTCGCCCGCGATCCAGGTCGCCGAGTCGTGGGCGGAGCGCAGCGGCGGGGGAGGGTAGTCGATCTGGTTCGTCGCCATGGCGGCGATGAGCGCGCCGGCCATCGCGGAGGAGACGGGCCCCGTGCGGGTGGCGGCGGCCCCCGGATGCAGGGGCACCCGTTTCAGGCTCGGATGCGCGGAGGGAGGTGGTGCCTGGTCGAGGATGAGGAGCCGGGCGTCCGCCAGCTTCGACTTCAGCTCGGCGCGTACGAGAAACGTCCAGACGGGCTCAGGGGAGACACGGCCGAACACGTCGATGAGCCCGAACGCCAGCTCCGGTATGACGTCCTCGCCCGGATCGGTGGAGGCGGTGCCCGGCGGGACGATGAGCCGGTAGTGCTGGGTGGGCGCGTTGAAAACGTCGGCGGCGACGCCCGGGAGCAGTGAATGGCCGAGGGCGCCCGTGCGCAGCTCGTGACGGGCGGTCGCGGCCGCCTCCTTCGCGGCGTTCAGGTCGACCGGGTCCAGCTCCGCGGGGAGGGCGTTCCCAGGCCGCGCCCATCCGGGCCAGTCGCACAGGCTCAGGGCGCGGAGATCGAGGAGGACCTCCAGAGGGCCCAGGAGGACGTGCACCAGTTTGGACGGGCGGCCGTGGTCGTCCTCGGTGAACACGGCGCGTACGATCACCGCGTCCGTGGCGCCGAACCGGAGCGTTCCCATCACGGGCAGACGGGCGTCATCCGTGTCGATTCGCCACATGGGGTGCACGAAGTCGCCGTGCCGGAGGCGGTTGGACCATTCGGGCAGCTGCCGGCCGTCGAGGGAGGTGGCGACCGGCCCGACACCGGGACCGCCGAGCAGCGGCCTCTCGGACCATCGGAAGACGATCTGATGGATCTCCGCCGGGTTCACGACGCGCCTTCG
>JBIOWF010000041.1:0-6097 GCA_044868295.1 Microtetraspora sp. | reverse complement strand
GGCAGGTGCTGCCGGTCTCGGACGTGCACCGCCTGGCCCGCACCTCGACGCTGGCCCGGATCGTCATGGACGCCGAGGGCCAGGTCCTCGACATGGGACGCAAGGTCCGCCTGGCCACCCCCGCCCAACGGCGGGCGGTGTTCGCCCGATACACCACGTGCTGGGTGGACGGCTGCCCGCTTCCGTCCCACTTGTGCCAGATCGACCATGTCGACAACTGGTCCGAAGGCGGTGAAACCAACCTGGACAAGCTCGGCCCGGCCTGCCAGTTCCACAACCGGGACCGCTACCGGCATCCCGAGCGCTATCGACTCCGCCGTGTCGGCAAGGACCGCTGGGCCTTCACCTACCTTGGCCGGCACCAGCGCCACCGCCCCACGTGAACACCAAGGCCCACGCGAACACCAGCGCCAGCGCGAGTGCTCCGCTGCGGACGTGAACGGCGCGGCTGTAGGGGGCGCGAAGCGCTCAACGATCTCGCCATCGCCTATCCAGGGCGAATCAGGTAGGCAAACGGCCTCAACCACGCAAGATCATCTTTATGTCACCTGAGGTTACAGGCTCTAGGGGCACATGAGACCTGGGACGCCGGCGCCTTCCGGGCGAGGGTCACACGTGGCTGATCTTCACCCAAGAGGGGCCAAGGGCCGCCTGGATCTCGCAGCCGACAGCCGACAGCCGACAGCCGACAGCCGCTGCCGGTGCGGAGTCGCGTTCGGCGAGCGCCGTCCAAGGGCCTTCACAGCGGGCCGTCTAAGAGAGGGAGGGCTCGTGACCAACGGGTAGGAGGTCACGAGCCCTGGGATCCATGAACGTGTTTCCGGGTTGCGGACACGAACATGGCCGTCAGCTCCGCCGAGGGAGGATGGCTCTGCTGACGAGGTCTATGGAGGCCCGCACAGAGGCCCACCAGAGGCCCGCACAGAGGCGGAGGCTCCTCCGGAGAGTTTGCCGATATGGCGGAACGTCTGCGGGGCCTGGGCGAAATCTCAGCGCAGTGCGGCGGCCTCCGCGGCGAGCTTCTCGATGCGGGCGTAGTCGCCGGTGGCCAGGGCGTCGGCCGGGGTGAGCCAGGTGCCGCCCACACAGCCGACGTTCGGCAGTTCGAGGTAGGACGGCGCGGTGGCAAGCTTGACGCCGCCGGTGGGGCAGAAGCGCACGTCGGGCAGCGGGCCTCCCAGTCCCTTCAGGTACGGCACGCCACCCGCGGCCTCGGCGGGGAAGAACTTCATCTCGCTCACGCCTCGCTCAGCGAGGGTCATGGCCTCGGACGCGGTCGCCACGCCGGGCAGGAACGGCACGCCGCCCGCCAGCATCGCGTCGACCAGCGCGGGAGTGGTGCCGGGGGAGACCAGGAATCGTGAACCGGCGGAGATGGCCGCGGTGACGTCGGCTGCGGAGCGGATGGTGCCCGCGCCGATCACGGCGTCCGGGACCTCGGCCGCGATGCGCTCGATCGCCGGCAGGGCGGCAGCCGTACGAAGCGTGACCTCGATGACCGGAAGGCCACCCGCGACCAGCGCGCGGGCGAGCGGCACGGCGGTCTCGGCGTCGTCGATGACGACGACGGGGATGACGGGGGCGAGGTCGAGCAGGCTCATACGGTCCTCCCGGCCCGGCGGCGGGCCGGACTCGTTCGTGTTCGGTAATGGCCGGAGCCCGCGGGCCCGGAGAGGATTGTGCGGCGTCCACTCCGCTCGTTCATACGAGCTCCACCCTAGCCGCGCGCTGGGCGAGCCACGCCGCCGCCCCCGTGAGCGCGGGCTGCTCGGCGACGATCAGCGAGGTGGCGATCGCGGTGACGTAGTCGCTCAGCGCGGGCGCGGTGGTCTCGAACCTGGCGCGGAACCGGCTGCGCCTGGCCCGGTCGGCGATCCGCGGCAGGATGCCGCCGCCGAGGTAGACGCCGCCGCGCGCGCCGAACGTGAGGGCGACGTTCCCGGAGAATCCGCCGAGCAGCGCGAGGAACACCTCGATGGTCTCCAGGCACAGCGGGTCGTCCGACGCGACGATCTGTGAGGCGGTCAGCCGCTCGGCCCGCACGTCACGCACGAGGGAGAGCCCCCGGTGTAGGCGCGGCAGGCCCGAGCCGGAGATCAGGTGTTCGGCGTCGACGTACGGCAGGCCGTCGGCGCGCAGCGCCCGCACGATCTCGAACTCCAGGTCGGTGACCACGGGTGCGGCGACGTGGCCGCCTTCGCAGGGCACCGGCACCCAGCCGGACTTGACGGGCACGAGCCCGCCCACGCCGAGGCCGGTGCCGGGGCCGAGCACGGCCTTGGCCAGCCCGGCGGTGGGCGCGGGCCCGCCGAGAGCCATCAGATCGTCACCGGCCAGATGCGGCAGGGAGAAGGCGAGGGCCTCGAAGTCGTTGAGCAGCTCGACGTGGGGGATGTTCAGGTCCTTGACGGAGCCGGTCCAGCCCGCGTTGGTCAGCTGGTAGCGGTCGCCTTCCACCGGCCCGGCGATCGCCAGGCACGCGGCTCCCGGCCGGACTCCGCCCGCGTGGTCCCCGAGATAGGAGGCCACGGCGTGGGTCAGGCCGTCATATTCTGCCCCGGCCAGTACGGCCACCGACTCCGGCTGCGCGCCGGATCGGGTCACCAGGCCGAACCGTGCGTTTGTGCCGCCGATGTCGGCGACAAGCCAAGGAAAGATCATGCATGGCCCCTTACGACGCTGAAGATGCTGGCACCGCGCTCCGCGGGTCCAACGGTACGTCGGAAAGCGCCGAAAAGCTCCCGCCCGGTGCCGACCCACTGGGCGTCGGTTAGCGGGGCCCCCTCGGGGACCCGTCCGTCCAGGTCGGCCAGGACGTCGAGGGTGCCGGTGACGGAGTCGAGCCGGATGACGTCGCCGTCGCGGATGAGCGCGATCGGTCCGCCGTCGGCGGCCTCGGGGGACAGGTGGATGGCGGCCGGCACCTTGCCGGAGGCGCCGGACATGCGGCCGTCGGTGACGATCGCGACCTTCTGCCCACGGTCGAGGAGGACCGCGAGCGGGGGCGTGAGCTTGTGCAGCTCCGGCATGCCGTTCGCGCTGGGCCCCTGGTAGCGGACCACGGCGATGAAGTCGCGCCCGTCGAGCTCGCCCGCCTCGAAGGCCTTGAGCAGGTCGAGCTGGTCGTCGAAGACCCGGGCGGGAGCCTCGATCACCAGGTGGTCGGGCTTGACGGCGGAGACCTTGCTGACGGCCCTGCCGAGGTTGCCGGAGAGCATGTGGATGCCGCCGTCGGCGGAGAACGGCGTGGCGACCGGCCGCAGCACGTCGAGATCGGCGCTGCCCTCGGTCCGCTCCTCCCAGACGAGCTCGCCCTCCTTGAGGACGGGAGCAGCGCGGTAGAGGTCGAGGCCGTGACCGGCGACGGTGAGCACGTCGCCCTGGAGCAACCCGGCGTCGAGCAGGTCGCCGATGAACACGGACATGCCGCCCGCGGCCTGGAAGTGGTTCACGTCCGCCTGCCCGTTGGGGTACATGCGGGTGAGCAGCGGCACGACCTTCGACAGATCGGACATGTCATCCCAGGTCAGGATGATGCCGGCGGCGGCGGCCATGGCGACCAGGTGCATGGTGTGGTTGGTGGAGCCGCCGGAGGCCAGCAGGGCGACGACGGCGTTGACGATCGACTTCTCGTCGACGATCCGCCCGATCGGGGTGTACTCGTCGCCGTGCGGCGTGATCTCCACCGCCCGCCGGGCGGCGGCCCGCGTCAGGGCGTGCCGCAGCTCGGTGTGCGGGTTCACGAAGGTCGCGCCGGGCAGGTGCAGGCCCATGACCTCGATGAGCAGCTGGTTGGAGTTGGCGGTGCCGTAGAAGGTGCAGGTGCCGGGGGAGTGGTAGGACTTGGCCTCGGCGTCCAGCATCTCCAGCCGGGCGATCTTTCCTTCGGCGAAGTCCTGCCGGGCCCGCGCCTTGATCTTGTTGGGCAGGCCGGAGGTCATCGGCCCGGCCGGCACGAAGATCGCGGGCAGGTGGCCGAAGTGCAGCGCGCCGATGAACAGCCCGGGCACGATCTTGTCGCACACGCCGAGCAGCAGCGAGGAGTCGAACATGTCGTGCGACAGCGCGATCGCGGTCGCCATCGCGATCACGTCGCGGCTGTAGAGCGACAGCTCCATCCCGGCGCGGCCCTGCGTGATGCCGTCGCACATGGCCGGCACGCCGCCCGCGACCTGGGCGACGCCGCCCGCCGCGCGGACGGCCTTCTTCAGCTCGGGCGGGTAGGTCTCGTACGGCTGGTGCGCGGACAGCATGTCGTTGTACGAGGTCACGATGGCCACGCCGGGCTTGGCCGTACCGCGCAGGTCGAGCTTCTCCTCGGGAGAGGACGCGGCGAAGCCGTGCGCCAGGTTGGCGCAGCCGAGGCTGCCGCGGGCCGGTCCGCGGTCGCGGAGCTCCTGTCCCGCCGCGGTGATCCGCGCCAGGTAGGCCGTGCGGCTCTCATGGCTGCGCGCGCTGATCCGGTCGGTCACCTCGGTGATCACGGGATGCATTAGAGCTCCTCTTCGTGCCAGGTCCGGCCGCTGCGGGCCAGCAGTTCGTGGGCGCCGGCCGGCCCGGTGGTCCCGGCGGGGTAGGGCTCGGGCAGCATCTCGGAGCCCTCCCAGTTCTGGATGATCGGGTCGATCCAGCGCCAGGCGGCCTCGACCTCGTCGCGTCGCATGAACAGGGTCGGATTCCCGGAGAGCACGTCCATGAGCAGTCGCTCGTACGCTTCGGGCACCCGCGTCCGGAAGGTCTCGGCGAAGCTGAGGCTGAGAGGCACGGGCCGGAGCAGGATCTCGCCCGCCCCCGGCTCCTTGGCCATGAGGTGCAGCTCGATCCCCTCGCTGGGCTGCAGCCGCAGGATGAGCCGGTTCGGCGTGGCGCCCGGGAAGATCGCGTGCGGCACGTCCTTGAACTGGATCACGATCTCGGAGCGGCGGGTGGGCAGCCGCTTGCCGGTGCGGAGGTAGAACGGCACGCCCGCCCAGCGCCAGTTCTTCACCTCGGCGCGGATCGCGGCGTACGTCTCGACCCGGTGGGAGGCGCTGGTCGGCTGGGTGTTGTCCGGCTCGTCCAGGTAGCCGGGGACGTCCGGTCCGGCGGTGTACTGGCCGCGCACGGTGAAGCGGTCCACCTCGGAGCCGGTGATCGGGCGCAGCGACTGCAGCACCTTCACCTTCTCGTCGCGGATCGACTCGCGGTCGCCCCGGGCCGGTGGCTCCATCGCGACCAGGCACAGGAGTTGCAGCAGGTGGTTCTGCACCATGTCGCGCAGCGCGCCCGCGTGGTCGTAGTAGCCGCGGCGGCCCGGCGTGCCGACCGTCTCGGCCGCGGTGATCTGGACGTGGTCGATCCAGAGCGAGTTCCAGATCGGCTCCAGGAACGCGTTGGCGAAGCGGAGCACGAGGAGGTTCTGAACCGTCTCCTTGCCCAGGTAGTGGTCGATGCGGAAGATCTGGCGCTCGTGGAAGATCTCGCCGACCGCGTCGTTGATCGCCTGGGCGCTGGCCAGGTCCCGGCCGAGCGGCTTCTCCAGCACGACCCGGGAGAGGGGGGTGACCAGCCCGGCCTCGTGCGCCTCGCGGCAGAACGGGCCGAATGTCATGGGCGGGCTGGCCAGGTAGAACACCCGGTTGCGGTGCTCGTGCCCGGCGAGCAGGTGGGTGAGGGCGCGCCATCCGGTCCGGTCGGCGGCGGCGCCTGCGGCGGAGACGTCGACGGAGACGTGGTGCAGGCGGCGGAGGAAGCGCTCCCAGCCTTCGGAGCCCGTGAACGCCGGGCCCACCTCGGCGTCCACCTTGCCGCGGAAGTCGGCGTCGGTCAGGCCGCCGCGCGACATGGCGATGATCCGCGTCTCGTCGGCCAGCAGGCCGTCGCGGTCGCAGTGGAAGAGGGCGGGGATGAGTTTCCGCATGGACAGATCGCCGGTGCCGCCGAAGACGATCAGGTCGGCGGCGTGCTGCTCGGGCGTGGCTTGCTCTGACATGTCGGGCTTTTCTCCTGCTGGACATTTGCCACTGGGAGGGACACACGGGACAGTAGCGGGAGTTATGTGCGCTTTCAACCTGAGTTTTGTACGTCGAAGTGAATAAGTCATTGAACTTTGGTAACC
>JBIOWF010000040.1:0-3862 GCA_044868295.1 Microtetraspora sp. | reverse complement strand
GCTAAAGCCGGGGGATTCCAGCCAGCTCGGACGCCGTCATGGCGGTGGTCCGGGCTGCTGTTGCTTGGCGGTTCGCCTTCCGGCCCACGGTTGCCTGTGGTTTGCGCGCCCCAGCCCGCACGGCCGGGACCGTCTACCTGCCCCTGGTCTCGGCGCTCGACCCACCGCGAGCACGAGTCCAGATCAGCAACAACCGGGGACGGGGCAACGGCTGGACCGGCCACGCCCGGATCTACGGGATCTGCGTCGCGGTCGACGGCGTACCGTGCCCCGGTGCCGAGGCAAAGGTGCGACGGCCCGGCACTGAGACACTGGCGAAGGTGAACTAGACGACCCGGCGGGACCGCAGTAGGCGGTGGCGCGACTCCACCACCAGCACGATCAACGTGACGGCGTACGGCAGCGCGGTGCCCAGCTCGGCGGGCCAGGATGTGCCGCCGGTCTGCGCGAGCAGAGCGAAGCTGTCGCAGAAGGCGAACAGCAGGGCGCCCGCGAGCGCCCCTGACGCGGTCCGGCGGGCGATGATCACGACTGCGAGGGCGACATAGCCCCGGCCCGCCGTGATGTAGGGGGTGAACGACCCGACGTCGCCGACGGTGATGGCGGCGCCGCCCAGCCCGGCGAGCCCGGCCCCGATGACCAGCGCGCCCGCGCGAAGCCTGGTGACGTTCAACCCGCGCAGCTCAGCCGTGGCCGGGTCGTCGCCCACCGCGCGCAGGCGCAGTCCGAACGTCGTGGAGCTCAGAATCCACGCCACCACCGGAACCAGGAGGAGTGAGAAATAGGTGAGCAGGTTCTGGTGGAACAGAGCGGGGCCAAGGACCGGCAAGTCCGCCAGCCCTGGCACCGCGAAACCCGGCACCCGCTCGACCGACACGTTCGAGGTGCCCGACGGCAGCCATTTCTCGAACATGAACGTGCTCGCCCCCGCTCCGAGCAGGGACATCGATATTCCGGCGACGATGAGGTCCGCGCCGCCACGGAAGACGACCGCGGCCAGCAGGCCCCCCATGACGAGCCCGGCCGCGACGCCGAGACCCAAGCCGGCCCAGGGGCCCGCGTTGAACGCTCCGTACGTCGCGGTCAGGGCACCGACCAGCATGATCCCCTCGATGCCGAGATTGAGCCCGCCCGCCCGCTCGACGAGCGTCTCGCCGAGCGCGGCCAACAACACGGGGACGCTGAGCAGGACGGTTCCGGCCAGCACCGAGCTCCAGAAATCCAGCGAGGCGACGGTCACCGCAGGATCACCGTCCCTTTCGCCTGGTACGGATTCCCACCGCGACCGCCACGGCGAGAAGCAGCACGCCCTGGGTGACGGTGGCGATCGAGCTCGGCGTGGTTCCAGTGGCGATCTGCAGGCCGTTCGAACCGGTGCTGAGTGCCGCGAAGAGCAGGCCCGCCGGGACGATCCCGGCGGCACGGGACATTCCCAGCACGGCGATGAGCACCCCGGAGAAGCCGATGCCGCCCGCCACCGTTGGATAGAGCCGCCCGTCGAGACCGGCGAGTGACAGCCAGCCCACCAGACCGCCCGCCATACCGGAGAGGACCATGGTGCCGATGACCGCGCGGGCGTCGGTGAGTCCCACCCGCGCCGCGAGCGCGGGGCGCGTGCCGTACACGTCGACGGCGAAGCCGGACGGGGACCGGGTCCACCAGGCCAGCGCGATCGCCGCGGCGACGGAGATCAGCACCCCCCAGTGCAGGCGGGTGCCGGGCAGCAGCGACGGGATCAGCGCGGCGTCCGGGAGGGCGGCGCTCTGCGGGGTCGCCGCCCCGGCGGGGTCGGCGAGGTGCGTACGCAACAACCACGCCAGCAGCGCCGTGGCGAGGTAGTTCAGCAGCAGCGTCGAGAGGATCTCATTGACCTGCCAGCGCGTCCGGAGCAGCGCGGGGATCAGCGCCCAGAGCGCCCCACCGATGGTCGCGGCCGACGCCCCCAGCGGCAACAGCACCAGCGCGGGCGCGTCGCGCAGCCCGTCAAATGAAAGGATCACGGCCGTCGCCGCGATCGCACCGATGACGATCTGTCCCTCGGCTCCGACGGTGAAGATCCCGGCACGCAGTGCCGGGGCCGTGCCGAGGGCGACCAGCACGAGCGGCGCGGCCCGCACGAGCGTCTCCGCCGCCAGATATTTACTGCCGACCGCCCCGTTCATCCAGCCCTGGAAGCCGATCAAGGGGTTCCCGCCGGTGAGCCACACGAGAGCACCGGCTATGGCGAGCGCCGTGGCGACCGCACCGACGATCCGCGCGAAACGCGAGCTGGCGACCGCACCGACGGTTCGCCCAAGCTGCGTCGTGGCGGCCGTATCGTTGCCGTCCCCGGAACGGCCCCCTGCGACCGCACCAGCGACCCGCCCGACCCGCCCGACCCGCCCGACCCGTCCGACCCGTCCGACCCGTCCGAGCCGCCCGAGGCGTGTCGTGGCGGCTGCTCGCGCGATCTTCGCAAGCAGGATCACGATTCGCTCACCTGTTCCGCCGCCAGGCCGGCCATCGCCCGGCCGATCCGCTCGGTGGTCGCGTTCCCGGCCGCCATCTCGTCGACGATCCGGCCTCCGACCAGGATGAGAATTCGATCGGCCAAGGAGAGCACCTCGTGGAGGTCGGCGGAGATGAGCAGGACCGCCGCTCCACTCCCGGCCGCGCTCTCCAGGCCCCGGCGGATCGCGTCCGCCGCTCGCGGGTCGAGGCCCTGAGTCGGTCCGTGGGCGAGCACCACGGCGCGCCCGTGGTCCAGTTCGCGTCCGCTGAGCAGCTTCTGCTGGTTGCCGCCGGACAGACCGTCGACGAGCTGCCGGACGTCGCCGGGCCGTACATCGAACCGAGCCACGAGATCGCGGGCATAGGCCTCGATCGCGGGCGTCCGGCGTATGCCGAGCCTTCGCAAGGCCGGTTCCCGAGTACGCAGCAGCGCGGCGTTGTCGGCGACGGCGCGTGCTGGTATCAAGCCGTCGGCGCGTTGTTCCGGGATGTACGCGAGCCCCGCCCGAGTGGTGCGGAGGGCGCTTCCGGTGACCACGGCGCCGTCGATCATCACGGTTCCGGACGCCACGGGAGCCAGGCCGGCGACGGCGTCGGCGAGTGCCGCCTGGCCACTGCCGGCGACGCCGGCCACGCCGACGATCTCGTGCCCGGCCACGCTCAGGTCGATGCCGCGCACCGGAGTGCCGCTCCTGCCGGGTGAGGTCAGCCCGGACACCGTCAGCCTGGTGGGTCCCGGCTTTCGCGTCGTCGCCTCCCGCGCCTGCGGCAGTCCGCCCACCATGGCGACGGCGAGCTCGGTGTCGGTGACGTCGGACAGGAGGCTGTGGTGCACCACCCTGCCCTGAGACAGCACGGTCACCTCGTCCGCCGCCTCCCGCACCTCGTCGATGCGATGCGTGATGATCACAATGGCGGTGCCACTGTCGGCGAGGCGCCGCAGATGGGCGAACAGTCCGCCCACCTCGACGGGCCCGAGACTGGAGGTGGGTTCGTCCAGCACCAGCACCCGGGCTCCGCCGGCGAGGGCCAGCAGCAACTCGCCGAGCTGCCGCTCCGCGAGGCTGAGATCACGTGTCCGGACGTCGACCCGTACGGTCAGGCCGGCCTGCGCCGCGGTCTCCGCCAGCATCCTGCGGGCGGACGACCGATCGGCGCGTAGTGACCGCGCGCCGAGCAGATGATTCTCGACGAGGGTCAGCTCACCGATGAGGCTGAGCGTCTGCGGCACCAGGCCGATGCCGTGGGCAAGCGCCTCGGCCCGGCTGGTCAATGTGCACTTACGCCCGAACAGTTCCAGTTGTCCGGAGTCCGGCGCGACCACCCCGGACAGGATCTTGGCGAGCGTCGACTTGCCCGCCCCGTTCTCGCC
>JBIOWF010000039.1:0-3700 GCA_044868295.1 Microtetraspora sp. | reverse complement strand
TCGAGTGCCCGCTGCACTTCGCGACCTTCGACGTACGCACCGGCAAGCCACTGGGCGGCCCCGCGGCCGCCGACGTGCCCACCTATCCGGTGCGGGTGAGCGACGGCACGGTGTACGTGAAGCGCGGCGCGCCGCCGTGAGCTGGTGGTGGCCGACGCTCGGTTCGCACGAACAAGGGAGGAGCACGCGATGACCACGGATCGCACGTCCTACGTCTACGTCGGTCTGGCGGGTGAGACCGCTCCCGGCCGCCCCGTCCAGTCCGGCCTCTATCGCCTGGCCACCGGCGATGACCGGTGGGAGTCGCTGACTCGTGGCCTTCCCCAGGCGCCCGCCGTCCGGGCCATCGCCACGCACCCCGAGCAGCCCGAGACGATCTACGTGGGGACGCAACACGGTCCTTATCGCAGTACGAACCGCGGTGAGCAGTGGGAGAAGCTCGACGTTCCGGATCACGGCCTGCCGGTCTGGTCGCTGTCGTTCGATCCGCACGACTCGAGGGTGCTCTACGCGGGGTACGAGAACTGCGAGGTCTTTCGCAGCGAGGACGGCGGCGAGCACTGGCGGCAGCTGCCGGTGACCGTCCGCTTCCCGGAAGTGACCGTGTCGCCCGGCTCGAACCCGGCCAAGCGCGTCCTGGAGCTGGCCGTCAATCCCGCCAATCCCGACGAGATCTACGGCGCCATCGAGGTCGGTGGCGTCATCCGCAGTCTCGACCGTGGCGAGCGCTGGGAGAACATGAGCCACGGGCAGTACGTGAACGACGACACGGTAGACATGCACGGCGTGCTCGTCGCGCGCTGGCGGCCGGGGACGGTCCTGGCCATCGGGCGGGCGGGCCTGTTCAGCAGCACCGATCAGGGGGGGCATTGGGCCAGCGCCAGGCTCGAGCCGCTGAACCCCAACGGCCAGACGTACTGTCGTGACATCCGAGAGGTCCCGGGCGATCCGAGGACGATCTGGGTCGCCGCTGGAGCAAACTTCCAGAGCGACGTCGGTGTCCTGTTCCGCAGCAAAGATGGCGGGGCGACCTGGAGCCGGACGGACATGGGCGTCAAGCCCAGGACCACCATGTTCGCGATCGCGTTCGACGGGCGGCAGCCGAAACGCATGTACTGCGCGACCACCGGCGGCGAGGTGTTCGCCAGCGAGGACGGCGGCGAGAGTTGGGGGGAACGGCCCCTGCCGGCCGGGGCCACGCAGGTCTACGCCATGGGATGTGCCTAGCGAGTGGTGATGGCGCCGGACGGCCTCACTCGAACGGGCGGCCGTACCGCTCGAGATGCGCCACCTCGCGCAACGGCTTTCGCTGCTTCTTGCCCCGTCCGACGGCGCGGGCGGGGTAGCCGAACGGAAGCATCGCCAGGACATCGAGGTCGGCCGGGATGTCGAGCAGGGCCTTGACCTTCTCGAGGCCGCCGAAGCCCACCCAGTTCGAGCCGACCCCCTCGGCCCACGCCGTCAACAGCATGGACTGAATCGCACGGCTGGCGTCGGAGACGGCGAACCGGGTCCGGTCCGTGGCCACGACGATCGCCAGTGGCGCCTGCGCGACGTACGGTCCACTCGAGGCCAGTGACCCGAGCCGGCGCAAGGTCGCCGCATCGCGAACCACGATGAAGTGCCAGGGCTGCCGGTTCATCCCACTGCCCGTGAGACGTCCCGCCTCGACGATCCGTCGGGTCACCGCATCGGGCACCGGCTTGTCCTGATAGCTACGCACCGCGAGCAGCGTGCGAACAGCCTCGAAGACGTCCCCGGCCGCGGGCATGGCCCCAGGCGCTACTGGCGATGGAACTCGACGCGACGGTTGAGGGCATTCCCCGAAGCGTCGTTCGGCGCCACCGGCCGGGAGGCGCCGAGACCCACGGCGCTCAGCCGCCCCGGCGCGACCCCCGCCGCCTGCAGATACGCCTTGACCGTCTGGGCCCGACGTTCGGACAGAGCCTGGTTGAAATCGGGCGTGCCCTGCGCATCCGCGTGCCCCGCGATCACCATGCGCCAGTCACGGTTGGCCTGCATGGCGGCGGCGATTTTGTCGAGGGTCCGCCTCGATTCGTCGTTGAGGTAGTCGGAGCCGAAGTCGAAGCCGATCCGGTACGCGACATCCCTGGTGGCCGGCTTCGCTTCGGGGGAGACTGACCGGCTCGCCTGACGGTTCTCGGGCCGGGAGACCCCACTCGACGGAGGCACCGCGGTCGCCGGCCGCGACGCCGTGGCGTCAGGTGCGGGACGCGGCCGTGGGGAGGGGTCAGTCTTCTCGCTCGGGATGGCTCGGGTCGGCGGGGAGGCCTGGAGAGCGTCCCCGGGATTGTCCGGCGCCGGGCGCGGCGTGATTCGCTCGGCCTCACCGGTCGGGGCCGAAGCCGTCTGCGACCGACGCGCAACCGTGTCGGGTCGGCTCGACAACCCCAGCCAGAGAGTGATGCCGGCGATCAGGACGACCACCACCCCCGCCACGACGGCGAACGGGCGACCGGCCAGCGGACGGCCGACGCTGTCGCGCACGAGCTGCACCGGCCGCCGCCGCTCGGGCGTGTCTTCGGTGTTTGGAGGGGGCGACTCCTCCCCCTCGACGCCGGCCTTCGGGAGTCCGATGTGGTCGGCATAGACCTGCCACATGCGCTCCACGGATTCGCCGGTCTTACGGTTGGCGTCTCGTCGCTGCGCCCTCATACCCGCCTCGCTTCGAGCCCTCCGGATCGGCTTTCAGCCTAGGACCATTGTGGCAGGCCCATCAATCTATCTCTCGATGTGTCGAGGTAGATCGACCGATAGGGCCCCCGGCGAGCCGTGTCGGGGTCTACGCGGCCGTGGCGTGGTGACCGGGGACCGCGTTATTGTTCGCCCATGGCTCGTCTGAAGACCGGCAAGCGAGCCCGTCTCCCGGACAAGGCGTTCGCCTACATCGACTCTCGCGGCCGGCGGCGACTGCCGGTCCACGACAAGGCCCACGTGCGGAACGCGCTCGCCCGGTTCAATCAGGTCGCCTTCGAGAGCGATGCGGCCCGAGAGCGCGCCCGCAAGCGGCTGCTGAACGCGGCGAGGAAGTACCGCATCGTGCCCGTCGGGTTCATCACCAGCCAGATCCAGTCGGAACAGCGACACGCAACGGCCGGCCGCCTCGTGATCGAGCTGGGCCGCAACCCGGCGCCCGGCGAGCTAGAGCGCCGGCTGCGCATCGTCCTCCGGGATCCCACCCTCGCCGTCCTGCACTGGTCCGACGCTTCGGGGGCTTACCTGGACGGCACCGGCAAGCCCGTCCCGCTCCCCGCCGAGGACGACCGGCGTGGCGTGACCTATCTGGAGCGCCAGGGGCGGCCGATGACCGCCCTCGTGCACGATCGAGCGATCCTCGACGACCCGGACCTCACCAAGACCGTGCTGGACGCCGTAAGGTTCGTCGTGGAGAAGGACCGGTTGCGCGGTCAGATCCAGGCCACCTCCACCGATGCCGCCGCGCTCCCCACCGGGTTCGTCACGCTCCTGATGACCGACATCGAAGGCTCCACCGGTCTGCTGCGCAAGCTGGGCGACCACTACGGCGCCCTGCTGAACGACGTCAGGGCCATCCTCCGCGCCGCGCTGTTGCGGGCCAGCGGGCGCGAGATCGACGCGCGCGCCGACGAGTTCTTCGCCGTCTTCGAGCGCGCCGGCGCGGCCATCGAGGCGGCGGTGGCCGTCCAGCGCGAGCTCGCGC
>JBIOWF010000038.1:0-14406 GCA_044868295.1 Microtetraspora sp. | reverse complement strand
GCGGGCCCTTCCAGCATCGTGATCGGCTCGCCCCGATGGTTCGTGCGCGTCCACGTCTTCTCGTCGCCGATCGGCGGCCGCCGGTTGAAGGCGGCGTGGGCCGCGCGGGCGGCGACGGCGCCGAGCGCGGCACCGGCCAAGGCGCTCAGCAACGGCCGCAGCGATGGGCGATTGGCCACAGCGGCTTCCTCTTCCTCAGGGGTTCGTAGATTTCCGCACGCGAGATCAGCCGCTTGAGGCCGCCGGGCTCGCGCTGGCGGTGTCCGACGGCTCGAAGGCCGTGGAGTCGCCGCTCAGGCCGTACGCTCCGGTGTGGCCGGCCAGCTGCTCCTTGAGAGCGTAGACCAGCACGATCCGGCCCGCGGGCATATCGACGGCGTCCACGGTCGACACGGTCGCGGCCGCATCACCGGCGTCGTGCAGGGCCGCGATGACTCCTCCGGCGCCGGAGGCGGTCGTGGTGCCGGTGAGGACGGTGCCGAGATCGGCCGAGTCGAGCCCGGCCGCGAGCGAGACGACGGCCGCGTTCTGCGTGTCCGCGTTGTCGCCCTCGTACGCCTGCACGGGTGCCACGACGACCGCCACCGTCGCACGCTGGAGCGGGCTGCCGCCGACGCTCAGGAAGCCGCCGGACTGGAACGCGTCCAGCACGCTGGCGCTGGCCGGATTCGCCCGCCCGATCTGGGCCCGGTCGTTGGTCACGATCGCGCTCGCCAGGACCGCCGCCGCCTTGTCGTACGGCGTGGCACCGTCGGCGAACTTCGTCCCGAGGGGCGCGGTGTTGCCGGCCAGCCCGTCGATCACGGTCGCCTGGCCGGCGGAGACGAACTTGTCGGTCAGGGTGATCCGGCCCGAATAGGCGGCGCCGGCGGCGACCACCAGTTTCTCGATGGAGTCACGCAGGGCCGCGGGGGCGCCGGGGGCCTCGACGAGGACGACCCGCTCGCCGGAGAGCCGGCCGCGGACGAGCTCGGGCGTGTGCGCGATGATGAGCGAGTTGCCGCCGTCCTCGCGCGCCTGGAGCGCGACGAGCTGCGTGCGCAGGTCGGTATTGGCCTGGCGCAGCTGCGCGGTCGTCTCCTCCGCCGACTTGTAGAACGCGGTTTCCAGCACCGTGCTGCCCAGCACGATGCCGACCGTAAGGGCGAGGAAGATCGCCACGATCGAGACGAGGTGATAACGGAAATCGATCACGAGAACAGTCCGACCAGCCAGAAGATGAAGCCGTTCCAGGCGTCGCGCAGCCCGTTCAGCCAGACCTGGCCGACCGGCGAGACGCGGAGCACCACGCCGATCGTGATCAGTGTGGTGGCGACGAGCAGCAACAGGGACGGCGTGGAGATGCGACTGCGGTAGAGCCTGCTGACGCCCTTGGCGTCGACGAGCTTGCTACCCACCCGCAGCCGGGTGAGGAACGTGCTGGCCATGCCCGAGCGGCCCTTGTCGAGGAACTCGACGAGCGTCCAGTGCGTGCCCACGGCGACGATCAGCGACGCGCCCTTGTCGTCGGCCAGCAGCATGGCGATGTCCTCGCTGGTGCCGGTCGCGGGGAACACCACCGCCCGCTGGCCCAGCTTGCGCACGCGTTCCAGGCCTGGCGCGCGGCCGTCGTGGTAGGCGTGCACCACGAGCTCGGCGCCGCAGCACAGCGCCTTCTCCGAGACCGAGTCGAAGTCCCCGACGATGACGTCCGGAAGGTATCCGGCGTCCAGCAGGGCGTCCGCACCGCCGTCGACGCCGACGAGCACGGGACGGTACTCACGAATGTACGGGCGAAGGGTCGCGAGGTCCTCTTTGTAGTGGTAGCCCCGGACCACGATCAGGACGTGCTTGCCCTCCATCGACGTCGCGATGTCGGGCACGCCGATGCCGTCGATCAGGAGGTCGCGCTCACGCCGGACGAATTCCATCGTGTTGGCAGCGAACGCCTCGATCTGGACGGAGAGCCCGGCCCTGGCCTCGGCCATCGCCGCCTCGACGGACTCGGTGGTCTGGACCTCGCCCTTGCCGACCACCTCGTCGTCGAGGTAGATCAACCCCTCGTGGACGCGGACGACGTCACCGTCCCGGACGCGGTCGAACAGCTCCGGTGTGGCGTTGTCGATCACCGGTATGCCCGCGTCGATCAGAATCTGCGGCCCCAGGTTCGGGTAGCGACCGCTGATACCGGCGGTCACGTTGACCACCGCAGCCGCGCCGCACGCGACAAGAGCCTCCCCGCTCACTCGGTCGACGTCAACGTGATCGATAATCGCGATTTCCCCGGCCTTGAGGCGTTTGGTGAGCCTCTTGGTCCGCTTATCGATTCTCGCCACTGCCGTCACCCCGGGAAGGTCATCAGCCTTCCTGCGGCGGAGGCCCGGAACCTTCAAGCTCGGGACCTTCATCGTGACCATCCTGCCAGAGGGAGCGACCAGGATGGCCCCCCACGCCTCGGCGTGTCAGTTTCGTGACGCAGAGTTATGCGCCGGCCTTGTCCGTCGCCGCTATCGAAAGGAGCTCCTCGGCGTGGGCCCGGCCCAGCTCCGAGTCCTCCAGTCCCGCCAGCATCCGCGAGAGCTCCCTGGCCCGGCCGTCGGCGTCCAGGGTGACCACGCCGCTGCGCACCACCCTGCCGTCGCTGGCCTTCTCCACGACCAGGTGCTGGTCGGCGAAGGCCGCCACCTGCGGCAGGTGGGTCACCACGATGACCTGGGCGGTCCTTGCCAGCTTCGCCAGCCGCCTGCCGATCTCGACCGCCGCCTTGCCTCCCACGCCCGCGTCGACCTCGTCGAAGACGAACGTCGGGACCGGGTCGGCGCCCGCGAACACCACCTCGATCGCCAGCATGACGCGGCTCAGCTCGCCGCCGGAGGCGCCCTTCGTCAGCGGCAACGCCGGAGCTCCGGGATGGGCGGCCATGCGCAACTCCACCTCGTCCACGCCCTGCGGGCCGAAGTCGCCGCTCTCCGTGATGCCGACGCTGACCCTGGCGTGCGGCATGGCGAGCGCGGTCAGCTCCTCGGTGACCGCGTCACCGAACCGCTCCGCGGCGGCGGTGCGGATGCCGGTCAGCTCCGTCGCCAGCTCCTTGAGGCGGCCGGTGAGCTCCGCGTGTTCCCGCGTGAGCTCCTCGATCCGCTCGTCGTCCCCGTCGAGGTCGGTGATCCTCTCCGCGGCCTGCGCGGCCCAGGCCAGGACGGCCGCCGTGTCCGCGCCGTACTTGCGGGACAGCCCGGTCAGCAACGCCCTGCGCTCCTGGACGGCCGCCAGCCGGGCCGGATCGGCCTCCACCGACTCCGCGTACGCCGCCAGCTCGGTCGCGACGTCGGAGATGAGATATCCCGCCTCGGCGAGCCGGTCGGCGAGACCGCCCAGGGCGGAATCAAACTCCCGCACCGCCTCCACAGCCGACCTCGCCTGCCCCAGGAGGGACACCACGTCCTGTACGGCCTGCGCGCTCGACATCGGGTCGCCGAGCAGCGCGGTGTGGGCCGTGGTGGCGGCCGTCCGCAGCGCGTCGGCGTGGGACAGCCGCTCCGCCTCGTCCTTGAGCTCCACGTCCTCGCCGGCCCTGGGCTCCGCCTTCTCGATCTCATCGAGGCCGAACCGGAGCACATCGGCCTCCTGCGCGCGCTCCCTCGCCTTGGCGGTCAGCTCGTCGAGCAGGTCACCGACCTGCCGATGGCGCTTGTACGCCTGCTCGTAGGCCCTCAGGGGCTTCACCAGTTCATCGCCCGCGTAACGGTCGAGCGCGGCGCGCTGCCGGCCCGGCTGGAGCAGCCGCTGCTGGTCCATCTGACCGTGCACCGCCACCAGATCGTCGGCGATGTAGGTGAGCGTCCCCACCGGGACGGTGCGTCCGCCGAGCCAGGCGCGAGAGCGGCCCTCGGAGGACACCGTCCGCGTGATGATCAGCTCTCCGTCCTCGACCTCGCCACCGAGATTGAAGACCTCCTGCGCGACGCGGCCCGCCGGGTCGACCAGCAAAGTGCCCTCGACGGTGGCCTTGTCCGCCCCGGGGCGGACCCGCGCCGGATCCGCACGGCCGCCGAACAGCAGGCCCAGGCCGGTGACGACCATCGTCTTCCCCGCACCGGTCTCACCCGTGACGACGGTGAACCCCGGTGAGAGCTCCAGCACGGCCTCGTCGATCACGCCGAGTCCCTGGATACGGACCTCCTCGACACTTGGCCGCACTGGTCCCTCCGTTCCGCAGCGCCATCGGCATCACCGAACACCAGTACGGCGGGCGCGGCACGATCCTACGCTTTCTCCGCCCCCAGCGCCCAGAACCGCCCACCGTCACCACCGGGCACGGTCCTCGTACGGCTGCCGCCAAGTGGGAAAACGGCGGCAGCCGGACCTTGTTCGCGTGTTCAGGTGTTCGCGTCGCAGATGCCCGTTCGGCGAGGCGGAGGATCACTCGTCCTCGTCGTCGCCTTCGTCGTCACCGTTGTCGCTGGTGTACACCTCGTACCACTGGCCGCACTTAAGGCGCTGGCCCTCCGACTGGTTCCAGAGACAGACCCGCACGGAGGCGGTGCTCACGTCGTCCCAGGAGAAATCGAACGAGAGGGGCGTGCCGTAAGCGCAGTTGTACAGCTTGTAGTACCGCGTTTCGTCGTCGTCGTTCACGAACTTCGCCTGGATGTAACCGCAGATATTGGCGGAGGAGTGTTTGTCATAAACCCTCCCCTTGACGTGGACGGAATCGCCGTCCTCGTACGCGGACCCCGACGCCTTCGCCCGGTAGCTGCCCTTCTTCAGGGAATAGTAGGGACCCCAGTCCTCGTCGAACTCCTGAGGAGCGGCGGCCGAGGCCCGGGTGGCGACGGTGGTGGCGGCGCTCGCGGCCGAGGAGGACAGCGGCAGACCCGCCAGAACGACGGCCGTTACGGCGACTAGACCATGAATCGTGCGCGACATTGAAAATGTCTCCGTTTCAGAGATCTGTTTTGACTAAAGACGAAATCCCCTTACCGGGAGAATCTTCACCGGAACCACTCCAGCTTCCCCCGACCCCCAACCCCCCTTTCCTCCCCATAGAGATTTATCACATTAAATCGTCATTTCAATGAGGGGTACAGGAAGGTGGCGCAGCTGACATGCTCGGCCCATAATTCGGATTCACGCCGGGCCGATGCCCAGAAGAATCGCCAAACAACCACAAACGCCGCTATTGCAACTTTGGGCGTCGATATGGCGGACTGATTTCAGTAAAAGGCCCTATCCTGGCCATTCTTAGCGACAATTCGTCAAAGTTATGGTCATGCGGCACAGAGTCGCGGCACAGAGTCATGGTCATGAGGGACAGAGCCCGCACCGCAGCCGCACGACGGCCGTACGACATGGCGGGCGTCACACGACGCCACTCACTGCCGTGATCACGGGCGAGTGCGACCGCGCCACCCTTGCACGGGCAGGTCGAACTTGGCGACCAGACGATCGGTGAACGGAGCGCCCGTGGTCTCCACGCCGAGCAGGCGCGCGAGCCGTACCGGAATCTCGCCCCGGCGCACCTCGACCCGCGCGCCCGGCGGGATGTCGAAGCGGCGGCGACCGTCACACCACAGCACTCCGGCGCCGGTCGCGGGAACGATCTCGACCGCGAGCGTCGAACGCGGGGACACCACCATCGGGCGGGCGAACAGCGCGTGCGCGCTGTTCGGCACCATCAGCAACGCCTCCACCTCCGGCCAGACGATCGGGCCGCCCGCCGAGAACGCGTACGCGGTCGAGCCGGTCGGCGTGGCGCAGATCACGCCGTCGCAGCCCCATCGGGACAGCGGCCGGCCGTCGATCTCCGCGACCACTTCCAGCATCCGGTCGACCTTCTCGACGGAGGCCTCGTTGAGCGCCCACGTCTCGGCGAGGGTCGAGCCGTTCAGCCGGACCAGCACGTCGATCGTCATCCGCTCCTCGACCTCGTAGTGACCCTCGACGACCCGGTCGACGGCCGCCCCGAGGTCCTCGACCTCGGCCTCCGCGAGGAATCCCACATGGCCCAGGTTGACGCCGAGCAGCGGGACCCGGGCGGGGCGGGCCCTTTCAGCGGCGCGCAGCAGCGTCCCATCGCCGCCGAGGACGATCATGAGCTCGACCTCGTCCATCGCGGCCGCGGTGGCCGGGACGACATCCGCCCCCGCGCACGCGACCTCCTCGGCCTCCACGTCGAGCACCCGCACGTTCAGCCCGGCGCTCACCAGCCGGTGGATCACCAGCCGGGCGCTCTCCACCGCCGGACCCCGGCCCGTGTGCGCCGTGACCAGGACCGTCCGCTTCGTGTTCACCCGGCCGCTCACCGTTCCCTCACCGTCACTGGGGCCCTTCCGCCACTGCTCGCTCGATGGCCGCCTCGACATCGGGAACAGAATCGTGGCCGGGCCCCTTCCCGAGCCAGACGACATATTCCACGTTGCCGGACGGGCCCGGCAGCGGGCTCGCCGTCACGCCCTTCACCGTCAGCCCGAGGGCCCCGGCGGCGGCCAGGACGTCCCGGACGGCCTGCGCCCGCAGCGCCGGGTCCCGGACGACCCCGCCCGAACCCACGCGTTCTTTCCCTACCTCGAACTGAGGCTTGACGAGCATGGCGAACTCGGACACCTCGGCGGCGCAAGCCGTGAGCGCGGGAAGGACCAGGCGCAGTGAGATGAACGACAGGTCACCGACGATCAACGTCGGCGGCTCTCCCACCATCTCGGCCGTCAGGTCGCGCACGTTGACCCGCTCCATCACGGTCACCCGGTCGTCCGTCCGCAACGACCAGGCGAGCTGCCCGTAGCCCACGTCGACGGCGAGCACGTGGGCCGCGCCGTTCCTGAGCAGCACATCGGTGAAGCCGCCGGTCGAGGCGCCCGCGTCCAGGCACCTTCGGCCCCGCACGGTGAGGCCCTTGAACGCCTCCAGCGCCCCGAGCAGCTTGTGCGCGCCCCGTGAGACGTAGTCGGGACCGTCGGCGGCCTCCGCCACGACCACGGCCGCCGCCGTATCGACCTGGGTCGCCGGCTTCCGTGCCATCTGGCCGCCCACCGTGACCCGGCCCGCCTCGATGAGCTGCGCCGCCTGCTCCCGCGACCGCGCCAGCCCGCGCCGCACCAACTCGCTGTCAAGCCGAACCCGCTTCATCGGCCGCGCCGTCCATGGAGAAGGGCATGCTGAGAGAGCTCTACCTGCCGACCGCCGACGCGAGCACTCTGAAGAGGATCTGCCGGTTGCTCGTCTAAGCGGGCATACAGCGAGGAATCCGCCGTCCGTCCGGACCAAGCCGCGTACCTCACCGGGGCGTGTCCCCGACGGGCTCGTCCACCGACGTCAGCGCCGTCTCCAGGCGTGTGAGGACCTCCTCGAAGACGCCGACGTGCTCGGGGACGGGCATGCCGTCAAGCCGTCCCAGCGCCGACAACGCCGCCTCCACTCCCTCTTCACCGCCCTCAACGACCGCACCGGCCTGCGTGTCGGCCGGGTCCGCGTGCCCGGCCTCCGCACCGCTCCACACATGCTCCGCGCCGCCTTGCGGGATGCCACCACCCGCCGCCCGCGCGCGCAGGAATGCCAGCCCCGCCGGCGAATCGCTGCCGGTCTCCGTCATTCATCCCTCCGTTGGGCCTGGTCCGCCTGGCCCGGATCCTGATCAAGACAAGCATTTCACCAGCCTGCCCCGGCCCGCCATGCTGCCAGGTCCGGGCGAGCGGTTCCCGTCTCGACGCCCGCCGCCTTGACGCTATCCGACCCGGCCGACAACCTCGCTCCCTCATGGCCGAAGTTGACGTCCGAAGTTCACAGCCGAAGTTCACGACCGAACGCGCCCTCGTCCTCGGAGATCTCGGCGTCCGCGGTCAAGCCGATCGGCACCCGTACGAAATCCCGCTTGGAACACCAGGCGAATCCCCTTGCCTCGGATACGCCGTCACGTGTCAGATTTCGCGTAGTACTCACGTGGAACGCTACCGTCCGTAGGTAGAGGGCGTTTGGCCGGTCCACCTGGAGAGAGGTTCACGCATGGCGACCGTCGATGAGTGCCGGGCGGCGCTGGAACAGCTCGTCGAGCAGTTCGGCGAGATCAGCGCGGAGGACCGCGCGAAACACGTGGTCGAGCGGAGGCTGTCCTGCCGCATATCGGACCTTGAGATCACCTTCTACGGCCGCATCCACCGGGATGGGCTCGATCCCTTCAAGGAAGTGCCCCCCGAGGGGGGACGGCCGGCCGAGGTCAAACTCACGATCTCAAGCGCGGACCTGATCTCGCTGGTCAACGGGGAGCTGGACATGGGCCGTGCCCTTTTCGGCGGCCGGGTGAAGATCGATGCCAGCCTCACCGATCTTCTCCGCCTCCGCAGGCTCCTCTGAGCGACCTCGAGACCTCCAATGGCCTGCGTCCGGTGCGGGTCCGGCAACAAACGGCGGGTCGGGCTGAAAGCCATGACCGGGCCGGTCGCCGCGCCGACCCGGCGAGGAGGTGCGGTCAGCCCGTCAGAGATCGAGCCGGGCCAGCGCCGGCTTGACCGCGTCCTCGTCTGCGCGGCCGTCCCCGGCCCGTTCCCAGGCCGCCGCGCAGGCGGCCCGGAGCCCGTCCAGCGGGTCCCCCTCCCCCGAGAGGACGAGGTGACCGCCCTCCCAGGTCGCCGTCCAGCCGTGGCAGGTCCACCCCGCGTCGCCCCGCCGTACCTCCGCTGGAGGGGCGTGCAGGCCGGACAGGTCCGCCGCCAGGTGCGTGGGACGGTGTCGCGGGTCAGCGGTGAGCACGTCGAGCGGACCGGCCACGCCGGTCAGGACGAGCAGGCTGTCCACGCCCGCCCGCGTGGCTCCCTCGATGTCGGTGTCCAGCCGGTCTCCCACGATCAGCGGGCGTTTCGCGCCCGTGCGGATCATCGACTCCCGGTGAAGCGGCGGCTCCGGCTTTCCGGCCACGACCGGCTCGACTCCGGTGGCCGTGGCGATGACCCTGCTCATGGAGCCGTTCCCCGGCAGCTCGCCCCGGTCCGTGGGCATCGTGGTGTCGCTGTTGGCGGCGACGAACCAGGCGCCCTGCCGTACGGCCAGCACCCCCTCGGAGAGCAGGCCGTAGGAGATGCCGTCCCAGATTCCCTGGACGACGGCCGCGGGATCGTCAAGGGCGGTCGTGACGGGATGGAGGCCGTGCGCCCGCAGGGCACTGCGCAACCCCATGCCGCCGACCACGAGCACGGCGGAGCCGGGCGGAACGTGCTCCGCGACCAGCCGCGCGGCGGCCTGCGCCGACGTCACGACGTCGTCAGGGGCCGCCGGAATGCCCAGATGGCTCAAGTGCTCCGCGATGGCCCCCGGCGTTCGGGACGCGTTGTTGGTCACGAAGGCCAGGTGCGCGCCCCAGCTCTTCGCCTTCTCCAGTGCCTCTGGGGCACCCGGTACGGCATGCCGGCCGAGGTAGACGACGCCGTCGAGATCGAGGAGCAGCGTGTCGTAGCCGTCGAGCAGTGTCATGCCCGCCTCGCGCGCAACGTGGCTCGGACCTGGGTCAACGCTGAGACGTAGTGCCGCAGGTCCGGGCGCATAGCGACGGCCACAGCCAGAGGTTCTTGGGCCGCCTCGATGTCTCCGGTGCGCCACAGGGCCATGCCGAGGCCGTAGTAGGCGTAGTCCTCGGCGGGGTTGGCGTCGACGATCCACCGGAAACTCCCGGCCGCTTCCGCGTACCGCCGGGAGTTGAACTGCGCTCGCGCCAGTGCCTCACGGATGCTGCGCGAGGCCGGCTCGGCCTGGGCCGCACGTTCCAGAAGCGCCGCGGCGGCGGCCGGACTGCCTTCCTGTAAGAGTTTCACACCGCGTTGAAACCATTCGTACACGTCCCCGGTCGGGTGATCGTGCTGGTATTCAGGTGAATCAGATGCTCCGTTCCGTCCTTGGATCATCGTGCGAGGCCTCCTGCAATCCGATTTCCTGACCAACCGGGCACCGCAGCGTCGGGGAGTCCGGGCCTTATGGCAACATGCCCGGTATGGAGAGTTCTGAACGGGCGGTACTGGAGCTACGTCCGTTTCACGGCGTGCGATTCGCGGTGGACGATCTGGCCGCGGTGACATCTCCGCCCTACGATCTGGTCTCCCCTGACGACATCCGGGAACTCCTGGACTCTCATCCCAACAACGTGGTGCGCCTGATCCTTCCCGGTATCAGCCACTACGGGGAAGCGCGGGAGGCGCTGGACGAGTGGCTCTCGTCCGGCGTGCTCACCGTCGACGCCCTGCCCGCGCTATACGTGTACGAGCAGAGCGGCGCCGGATTCCTGCAGAGAGGACTCATCGGCGCCGTCGGAGTCGGCTCGTCCTCCGTGCTGCCGCACGAGAACGTCATGCCCGGGCCGGTCGCCGACCGCCTCGCCCTCATGCGCGCGACCCAGGCCAACCTGGAGCCCATCTTCCTGCTGTACGAAGGGGGCGGCACGGCATCCCGCCTGGTGGACGAGGTGGCGACGCTGCAGATGCCACTCGTCGACATCCGGACCCGGGACGGCGTGCGGCACTGCCTGTGGGCGGTGACCGATCCCGTCGAGATCGACGCCGTCGGCGCCGATCTTCGTGACCGGCAGGCGCTCATCGCCGACGGCCACCACCGCTACGCCACCTACCAGGTCCTGCGTGGCGACCACGAGGAATCAGGCCCGTGGGACCACGGGCTGGCCCTCCTCGTCGACTCCACGAAGTATCCACCGGATCTGAAGGCGATCCATCGGGTGATTCCCGGCCTTCCTCTTGAGGAGGCGGCGGCTCGGGCGAAGGGGGCGTGCCAGGTCCACGAGTTCGCCTCACTCGACGAGGCCCTCGCGGGGCTGGCCGCGGCTTCGGGACCCGCGTTCGTGCTCGCCGGAAACGGCCCCTCGCACCTGCTGACCGATCTGGACCCCCTGCAGATCGAGCACGCCATGCCCGCCGGCCGCTCGGCGCGCTGGCGCTCGCTCGACACGTCGGTCCTCAGCGAATTCCTGCTGCCCAAGGTCTGGGGCATCCACGACGACGAGCGCCTGGTACAGGTCGTTCACCATGATCCGGTCGCCGCGGCACGGCTCGCGGGCGACTCCGGAACGGCCGTGCTGCTCAACCCGCTCGCGACCGAGGACGTGCTGGCGGTGGCGGCCGAGGGCGAACGGGTTCCGCGAAAGTCCACCTCGTTCGGCCCCAAGCCGCGCACCGGCCTCGTCCTGCGCTCTTTCGCGGCGGACTGAGCGCTTCACCGACGGACTACCGTGCCCTGATCTCATCCGGCACCCGCTGAATCATGGTGACGAGCATCTGAGATCAGAACCACCGGCTCGGTCACTTTCGCGTCCGGCATTGAGCCTATCCCTGGCCTTCCACGTGTTTTCGGTGCCATCCACTTCCGCTGAGGTCAGTGCTTCCGCTGAGGTCAGTGCTTCTGATGGGGTTACTAGGGTCGGTGCTTCTTCTGGTGGGGTCAGTGCTTCTGCTGGGGTGGGACTTTCGACCCTGCGTGCCGTACTGACCTCGATCTCGTAGCGGCTGCCGCCACACCACCAGCGACGCCGCACGGCGCCCTCGACCTCGACCACGTCGTCGATCCGCCAGGCCTCCACGGCGTGACGAACGTCGTCATTGAACGTGACGCAGTCGAGCGCGTCCGCCCGCTGGTAGCTGGGGTGACCCACCGGTCGGCGGACGGCTAGCCGCCACTGGGTCAGCAGGCTGCCGCTGGGCAGCTTCCTATCCGCCGGCTCCATGGACAGCCGGCCGACCAGCACGATCTCGTTGCGGTGCATGTGATCTCCTCTCTTCAGAGGACCACTGTCGAGGATTAGGCTGAGGTATCGATGACCTGAATGTGATTCTGTGGACGAGCGTCTAATCATGGGGTGGCTGTGGACAACGTGACACCGCTCGGCGGCGACGTGTACGAGATCGACACCCGGATGGCGGGGTACTCCGGCATCACAGCCGGATACCTCATCCTCGGCGACCGGCCGTGCCTGGTGGAGACCGGCACCTCGACGTCCGCCCCCGTCGTCAGGGACGCGCTCACGTCGCTCGGCGTCGGACCCGACGACCTGGCGACCGTCGTCGTGACACACATCCACCTCGACCATGCCGGCGGCGTGGGCGACATCGCCGGCTTCTATCCGTCGGCCGAGATAGTCGTACACGAGAAGGGGGCCCGGCATCTCGCCGACCCCTCTCGCCTCATGGCCAGCGCCAAAATGGTCTGGGGGGACAAGCTCGACGTGCTCTTCGGATCACTCGCGCCGACCGACGCGACACGGATCCGGGCCCTCGGTGACACCGGTGCCGTCGATCTCGGCAACGGCCGGACCTTGTCGAGCCACTACTCGCCCGGCCATGCCAAGCATCACGTCGGCCTGCTGGACTCACTCACGGGAGATCTCTACGTCGGGGACGCGGCGGGGGTGTACCTACCCGCCACAGGCGACCTCCGGCCTGCCACACCACCGCCGGACTTCGACCTGGGCGTCGCACTCGAATCGATCGCCCTGTTCGAGGCTCTCGGCCCGCAAAGGCTCCTGTTCAGCCACTATGGCCCTGTAGGAGACGTCACCGGGACTTTGGAGAGGTCAGCGGAAGAGCTCCGCGTCTGGGTGGATCTCACCAGGCAGGCCCATTCGGAGGGCCTCGACCTCGACCATGCCGTGGCAATGGTCCGCGACCGCACCCGGCAGCGGTACACGGCCCTGCAGGGGGACGAAACGACCGCCGAGCAGTTCGAACTGCTGAGCGGCGCCCCCTCGAACGTCGCAGGCATCATGCACTGGCTGGACCGCACGTCGAACACCTGAGCGCTCCCGCTGCCCGAAGCGACCGCCCTCGAGACACACGTTCCCCGAGACGCGCATCGCGGCTTGCCAGGCGAGCCGTCAGTCCCCTTGGTTGGGCACAGCGGCGCGAGGAGACGTGGCTCGCAGACCATCAGCCGGGATGCCTCCGACAGCCGATGATCCGCGAGAATTCCGCCATCAATCCGCCCTTACGCCTCAGGCTTCTCCCGGTCCTCCGGGTCGTCGAGAACGTCACCGAAGTTGGGCTCAATGAATGCCGGGCCCAGAGCGGTCACCTCACCCTTGGCTTCCGCCCCAGCCGTGCCATCGCCCTTGGATTCGCCCTTGGATTCGATGCCGACCGTGTCATCGCTGGAGTCGTCGTCCGGTCCTGTTTCGAGGATCACGACGGCGATGTCACCGTCCTTGTCCGTCGCATCCTCGCGCTCACCAAGCTCGTCCTGCTCGTCCTGCTCGTCCTGCTCGCCGACGGGTCCGACATCACCGAGGTCCGTCTCCGGCTCATCGGTCTCCACCTGCTGATCTTCATCGAGGTCGTCCAGTTCCTCGAACAGCTCGTCGCTCTTCTCCGGCTCATCGTCCCCGAGGTCGACCTCGTCCTCCTCCAGGTCCTCGATGACGGCACCGGTCAGTTCGGCGTAGCGCTCGGCGGCGTCAGTCTCGCCGTCCTCGTCGAACGCGACGGCCCGCGCGAACCAGTCAGTGGCAGCGGACTCGTGACCGGCGTCAGCGAGCGCGTCGGCGTAAGCGAACGCCAGTCGGGCGGACCACGGCTTGGGCTGCGGCTCCCGCAGTTCGGGTACCCGTTGAAGGGTGATGACCGCCGCGTCGTGCTGGCCCAGGTCGCGGCGAGCGCCGGACTCGACGATGGCCAGTTCGATCTTGCCTGCCCGGTCCAACCGTTCCGCCTCCCGGGAACGGACGAGGTCCAGGGCACGCTCAGGGCGACCGAGACCACGCTCGCAGTCCGCCATGATCGGAAGGTAGGCGTCCGAACCGGTCATCCGCCTGGCGGCCCGCAGGTCACCGAGCGCCTCCGCATACTGCCCCGCGTGGTAAGCCGCGATCCCTGTGGCCTCCCGGACGATGCCGATCCGGCCAGCGAAGCGACGTGCCACCTTGGCGTGCTCGTAGGCCCGCTCGGGGTCGTCGGCACCCAGCGCTCGAGCGGCCGCCACCAGGTGGCTGGCCACCAGGTCGGCGAGATCGTTCGGGAGCGATCGAAGCTCAGCGCGAGCATCGCGGTCGAGCTCGTCCGGTGTGATGTCGGCTGCGAGCTCCGGCAGCTCCTCCCGCTGCCTCGGCTCGCTCTCCTTGCCATATCTTGTACGGCTACCGCCGGAGTCGTCACGGCTGAAGGGCCTGGGCCCGCCGTGCTCGTCACGATCCCCGTAGGAACGCTGCGGACGGTCCCCACCACGCGAGGAGTCCCGATCGCCGAACGACCCCTGCGGCCGGTCACCGTAAGAACGCTGCGGCCGGTCCCGGTCGCCGAAGGACGCGTTCCGGTCACGGAACGGCGGGCGCCCGCCACGGTCATCACGATCACGTGACCCGTACCGGCCGCCGAAACCACCACCTTCACGGGCGGGACGGCCACCACGGTCGTCGCGATCCCCGTAGGAACGCTGCGGACGATCCCCACC
>JBIOWF010000037.1:0-4426 GCA_044868295.1 Microtetraspora sp. | reverse complement strand
GTCGGTGTCTCGGCCATCGCCGCGATCACGTCGTCGGTGAAGTCGGCCGGGTGCGGCGAGGTGAACCTGACCCGCTCCAGCCCGTCGACGTCACCGCAGGCCCGCAGCAGCCTGCCGAAGGCCTGCCGGTCCCCGAACCCGACTCCGTAGGAGTTGACGTTCTGTCCCAGGAGGGTGATCTCAATGACGCCCTCCGCGACGAGGGCGCGCACCTCCGCGAGGATGTCGCCCGGTCGGCGGTCCTGCTCCTTGCCGCGCAGGGCGGGCACGATGCAGAACGTGCAGGTGTTGTTGCAGCCGACCGACACCGACACCCACGCGGCGTACGCCGACTCCCGCCTGGTCGGCAGCGTCGAGGGGAACACCTCCAGCGACTCGGCGATCTCCACCTGCGCCTGCTGCTGCACCCGGGCCCGCTCGAGCAGCACCGGCAACGAGGCGATGTTGTGGGTGCCGAAGACCACGTCCACCCACGGCGCCCGGCGGGTGATCTCGGCGCGGTCCTTCTGCGCCAGGCAGCCGCCGACGGCGATCTGCATGCCGGGCGTGCGTGCCTTAACCGGCGCGAGGTGGCCGAGGTTGCCGTAGAGCCGGTTGTCGGCGTTCTCGCGCACCGCGCACGTGTTGAACACGACGACGTCCGCCTGCTGGCCGTCCGGCGCACGCTGGTACCCCGCCTGCTCCAGCAGCCCGGCCAGCCGCTCGGAGTCGTGGGCGTTCATCTGGCAGCCGTAGGTGCGCACCTCGTAGCGTCGGCGGGCGGGCGAGGACGCAGGCGCGGCGGAGTCGGGCACGGCGGCAGTCATGGCGGTCCCAGGGTACGGCGGTCACGGTGGGCCCACCGCAGGCAACGATTGGGTGACATTCACCCGCCCACCCCGTCCCGAAGCGTATGCACGGGTCGGCGACCCGGTTAGGGTCCGGTGCATGACGACGAGTGCCCCCGAGACCCGGGCGGCGATGGGCCAGCCGCTCGTTGTGCTCGACCACGTCGACAAGTGGTTCGGGGAGCTGCACGTGCTCCGCGACATCACGCTCTCGGTCAACCGGGGCGAGGTCGTGGTCGTGATCGGGCCGTCGGGGTCCGGCAAGTCCACGCTGTGCCGGGCGATCAACCGCCTGGAGACGATCGACCGGGGCACCATCACCCTCGACGGCGAGGCGCTGCCCGCCGAGGGCAAGGCGCTGGCCAACCTGCGTGCCGAGGTGGGCATGGTGTTCCAGTCGTTCAACCTGTTCGCCCACAAGACCATCCTGGAGAACGTCACCCTCGGCCCCACCAAGGTGCGCGGCGCCAAGAAGTCCGCGGCCGAGCAGCGCGCCCGCGACCTCCTGGAGCGGGTCGGGGTCAAGGAGCAGGCCGCGAAGTACCCCGCCCAGCTCTCCGGTGGCCAGCAGCAGCGGGTCGCGATCGCCAGGGCGCTGGCGATGGAACCCAAGGTGATGCTCTTCGACGAGCCGACGTCGGCGCTCGACCCCGAGATGATCAAGGAGGTGCTCGACGTCATGGTCGAGCTCGCCGAGGGCGGCATGACGATGGTCGTGGTGACCCACGAGATGGGCTTCGCCCGTACCGCCGCCAACCGGGTGGTGTTCATGTCCGACGGCCAGATCGTCGAGGAGAACGACCCCGAGACGTTCTTCACCAGCCCGCAGTCCAACCGGGCCAAGGACTTCCTCGGCAAGATCCTGAAGCACTGACGATTTCCCATGAGAGGCCGCTCGGACGGCCGGAGACGAAGGAGAAACCCATGCGACTGACGAGAACCGGCGCTGTTCTCTCCGCGCTCGGACTCGGGCTCACGATGTCCCTGGCCGCATGCGGCGGGGACGACGACGCGACCACCGAGCCCGCGGACAACCCCTCGTTCCCGGCCGACACCACGATGGCCAGGCTCGCCGAGGCAGGCAAGGTCACCGTCGGAACCAAGTTCGACCAGCCCGGGTTCGGCCTGCTGGGCCTGGAGGACAAGCCCGAGGGTTTCGATGTCGAGATCGCCAAGATCATCGCCGGCGAGCTGGGGATCGCCGAGGACGACATCACCTGGAAGGAGACCCCCTCCGACGTCCGGGAGCAGGTGATCGAGGATGGCGACGTCGACTACGTCGTGGCGACGTACACCATCAACGACGAGCGCAAACAGCGGATCAGCTTCGCGGGCCCCTACTACGAGGCCGGCCAGATGCTGATGGTGAAGTCGGACAACGACACCATCGTGAACCCGGAGGACCTCAAGGCGAACCCCGACCAGCAGGTCTGCTCGGTGACCGGCTCGACTCCGTCGGAGAACATCAAGAAGTACCTCGCCAACCGCAAGCAGCTCACCCTGTTCGACGTCTACGACAAGTGCGCCGACGCGCTGCGCACCGGGCAGGTCGACGTGGTGACCACGGACAACGTCATCCTCCTCGGCTTCGTCTCCGAGTCCGACGGTGAGTTCAAGCTCGTCGGCGAGCAGTTCACCAAGGAGCCCTACGGCATCGGCATCAAGAAGGGCGACGCCAACTTCTGCGAGTTCATCAACGAGACCCTGCAGGACAACGAGGACGCCTACCTCGAGGCCTGGAACAGCACCGCGGGACAGGTCGAGGGCACCGAGGAGCCGACCCTGCCCGAGCCCGACCCTTGCACCTGACCCGACCCGTCGAGGTGGTCCGGGTCTCCTAGCCGGGTCCCGGACCACCCGCGCTGCCCGAAGGGAACCGTCGCATGGACGCGGTGACCGACAACCTCGACCTGTTCTGGTCCGGTTTCCTCCGCTCGCTCGGAATCTGCCTGTGGGGGATGGCCGGGGCGCTGCTGCTCGGCACCCTGATCGCGTCCTTCCGAGTCTCCCCGATCCCGTCGCTGCGGTGGTTCGGCACCGCCTGGGTCACGACGATCCGCAACTGCCCCCTCACCGTGGTCCTCTTCTTCTTCGCCTTCGGGCTCCCGGAGATCGGGATCAACCGGTCGTACTACGTCTTCGGGGTCTCGGCCCTGGTGGTGTACACCTCGGCGTTCGTGTGCGAGGCGCTGCGGTCCGGGATCAACGCGGTGCCCGCGGGCCAGGCCGAGGCCGCGCGAGCGATCGGACTGACGTTCACGCAGTCGCTCGGGCAGGTGATCCTCCCGCAGGCCTTCCGCACCTCGGTCCCCCCGCTGGGCAGCGTGATCATCGCGATGTTCAAGAACTCCGCCGTCGTCGGCGCCTTCGGTGTCGGCGGAGACCTCTACAGCGTGGGCAAGACCCTGACCAGCGCCCAGGGGTACGACCCGGTGCCGGTGCTGACCGGCGTGGCCATCGGCTACCTGTGCATCACCCTGCCGGCGGGCGGCATCCTCGCCTTCCTCGAGCAGAGGCTGGCGATCGCCCGATGAGCAGCCCGCAGACCGTCCTGTACGACGCCCCCGGCCCCCGGGCCAGGCGCCGGGCGGTCATCGGCACGGTCGTGGCCACGCTGGTGCTGCTGGCGCTCGGCGGCCTGGCCGTGAGAAGGCTGGCCGACCAGGGCCAGTTCTCGATGGAGCTGTGGGGGCCGCTCATCGACCCGAGCAACGAGGTGTTCCCCCTGGTCTGGGAGCTGCTCCGCAAGGGGCTGGTGGCCACCCTCGTGGCGGCCGCTCTGGCGATTACCTTCTCCATCGTCTTCGGGACCCTTCTGGGCGTCGCCCGGATGATGCTCGGGGTCGTCCTCCGCGTGCCGGTGGTCGGGTTCATCGAGCTGTTCCGGGGCCTCCCCGTGGTGATCACGATCTTCTACGTGTGGCAGGTGCTCCCGGAGATCGGTATCGACGTCACTCCGCTGCCGGGTGAGAACGGTCTGTGGTTCCTCGTCATCGGGCTGACCCTCTACAACTCGGTGATCATCGCCGAGATCCTCAGGGCCGGGGTCGCCTCGCTGCCCCGCGGTCAGGGCGAGGCCGCCCGGGCGATCGGCATGACCGAGTCCCAGGTGATGCGCATCGTGCTGCTGCCGCAGGCCTTCCGCATCATGCTCCCGGCGCTGATCAGCCAGCTGGTGGTCGTCCTCAAGGACACCTCGCTGGCGGCGATCCTCGGTCTCTACGTCGAGCTGCTCAGGCGCGGCAACCTCATCGCCGCCAACCTGGACAACCCGATCCAGACCCTCTTCGTGGTCGGCCTCATCTTCATCGCCATCAACTACGCGTTGTCACGACTCGCCGTCCTGGTCGAGCGCCGGCTGTCCCGGGCCAAGATCACGCCCGGACCGGACCTGATGGCCGTCGAGGCGGGCATGGGCGGCATGGGGCACCCGGGCGGCGGCGGAGGGGCGTAGCCGCGGGCGGGTGGCCCGTCAGCGGGCGATCTCGGTGGCGCGGCTCTCGCGGATGACCGTGACCTTGATCTGCCCGGGGTAGGTGAGCTTCTCCTCGAACATCTTCGCGATGTCATGGGCCAGCAGCGTCGCCTCGAGGTCGTCG
>JBIOWF010000036.1:0-48140 GCA_044868295.1 Microtetraspora sp. | reverse complement strand
TGATGGTCCGTTTGCCGGTGCTGGTGTCCCAGAGACTGCCTCTTTCGTTGTCGATGGTGGCGAGGTGGGTGCCGCGGGGGCCGAAGCCCATAGAGGCGGAGAGGTAGCTGTAGAGGCCGAGGACGATGGTGGTGGTCGGTTTGCCGGTGGTGGTGTCCCACAGTCGGACTATGTTGTCCTTGCCCCGGGTGGCGAGGCGGCTCCCGTCGGGGCTGAAAGCCATGTCATCGACGGGAAAGCGGCCAGAGAGAGCGATGGTCGATTTGCCGGCGGTGGTGTCCCACAGCCGTATCCCGTTCTCGGCATCGCTGGTCGCGAGGCGGGTGCCGTCGGGACTCAGCACCACCATGGACGTCATGGGGACATCACCGGTAAGGGCGGTGGTCGATTTGACGGTGGTCGTGTCCCACAGTCCTATGGTGTGTCCGGGCCCGGCGATGGCCAGGCGGCTGCCGTCGGCGCTGATGACCACGGCTGAGAGCGGGTCGATGTTGGGGTTGGGTCCGCGGCCGGTGAATTTGGCGAGCGGCTTGACGGTGGTGGTGTCCCACAGTCGCGCGGTGCCGTCCCCGCTCGCAGTGGCCAGGCGGGTGCCGTCGGGGCTGAAGGCCATGGCTGAGACGGAATCGGTGTGGCCGGTGAGGGTGACGGCCGGTCGACCGGTGCCGACGTCCCACAGCCGTACGGTCTTGTCGGTGCTCGCGGTGGCCAGGTAGCTGCTGTCAGAGGTGAAGGCGAGCGCGGTGACGTCGCCGGTGTGGCCCGTCAAGGTGGCGATCAATTTGCCGGTGGTTGTGTGCCACAGCCTTGTGGTGCCGTCGTCACCCGGAGTGGCCAGGCGGGTGCCGTCGGGGCTGAAGGCCAGGGCCGAGACGGTGCTGGTGTGACCGTTGGGGAGGACGATCGCTTTGCCGCTGGTCGTGTTCCACAGTCTCACTGTGCCGTCGTCGCTGGCGGCGGCCACACGAGTGCCGTCCGGGCCGAAGGCGATGGCGGTTATGGGTTCGTCGTCGGGTTGGGTGGGGTCGGCGAAGATGGCGACCGGTCTGCCTGTGGTGATTTCCCACAGCCGTACGGAGTTGTCTGAGCCGGAGGCGGCGAAGTGGGTTCCGCGGGGGCTGAAGGCCACCGCGAATACCGCGCCGATGCGCAACCTGACCGTGATGGTTGCTTCGCCGGTAACGGCATCCCAGAGTTTCGCGGTGTTGTCGGCGCTTATGGTTGCCACCCGCTTGCCGTCGGGGCTGAAGGCCACCGCCAGGACGGCGTCGTGGTGGCCACCGAGGACGGCGGTTCGTCTGCCGGTGCGGACGTCCCACAGCCGAGCCGTCCTGTCGGCGCTCGCGGTGGCCAGGCGGGTGCCGTCGGGGCTGAAGGCGATCGCCTCCACTCTGTCTGCGTGGCCTCTGAGGGTGGCGGTTCGTTTGCCGGTCGCGTCCCAGAGCCTCACGGCGTTGTCGCCGCTCGCGGTGGCCAGGCGGGTGCCGTCGGGGCTGAAGGCCACGGCTGAGAGGCCGCCGGTGTGGCCGGTCAGAGTGGCGCGTTCCGGGCTGAGGTAGGAATGCAGCATGCTGAGGTGGGCCTCGTCGGTGTGCGCGATGTGCCAGGCCGCGGTGCTCAATCGCCGTGACAGCCGGATATCGGTGTCGCCGATGCTCTCGCTCTGTGCCGCGAGCTGGCGAGACAAGGAGAGGTTCTGCTCGTGTGCCGCTTGTAAGGCCATGGAAGTCGCAGTTCCGGCACCGGTGAGGGCCACCAGCAGCAGCGCGACCAGGGAGATCACGGTCAGCCGACGCCGGCGCGTGACGCGGGCCGCGGCGTGGTCGCCGGCCTGAAGGAAACGGCGATGAACGTCGGTCATGGCCGGATAGCGGGCGGGATCGGCTTCCCATCGCGCGTACGCCTCGTTGGCCGAGGTGAGCCGGGTGCCTTGATAGAGGAACGCCGGATCGTGATCGTGCCCGGCCCATCGATCGGCGTCCTCGCCGAGCTGCTGGTGGACCAGCAGCGCCGCGCGATCGGTTTCGATCCACCGGCGAAGCTGCGGCCAGGCACGGATCAGGGCCTCGTGCGCGATCTCCACCGCGTTCTCGTCCACGGACAGCAGGCGAGCGCGGACGAACGCGTCGATGGCTCGCCGCGTCGCGGCATGCTGCGGTGAGTCGGCCGGAGGCAGCAGCTCCGCGATCGGAACCCGTCGCCGGGTGTCCTCCCTGCCATGGCCGAGCCGTACCAGGCGGGTGAGCGTCAGGCGGGCGCATCGGCGGCTCGCGAGGTCCAGGTCGCCGAGGACCTTATCGGCGCTCTGGGCCAGCGACCTGCTGATTCCGCCGGTGGCACGATAGGCGGCCATGGTCAGCGTCCGGCCTTCACGGTGCTGCCAGGTCGCCAGCAGGGCGTGCGAGAGTAACGGGAGGACACCTCCGCCCTCAGCCCTGCTCGCGGCCCGGTCTTTGTTCGCGGTCCCAGCCACGGCGTTGCTCCCTGCCACGGCGTTGTCGGCGACCTCGGCCACGGCGAGCTCTCGGTCCATGCCGAGGTCTTCCAGGAGAAGATCCACCAAGCCCGCCTGCAGGGTGATGTCGGCCAGCCTGGCCGGGCCCTCAATCGCCTCTCGGAGCTGTGAGGTCGTCATCGGGCTGACGACGAGGGAGCGTTCCAACGTGGGCACCAGTTCGCGGTGAGCGGCACAGTGCCCGAAGAAGTCGGCTCGCACGCCGATGACGACCACTGCCACCGGGCCCTTGTCGTCGGATGCCGTGCACAGCGCGTGCAGGGCACGAATGAAGATCCGCTGCTGCCGCTCGTCCGGACAGGCGGTGAACACCTCCTCGAACTGGTCGACGATGAGGACCAGAGGCCGGTCTTGTGCCGTCCGATTCAGCGTGTTCCGCAGATTCGCCGGGTCCGCTTCAACACCTTGGCGCAGGTCTGCGGGGTGCGTGCCGTCCAGCGGCGCGAATCGCCGGGTGAGCGCGCCCACCGGGTCGCCGCCAGGAGTCAGAAGCACGACATCGGTCTCGGATGATCGCCGCAGAGCGGGTATCAGGCCCGCGCGCAGCAGGGACGACTTGCCGGAACCCGATGGCCCGGTCACCATGAGCGGCCCCGCCTCGGCGAGTTGTTCGGCGACCCGGTCGACCAGGACACGGGTGAGGTCCGTACGACCGAAGAAGTAGTCCGCGTCTTCCGGGCCGAAGGCGGCCAGCCCGCGATAGGGACTGAAATCTCCAGGCCGATCGAGCGCCGATCCCGCCCTGTGGGCCGGGTTGGGCGCGAACAACCGGCGGTCGCCATGATCGGTGGCCTGGCGGCGGGGCCGGGGAAATCCGTCCTCGGGCAGAGTACGCGAAAGGCAGCGGTAGACGTCGTCCAAGGTGAGCATGCTCGGGGCGGTGGGATCCCCAGTGGTCAGCAGCCGGATCATCGCGCCCGTGAACGCGGTGTGGCGCTGCCCCGGTGGCGTCCAGGCGGCCTCGTCGCGGTTGGCGGCGGCCAGCACGTAGGAACCCTGCGGGATGGTGTCGAACACCTCCCCGACATCACCACGTGTGGCGCCCCGCGCTCGGCCGGAGAAGCAGCAGTCCAGCACGACCACGATCAGCGGCGCCGCGCACTCGGAGAGGACCTTCCCCACGGTCGAGTACGGCAAGGCCTGATGCGCGGCGATCCCCTCGTTTAGATCGATCGTGGATCGGGTCGCCAGATGAAGCTCGTTGTCGGCGCTGACCAGGCCATGGCCGACGTAGTAGACGACCAGCACGGTTTTCGCCTGCCGTACCGTCTCGACCAAGGCCGTGCCGAATTCCTGCGGTCCTGCCGGGTCGACCAGCGTCGTCAGGTTGGCCGGGTCCAGCCTGGCTCGCTCGACCAGGCAGCGGCCGAGGTCTGCGACCGTGTCCGCCACGGAGGGGACCGGAGAGAGGCGAGAACCGGGTGCGTAACCTCCGGAACCCACCACGAGCACCCGGGCGCCCGGCGAGGCGAGCATGAGCCGTGGCGACTCACTCGCCGCCATCGGCGGTCCCGAGCGCCCGACCACCATCGGAGGACTCGGCACCATCGGTGTTCCCGAGCGCCTGGCCGCCCTTGGAGGTCCCGAGCACCTCGGCACTATCGGCGGGTCTGAGCACGTCCCCGCTATCGATGGCCCCGAGCGCGTCGCTATCGGAGGTTCTGAGCACCTCTGCGCCATCAGTGGTTCCGAGTACCTCGGCGACATGCCTGGTCAGCGCTCGGAGCTGGACCTGATCCAAGCCCTTCACCCCTTTGGCGGTGACCTCCAGGGTGTCCTCGTCGCCGCGGGTCAGTTTCACCGTGACCTCGCCTCGGCGGCTGCCGAGCCAGGCGATCAACACACTGGCCACGGCCCCTCCGGCCCCCAAGAGGACCTGTAAGGCCTCGGGGACCGAGCCGAGGGCTCCAGGCGGAGCATCCGCTTCGCGAATCCGGACGATTCCTCTTAATTCCGACTCATCGGTCATCCAGGAATATAGATCGCGAATCAGATTGCCGGTATCGTCATCCGCAATAGTTATCAAAGCATCCATAGCAGCCCATAAATTCCAAACCGCGCACTAGGGGTTTGTAACGAGAATCATCCAGAAAGGGCTCTCAATATATCGGCAACGGCCTGCTTACTCTCAGGAACTCGGCCAAGGCCATCGAGGATGACCGCGACGCCATCGTCCTGACCGCCCAGGTCCTGGCCGTAGAGGACGGGGTGCCACGCGTCAGTGCGGGCCAGGCGGTTGGTGCGGGTTAGGAGGCAAAATGCTCGTCGAGTGTCGGCATCTCGGTGGCCCGCTGACGCTCCTGGGCCTGCGTGATTTTGAGGACCACCGCGGCGGCCAATGCGGCACACACCAGGGTCGGCACCAGGAAATAGATCTCAACCTTGGCGTCGGCGAGTAGGGCTTCGAGATCGTCGCCCTGGGGTGTGCATCATCGGCGTTCGCGTGATCAAAATGAGTGATTCGTAAGTATCGCGGCACATCACCCGTGCCGACAATCGTTTAAGCCTCCAGCAGGCACGGCTCACGTTGGAGGGCGTACGTCTCGCGGTGACGGCGTCGCCCGTGCCGAGGTCGCCGACCTGATGGGGCGATCCCTTTCAGGAGCTGACGATGTCCGATCACGAGATCGAGGATCTTGTGGAAGAGTCCATCCGGCTGCTCGACGCCTCCTTTCTCCATCGTGATGATCGGTTACGGGACTGGTTCGCCGCGCTGTTCAGGTTCCAGCGCGAGTTCGACTGCTCTTTCATGCATTTCCGGGTCATGGACATCCTTATGCGACGCCGATTCACGTACCGGTTCTCGCTCGATCAGCACCCGGATTACGCCGAGCGTCGCCCGTACTTCGAAGCCCTCGACAGCTTCGTCTTCCTCAGCGGTGAGGAGCGGGATCTCGCGGGCGAGGACTATGACGATATGGAGAACCCTGGAGAGGATCAGGGCTATGTGGAGCCGCCGTACCTGTTCTGCGACGCGGGTTCGTCGTTGTGGCGCCGGATGGTCGAAGCCGGCCATTTGACCGGCCAGGACGCTGTGCAGCCTCGGCCCGTGTCACTCGACGAGGTCGTATCCACAGTGACGCAGGCGGCCGAGCGTGGCGACGGGCACGAGCTGATCGCGATGTGGGAGGACCTGGTCCCCTGGGGGCCACATTGGGACAAATGCGTGTGATCCATAGTGTCCCAGGCCGAATGGTTTAACGGTCTCACCCACCTGCTTCACTTCGGTGAAGGATCCGGCGTGGGCGAGTAGTCGCCTGCGAGGAGAGCTGCAGAACTGTAGTTCCCGGAACTATGGTTCTGTGAACTGGGTCACACTGGCATGGGTGTGCGGGGTGGTCCCGTTCCGCACCGTCGACTGGGCCAACTCGAATCCCGGGACGTCGTCGAACGGCGGGCTACCGAGATCGTCTACACCCACGCTCTGCGAGCACTCGACGCGATCCGCCTCGCGGTTGCCGAACTCGCGGCTGTCCCTCTGCTCGATGGGGAGAGCGACAAGCTGGGTTTCTGCAGCCGGGATAACGCCCAGGCGCAGGCCGCCCGAGCACTTGGGTTCGTCCCTGTTTGATGCGCGAGCGTCAGCAAGCCACGTAGCCATGGAGGCCTGCCGTCAGTAGCCCGGCGTGCCCTCAAGGGGCAGGTCGAGCCTCAAAAATAGATCGATCATGCAGTGGGGTGAGGGCTACTCTTGCGGCGTTGCGTACCAATTTCGCCGGTTCTCGTGCTTTTGCGGAACTTGTGACAGACGAGAGGAAGCGTCCCATGGCTATGCCGAAAAAGGGCTCACGGCTCATCACCGTCGACGGGACCGAATACCGCTGGCGGATACGCCGCAAGGGCACAGCCTGCCTGTGCTGTTCGCCGGTGGGGTTCGCCGCCGAGTTGGCTGAAGACGCGCGTCAGGTTCTCGTGGTGTCATATCCCGTTGCCTGGCTGGACAGCGGGCCGCCAGACGCTGTAGCCATCACCCCACGGGTCGTGGCCGCGAGCATCCGGGAAGCCCTTGCCCGGGGCTGGGAGCCGGAACAGCCGGGCACCGCTTTCGCCTTCAAGCCGACCGTTGACGAGCTGACCGCCGTGCTGGGCACCACCGTCCTCTGCGACGCGACCTCCACGATTTCGGCCTGATCGACTCTTCGGACCCCGATGGTGTTCCCATTCGCCCGGGGCTTTCGATGCTGAAGGCTCCGGACGATCATCTTCGCGTAGGGGACGACACGTGGGGCTCGAAGGGTTTGTGGTGCTGTGGCGGATGTTGGGGCTGGTTCTGATTCTTGACGTTGCCATGGGCGTCCGCGGCGGAAACTCCTCCGCTCAGCTGGTGCCGCTCGGGCGGTCTGGCTTCGCAGCCGTCAGAGCCGCATCGAGTTGTGCCTGGGCTTCTTCGCTGAGCGTCGTTCGAATCACATGACCGTGCTGCTGGATGCGCGGGAAGACCCTCTCGGGGGCCAAGTCGCGGACGAGGAGAATAAGCGCGACGCTCCCGGGCGTCAGGTTCACGCTGAGCTCGTTGACGAAATTCTGAGCAACGCCGGCGTCACCGAACTGGCTCTTCCAGATCGCGCCGCCGGCGACGGCGCCGACCGCCATGCCGAACAGCGGTGCCAGGAGCAGCAACCCGATCAGGCCTCCCCAGATGGCCCCTCCAGTGGCTGCCGTGCCGACGCCGGTGCCGCCCTGCTGCACCTCTATCTTCCCGTCCTCGTCCCTGATCAGGACGACGACGTCCTCGATCTGGATCAGTCCATCCGCGTCGGCTTGGCGGACTCGCTTCTTGGCCAGCTCCGCTGCCGCCCGGTCAGGGTATGCAATCGCTATGAGATCACTCACTGGTGGCCTCTCGCGGGATCATCGAGCACATGCAGCAACAGGATCCATCATTCCACTCCGCCGGTGTGCTCTTCGGATAGAGCCCGCGACCGTGGGTGACGATCAGCCCGGATGTGGTGAGGGTGAGCCGGGTGACCTCGGGCGATCCGGGGAGTGCGCCGGCCCGTGAGGCTGCTCGGACGTGGGGAGGCGCATGGCGGCGGCAAGGCCGATCAGGGCAAAGGCGGCGAGTACGGCCATCGCGAGAGCGTAGGACCGGTTTCCGCTGGCCAGATCGGAGACGAGAATCGTGCCCGCGATCGCCGTGCCGAACGACGAGCCGAGATTCGAGACGCTGCGCGACAGCCCGGATATCTCGCCCTGCAGTTCCTCGGGAAAACTGGACTGCACGATGTTGACCGACGGGGTCAGCATCACTCCCAAGCCCAGACCGATCAGCAGGAGCCCGGGCACGAAGGCGACGACACTCGACCAGGCGACGACCAAGGCGATCAGGAGGACAGTCCCGATCACCGCCGCAACGAATCCCGTCACGATCAATGTCTTCTGAGAGCGTCTCTTGGCGAACCGCTCCGCGCCCAGCGACGAGATCAGGACGCCCGCGGTCGCCGCGGTGAAGATCACGCCCGTCTCGATCGCGTTGTAGCCCCGTACGGTCTGAAGGTAGACGGCGACGACGAACGACGTCCCCATGAGGAGCAGCCACTGGATGTTCTGAGTGACGAGACCGAGGTCGGACGTCCGGTTCCTGAACAGCCCCGTCGACAGCAACGGCTCCTTCCCCGCGCGTTCCCGAGCACGGATGTGCACGAAGAACCAGACCAGGAAGACGGCCCCCACCGCGATCAAAACCGCCATGAGCGCGGCGTTTCTATCGGCCTGCAGGATCCCGAAAACCACGAAGAACATGCCGACCGAGGACAGAATCGCCCCGACCGTATCGAAGGGACGGGTCGGATCCGGTGCCATGGGATCGACGATCCGGCGGCTGAGAAAGATGATCGTCGCGATGATGACGGTCTGGAAGAGGAACGCGGCGCGCCAGCTGATCGCCGTGGTGATGATCCCCCCGATCAACGGTCCTGCCGCGGCGCCGATGCCGCCCATCGCGCTGATCACGCCGAAGGCCCGGGCCCGCGACACGAAATCGCTGAATGCCAGGGTCGTGAGGATGTAGACCGGCGGGATCAACAGCGCCGTGCCCACACCCTCGAGCACCGAGTTGCCGAGGATCAGCAGCCCGAGACCAGGCGAAGCCATGCTGAGCAAGGCGCCGATGCCGTACATGATGAGGCCCGCGAGGAAGCACCGCTTGCGACCCCAACGATCGGTCAGCTTGCTGCCTGGGATCATGAAGATCGCCATGATCAGCAAGAACAGCGTGATCGTGATCTGCACGCCCTGCACGGTCGTGTCCAGGTCCTCGCTGATGTCGTTGATCATCACGTTCATGTTCGAGCCGGCGAAGCTGCAGATGAACTGGGCGAGAGCAAGCGGCGCCAGCACACTCCGCGCGGAGGCGGCCGAACCTGGGGTTGCGGGAGTTCCGGTCACCTTCCGGCCTCGCTTTCCGGCCACCCATTGCGTATGAGCAACTGTCGTTGGGGGGACGGAACGTCTACTACAACGCTAACTCTGGGACGTAAGCGGCATAGCCCTAGGGTCTCCCCAAGGTCGCCCTTCCAGCGATGCGGCTTCTGTGTGCCAAATGCTTCTCAGGGGCAAGGCCACAAGTCAGTCCTCGCTGGAATCCAGATACAGCCGAACCCCGCCTGTGATCAACATCAGGCGGGGTTTTGTGCCTCAGGGGGCTACTTCAGGAGTTGGCGGGCCATGACCAGGCGCTGGATTTGGTTGGTGCCCTCGTAGATTTGGGTGATTTTGGCGTCGCGCATCATGCGCTCTACCGGGTATTCGCGGGTGTAGCCGTAGCCGCCGAGGAGTTGGACGGCGTCGGTGGTGATCTCCATGGCGGCGTCGGAGGCGGCGCACTTGGCGGCGCTGGAGAAGAACGTCAGGTCCTTGACCGGCGTGCCGTGCATGGCGAGCTCGGACTTGGCCGCGGCGGCGTAGGTGAGCTGACGGGCGGCCTCCAGCTTCATTCCCATGTCGGCGATCATGAACTGGAGGCCCTGGAACTCGGCGACCGCCTTGCCGAACTGCTTGCGCTCCTTGACATAACCGATGGCGTAGTCGAGCGCGCCCTGGGCGATGCCGAGCGCCTGCGCGGCGATGGTGATGCGGGTGTGGTCCAGGGTCGCCAGAGCGGTCTTGAAGCCGGTGCCCGGCTCGCCGATCATGCGGGACGCCGGGATGCGCACGTTCTCCAGGATGACCTGACGGGTGGGCGACCCCTTGATACCGAGCTTCTTCTCCTTGGCGCCGAAGCTGACGCCGTCGTCGGCCTTCTCGACGACGAACGCCGAGATGCCGCGGGCGCCCGCCGACGGGTCGGTCACGGCCATGACCGTGTAGTAGTCCGACACGCCCGCGTTGGTGATCCACATCTTGGTGCCGTTGAGCACGTAGTGATCGCCGTCGAGAACGGCCTTGGTCTTCATCGCGGCGGCGTCGCTGCCCGCCTCCGGCTCGCTCAGCGCGTACGAGAACATCGCTTCGCCGCGTGCGACCGGCGCGAGGTAGCGCTGCTTGACCTCCTCGGACGCCGACAGCAGCAGTGGAACCGTGCCCAGTTTGTTGACCGCGGGGATGAGCGACGACGAGGCGCAGGCTCGGGCGACCTCCTCGATCACGATCACGGTGGCGAGCGCGTCCGCGCCCGCTCCGCCGTACTCCTCAGGGATGTGCACCGCGTGCAGATCGGCGGCGAGGAGGTCTTTGTACACCTCCCACGGGAACTCCTCGTTCTCGTCGGCCGCGGCGGCACGGGGGGCGATCTTGTCATCGGCGAGTGCCCGGACCATCTCTCGGAGCATGTCGTGCTCCTCGGTGGGCGCGTAGAGAGGGAAGCTCATAGCAAGATAGTAGGACGTCCTAGTTATTGGTTACCACCAGGTAGCCTTCCTTTACCCGGGAGGGCGATCCGGATGATCGACCCAAGGTTTACCCGGGCGGCCTCGGGGGCAATTAACCGGGCCGATACCATGCGCAGATCACGAGGAACGGGTCAGTAGAACGGGTAAGAGGAGGGCATGGCCGTGCCGTACCGCCTGACAGTGCTGGGGACCGGATATCTCGGAGCTACGCACGCGGCGTGCATGGCCGAGCTCGGCTTCGAGGTGCTCGGCCTGGACGTGGACGCGAGCAAGATCGAGCGCCTGCAGCGCGGCGAGCTGCCGATCCACGAACCGGGTCTGGAAGATCTCCTCAGGCGAAACCTGGAGTCCGGCCGGCTTCGCTTCACGACCTCCTACCAGGAGGCGGCCGAGTTCGGCGACGTCCATTTCGTCTGTGTGGGCACTCCGCAGAAGAAGGGCGAAAACGCCGCGGACGTGTCCTACCTCGACGCGGTCGTCGAGTCACTCGCTCCGTTCCTGGACCGTGAGTGCCTGGTGGTGGGCAAATCGACCGTCCCCGTCGGCACCGCCGAGCGTCTCGCCGAGAAACTCGCACAGCTCGCGCCCGGCGGCAGCCAGGTCGAACTCGCCTGGAACCCCGAGTTCCTGCGGGAGGGCTTCGCCGTACAGGACACGCTGCGGCCCGACCGGATCGTGCTGGGCGTTTCCTCCGAGCGAGCCGAGAAGATGCTGCGCGACGTCTACGCGCCGCTCGGCGACATCCCGATGGTGGTGACCGACTTCCCGACCGCCGAGCTGGTCAAGTCCGCCGCCAACGCCTTCCTGGCCACCAAGATCTCTTTCATCAACGCCATGGCCGAGGTCTGTGAGGCCGCTCACGCCGACGTCAAGCAGCTGTCACTGGCGTTGTCGTTCGACGAGCGCATCGGCGGCAGGTTCCTCAACCCCGGCCTCGGCTTCGGCGGCGGCTGCCTGCCCAAGGACATCCGTGCGTTCATGGCGCGCGCCGGTGAGCTGGGCGCCGACCAGGCGCTGACATTCCTGCGCGAGGTGGACGCCATCAACATGCGCCGGCGCGCCCGCATGGTCGACCTGGCCCGCGGGCTGCTCGGCGGGTCGTTCCACGACTCCACGGTCTGCGTGCTCGGCGCCGCCTTCAAGCCCAACTCCGACGACATCCGCGACTCGCCCGCACTCGACGTCGCGGTCACCATCGGCCAGGAGGGCGGCACGGTCACCATCTACGACCCGGTCGCGCTCGACAACGTCCGCAAGGCCCACCCGACCCTCGGCTACGCCGGCTCCGCCATGGACGCCGCCCGCGGCGCCGACGTCGTCCTCCTGCTCACGGAGTGGCAGGAGTTCGTCGACCTCGACCCCGAGGAGCTCGGCGCGGCCGTGCACACGCGCAACATCGTGGACGGCCGCAACGCCCTCGACGCCGAAACCTGGCGCGCCGCCGGCTGGCACTACCGCGCCCTCGGCCGCCCGTAACCTCTCCCAGCCTTCAATCTCTTACGGCTGTCGCCCCCCGGCACCACTCGCCGTTCACGGCCCCGCTCCGCGGCCGCCCGCTCCTCCAGCGCGCGGCCCCTCGCCGTGACGTCGCGGCCCGTCAGGGGGAAGTGCGGATCAGGGTCGCGTTCGCGCTGACGACGCCGACCCATTTCCCCATGGGGATGTAGACCATCACGAGAGTCCGGTCATTCGCGTACATCGTGTATCCGCCCTGCTTGATGCAGCGGGCGCCTCGGTAGATGGTTTCGTGGAGGGTGTACTGACCGTTCACGTCGTGGCTCTTGAGGGTGAGCCTGCCCTTGCAGCCCTCGCCCGGAAACTCGACGGTCCCCTTTCGGGTGCCCGCTCGGAAGGACACGATCATGGGGTAGTTCTTGCCGTTGTTCCTCCGTCGGTGCCGGGACGATCGTTGATCACCCGGTAGAGCGCCGCGGCGGTCGTGCCGGAGGCGAAGGGGGAGCGTCCGGTCGCGGCGAACGTGATGACCGACGATGATCGTAGCGGGTCAGATGGCCACTTAGGTGGCTATCTGAATATTTAGGGGCATGGCTGATTAATTGTCTTCTTTGTCCAGAAAAATCCAGATGATTGGTCCCTGTCCGGCCGAGGGCCGGAGGGGCTCAGTTCTTGCATATGTTCTGGGTGGCGGTCCGGGCGGTCGGCGTCGTCGTGGGGCGGGGCGATGGAGAGGCCGCCACCTTCACCTTTTTGATGGTGTGGTTCTTCTGGCCCACGACCACCTCGATGCCCTCCACGTCGGCCTGCTTGAGCTCCGCCCCCGGAATGGCCGCGGCCACGGTGTGGGCCGAGTCCTCGCGGCCCGGAGCGTACCGGATCACGGTGTTCCGGAAATCGCGCTTGGCGGTGTCTCCCGGTTCGGACGGCACCAGGAACCCGGCGGTGACCAGGGCGGACTTGGTCTTCGCGCCGAGCCCGGTGATCAGAGTGCCGTTGAGCACCCGGATCGCGATCCGCTCGGGCGGGACCGTCAGGGCGGTCGGTGAGGCCGACGGTGCGGGCGTGCTCGACGCCGAGGCTTGGGCGGTCGGCCCGGAGAGCGGCTCGTCCGAGCCGATCCGCCGGAACAGCTCCCGAGCCGCCTGCTTGTCCCACAGCACCGCCGACTCGCCGGTCGGGGTCCTGAAGTTCACGTTGGCCAGCGGCACCGTCACGAAGGACACGTCGTCGGTCGAGACGTCCTTCAGCTGGCTCGCCAGACCCAGCAGGTTCCGGGAGAGGGCGTCGTCCACGGTGAGCGTCTTCAGCGTGGAGCTCACCAGACCGGCCAGCCTGGCCGGGTTGGCCAGCGTGCCGCCGCTCAGGGCCTTGCTGAGCAGCGCGGAGATCACCTGCTGCTGGCGGTCGATGCGGTCGAGGTCCGAGCGCGCGGTCGCCCGCGTACGCGCGTAGGCGAGGGCGTTGGCCCCGTTGAGCTCGTGCGTGCCGGGTTGCAGGACCAGCTTGGTCTTCGGGTCGTTGATCGCGACGGGAGTGCAGACGGTGACGCCGCCGAGCTCCTCGACGACGTCGATGAAGCCCAGCACGTTGACCTCGACGTAGTGGTTGATGCGCAGCCCGGTGGCCTGCTGCACCGTACGCACCGCCAGCTTGGCGCCGCCGAACTGGTACGCGGAGTTGATCTTGTGGGGGCCCTTGCCGGGGATCTCCGTCCAGGTGTCCCTCGGAAGGCTGACGACGGTGACCTTCTTGTGGTCCTCGGAGAGGTGGAGCACCATCATCGTGTCCGTGCGCTCGCCGGCCTCCCGGCCGAGGTGGAGCTGGTTCTGCTGACGCCGGCTGAGGTCGTCGCGCTTGTCCACGCCGACGACGAGGATGTTCAGCGCCCCCTGGGACTCGGAGCCGATCGTGCCCGCGTCCACGGAATTGATCTTGCTGGCGGCGTAGTTGGGGAGCACCCACAGAGCGCCGGAGCCGAGCAGGACGGCCCCGGACAGGGATCCCGATATCACCAGGGACCGGAGACTGGTACGGCTGCGCCGGGCGCGTCGCGCGGCTAGCCTGACCCCGCCGTATCCGTCGCCACCTACGTGGACGCCGGAGTCGTCCCCATGGTCGCCACGCATTCGCGGTCACCTTCCGGTTGCCGTCTCCACCCCTAGGTACAGTAGCGTGACCGCATCTATGAAGCCCTTCCCCGACTCGCCACAGACGAGCCAAAAGACCACGCGGGACTGGCCGCCGATCTCGGTGATCATGCCGGTGCTCAACGAGGAGCGGCACCTGCGCGATGCCGTCCGCCAGGTGCTGGAGCAGGACTACGAGGGACCGATCGAGGTCGTCCTCAGCGTCGGCCCTTCCCATGACCGCACGCAGGATGTCGCCGAGGCGATCGCCGACGAGGACCCGCGCGTGACCGTCGTGGCCAACCCCACGGGCCGCACTCCCAACGCGCTCAACGCGGCCGTCGCCGCGTCCCGCAATCCGATCATCGCGAGGGTCGACGGCCACGCCATGCTGCCGCTGGACTACCTGCGCACCGCGGTCGAGACGCTGGAGCAGACCGGCGCCGACAACGTCGGCGGCATCATGGCGGCCGAGGGCGTCACCCCGTTCGAGCAGGCCGTGGCGTGCGCGATGACCTCGAAGATCGGCGTGGGCAACGCCCGGTTCCACACCGGAGGTGAGGCCGGTCCCGCCGACACCGTCTATCTGGGCGTCTTCCGGCGGGCCGCCCTGGAACGGGTCGGCGGCTATGACGAGCACTTCCAGCGCGCGCAGGACTGGGAGATGAACCACCGCATCCGAGAGACGGGCGGCCTGGTGTGGTTCCAGCCACGCATGCGGGTCTCCTATCGTCCCCGGCCGAACGTGAAGGCGCTCGCGAAGCAGTACTTCCACTACGGCCGCTGGCGGCGGGTCGTCTCCCGGACCCACCAGGGCACGATCAATGTGCGCTATCTAGCCCCGCCCGCCGCGGTGGTGGCCATGCTCGTCGGCCTGTTCGTGTCGCCGGTCTTCTGGCCCGGACTGCTGATCCCCGGGGCCTACGTCGTGGCGATCCTCGCGGGGTCGGTGCTGACGGGGCGCGGCCTGGCCGTCAACGCGCTGGTACGGCTTCCGCTCGTCTTCGCGACGATGCACATCTCGTGGGGCACGGGCTTCCTGACCAGCCCACCCCGGCTCAGCAAGCCGCGCGAGACCATGGCCGGACTGGACGACCTCCTGCGCTGACGGGTGACCGTCACAAGGAGGGATCGCGTGTAACGGTCGCCCGGAGCGTCGCGCGTACGGCTCACGCGGGATCGCCACGTTCAACGGCCGCGCGTAACGCTTACGCGGGTGCGGCCTGTCCGGCTGCCACGCGGGATCGCCATGCTCAGCGGCCGCGCGACGCTTACGCGGGAGTGCCGTGTCCGGCTGTCAGGCCGGGGTGTCCACGGCGGTGGGCGCCGTCTGGAGATGGCTGTTCGGTGCCGCCCTGGCGTACGCGGCGTTGACGGCGTCGTCGAAGCGGGTCGGCGCGTCCGGGTGGCCGGGGCCCAGCACATACGCCCGGACCTCGCGCCGGGCGGGGGCGAGGACGTCCTCGTCCTGGCCGAGCTGGTACATGATCTCCGGGAGTTCGGCGAGATCCCGGCCGAGCAGGTACGCGGCCTCGGCGGTCGGGTATCGCTCCCGGAACTCGGCCGCTGGCAGGCCCTCGACGTTGGTGACCACGTAGGGCTTGCCGCTGGCGATGAAATCCGTCACCACGCTTGAGATGTCGCTGATCAGCAGGTCCGCCTGGTTGAAGCACTCGTACAGGTGTGGCGTGGCCCCGGTGACGACCTGGTTCCGGATGACCGTCTCCGCCAACGCCAACCGGCGGGCGGCGGCCGTACCGGCCAGGGCCGCCTGGTGGAGCATCTCCATGATCTCCTGGTGGGCGTCGCGGACGGCCCGCGAGCGATGGCCGGTCAGCGGGTGAGGCTTGTAGATGAGCCGGATGGGCTGTTCGATCAGGGCGCGGACCAGCGCGACGCCCATCGGCCCGATCGAGGTGTGGAACAGGTCGTCGGTCCACCCCTCCCAGGTCGGCGCGTACAGGACGGTCGGATACGGGAGGCCGGGGCCCTGCGGCCGCACCCCGGCGAGCTGGGGTCGGCCCACCTCGACGATGGCCTCGTCGCGAACCCCGACCTGCGTTCTCCGGTAGCGGTCCCGCCCGGCCGGTCCGGCCACCCATACCTCGTCGTACACCTTGGTGAACGGGTTGAAGGAGGCTTCCTTGTCGCTGTCGCCGTGGCCGATGAAGACACTCCTGACCCCTGGCATCCGGAGCAGGTGGATGTTGTTGCCGACGTTGGACGCGAAGAGGGCCACCCGCGCGGTTTCGAGACCGCGCAGGTTCATCAGGTCGACGGCCAAGGGCACGCACAGCACCGGCAGGCTGGTCTCTCCCAGCACGGCGAGCAGGTCACGCTCCCGCAGCACGACGAGCGCGCGGCGCTGGATCCGCTCCAGAACGCCCAGCCACATGGTCGCCTGGTACGCCGCGTCCGGCGGTCCGGAGAAGTAGAGCAGCACTTCCGGCCGGTAGGCCCGCACCTGCCCCTCCACCTCCTCGACGAGACGCCGCCGGTCCATCAGGTGGGCGGCCCGCCGCAGGTGCACCGCGAGGGCGGCGGTGGCGGCGAGTTGCAGGGCGAGCGCGGCGGCCAGGCCGTACACGCCGAGCCGCTCACGGCCGGCCGGGTTGCCCAGCACGGTGAGCACGGTGAGCCCCACCGGCAGAGCGTCCAGGAAGAGCAGGCGCGCCCCACGCCAGTTGACCAGCGTCTCCGGAGGCGCGGGCGGGATCCTGAGCACGGACAGGTCGAGGTTCCTGGTGGCGATCGGGCTCAGGTTGTGGCAACGGTTCAGGCGGCCCGCCAGCCAGGTCTGTACGGCACGCACGCCGTGGAAGAGGAACAGCCCGCCGGCGAGGAGGGCGAACCAGCGGGACTCGGTGCCGATCGTCCGCGCGACCAGAAGGACGACCGCCATCTCCCGTGTCAGGAACCGGAGCGTGACCCCCAAATGGAGCCTGGCGAGCCGTTCCACGGCGTTCTGCGAGGCGGCGAGCTCGGCGGCGTACGACACGAGGGCCACGAGCGCGAAGGCCTGCGGAAGCGGCCACAGCGCGGCCCCGACCAGTGCTGGATATGACGCGAGCAACACCCCGATGAGCAGGGCGTTTCTCCTGTTCAGCGATCCCCCCATGCATCGCTGCCTACCCAGCCGGGAGCGAGTTCGATCACGTGATCAGGCGAACGTCGATCACGTGTCCGGTGAGGTCGGAGGCCAGGACGTCGATGCTGGTCTGCGCGACGGCCGCGGATGACAGCAGCGTCCCCGTGGGTTCGTCGCCGAAGGCGCGCAGGCGCATGGGCGTCCCGGTGCGTTCGGGATTGACGCAGTTGACCCGCACGTCATGCTCGGCCCATTCGTCGGCGAGCGCCTGCGTGAGGTTGACCACGGCGGCCTTGCTGGACGAGTAGAGGCTGTAGTCGGCGCGACCGCGCGTGTAGGAGGAAGACGTGTAGAGCAGCAGGTGGCCGCGGGTCTCGGCGAGATATTTGATCGACGCGCGGGCGATGTTGACGGGGCCGAGGTAGTTGACGCCGACGGTCTCCTCGATGGTCGTGTGGCCGGCTTCGGCCAGCTTGCCCATGTGCAGGACGGCGGCGGTGTTGACCACGAAGTCGATGCGTCCGGTCTCGGCGTAGGCGCGGGCGAGCGCCTCCTCGACGGTGCCGGGGTCCTCTACGCGTGTCCCGGTCTGGGTGCGGGAGAAGGACCGGACGGTCGCGCCGTATCCCTTGGCGAGATCCACGATGTCGGCGCCGATGCCGTAGCTGCCGCCGAAGACGACGAGCGTCCTGCCGGTCAGCGCCTGGCGGCAGGTCTCCGGGGTGACGACGGGCGCCGTGCCGGCGGCGAGCTGGAAGAGCTTGTCGGCGATGAAGACGTCGACCGGGTGGGTGACCTTCATGTTGTCTTCGCTGCCCGGCACGAGATAGATGGGCACGTCGGGCAGGTAGCGCAGGACGACACCGCAGTCGTCGGTCGCGGGCAGCTTGTCGAAGTCGGGGTCGGCGAAGGCCCGCTCGTAGGCCGCGCGGATGACCGACAGCCGGAAGCACTGGGGGGTCTGGCCGCGGCGCAGCCGGGAGCGGTCGGGGACGTCGCGGATGATCTCGCCGCGCGGGCCGGGCACGGCCACCACGATGGTGTCCGACGACGGGATGGCCACGTCCACGGCTTCGTAGCGGCGGAGGGCGGCCACGCATTCGCTGATGATCCGAGGCTTCACCAGTGGCCGGACGGCGTCATGCAGGAGCACGTCGCATTCCTCGTCACCCAGGGCCTGGAGCGCCCGCCAGGTGCTCTCGGTGCGGCTGGCGCCACCTTCGATGATCTTGGTGACTTTGGTGTAGCCGTTCTTTTCCACCAGGGCGGATGCTTCGCCGACGAAGCCGGGGGCCATCAGGACGACGACTTCGTCGATCTCCGGGTGTCCGTCGAACACGCCGAGGGTGTGTTCGAGTATCGTCTTGCCAGCGATCTTCAGGAGTTGTTTCGGGGTGTTGAGCCCCACCCGCTGCCCCACCCCACCGGCCAGGACGACACCCACGGTGCGCAGGCGTGATTCCGCGATCATGATCCCCTCCCCGCATCCGACCCTACCGGTGAGTGAAGCCGGTTAGGGTGATTGCCTGTTTGTGATCACTCGGTTACGTTGCGATCAGGAGTGCCGATGTGGACCGAGTGAAGTGGGAAGTCATGGGGGCGGAGACCGTGGCGGTGGTCCTCGCGACCATGCCGGCCGCCGGGCTGCCCTGCGCCCAGCGCAGTGTGCTCGGGCGGCTCACCGACCAACTCGTCGCGCTGCCGGTCCGCGAGCTCCATATCGTGGTACGCGCCGACGACGCGCTGTTCGACACGATGCCCGGCCTGTCAGACGGCATGATGCCCGGCGTGGGGACCTCGCCCGGCGTGCCAGACCGGACCATGCCCGGTATGTCGGCCCGTATATGGTCCGGGACGACTGGGATGGCGCCAGACGCGGCGGACGACACGATCCCGGGCACGATGCCCGGCATCGCGGGCGGCGCGATGCCCGGTACGTCGGGCGGCACGATGAGCGGCACGGCGGGTGGTGCGGCGGACGGTAGGGCGCAGGTGAGGAGGCGGCGCGGCGTCAGCGTCAGCGGCGGCTTGGCCGACGACCTCCGGAGGGTGGCCAAGATCGCCAAAGCCTCCACATGCCCGGTCGTCGTGCTCCCTGGCGACGTCGTCGCCCACACCGAGGCCCTGGCCCGGCTGATCGAGGATCCGTCGCGGAGCACGGCGGCGCTCGTCGGCGGCGGCGAGCCCGGGCCGCTGCGGCCACCCGTCAGGACCGAGCGCGGCCGGATCGTCGCGGCTGGCAACGCGTTCCACCAGGTGGAGTCGGCCAACGCGACCTTCGGCGGCGTCCTGCGGGTCGCGGAGGCCCATCTCGCCGGCCTCGCCGACGTGGCGGAGGAGCTGGCCGACCTCGCCCAGAGTCGCCGCCTCGGCAGCGCCGGCGACAACGAGGTTTCCGCCCTGCTCCTGGCCGGACTGGTACGCGCCGGGGTGCCGGTGCGCGCCGCCGGGCTCGGCGGCCTGCGCTGCCAGCGCGTCGGGGGCCAGCTCGCCGCCGACATGGCCATGCGGGGGCTGTCCGAGGTGGACGAGCAGCGGGCCACGCTGGAGGCGGCGGTCAAGAAGAACGACGGCTTTTTCACGACCTACTGCGTCAGCTCGTGGTCGCTCCACGTCGTGCGGCTGGCCGCCCGGCTGCGCCTGACCCCGAACGCCATAACCGGGATGTCGGTCGGCCTGGCGGTCATCGCCGCGATCTGGTTCTCAGCGGGGGACCGGACGGCCCAGGTCGTCGGGGCCGTGGCGCTCTACCTGTCCTTCGTGCTCGACTGCGTCGACGGGCAACTGGCCCGCTACACGCGCCGGTTCTCGCCGCTCGGCGCCTGGCTGGACGGCATCTCCGACCGCGTCAAGGAGTATGTCGTCTATGTCGGGCTGGCTGTCGGCTACGCGGCCGGCGCCCGTGGCGGGCCCACCGGGCCGCACGGCATCTGGGCGCTGGCGGTCGGCGCGATGATCCTCCAGTCGATCCGGCACATGGTCGACTTCTCCTATTCCGGCGCCGTGGCCGACGCCGAGGGCGACGGCGCCGCCGCGACCTGCCGGCACAGTCCGCTCTCGGTCTCCGCGGACCCGGCCCGTACAGACTCGGGCTGTGTGGATTCGGTCCGTACAGACTCGGTCCGTCCAGACTCGGGCCGTACAGACTCGGGCTGTCCAGATTCGGGCTGTCCAGATTCGGGCTGTCCAGATTCGGGCCGTCCAGATTCGGGCCGTGTGGATTCGGATCGTGGGGACTCGGTTCACGCGGATCGTATGGGGCAGGTGGACTCGGTCCGTACGGGGAACGTGGTGGTCGAGATGTCCAGGCGGTTGAACCGGGGCACGGCCACGCGCTGGCTGAAGAAGGTCATCGTGCTGCCCATCGGCGAGCGGATGGCGCTGATCGCGATCACGGCCGCCCTGTTCAACGCGCGCGTCACGTTTCTCGCCCTGCTCGTGTGGGGCGGCATCGCGCTCGCGTACACGGTCACCGGCCGGATAGCGAGGTCGCTAACGTGATCGAGGGTCGGGTCGGGTTGGGAGGCGGCGGCCGTGATCGAGGGTCGGGTCGGGCGGCGGCGGCCGTGATCTCCGTGCACATGATCCTGGTGCCGCGCAGCCGCGTGGTGGCGTACCGGGACGACGGGCTCCTCGCGCGGGCGATGGGCCTGTTGGTGGCGGGGCAGTTGCCGCCGCTGCCGCCGGCCGTGGCCGGGGCGTTCGTGACCGGGATCCTGCTGGTGGTGGGAGTCGCGGGCGCGGACGGGCTGGCGGTGTTCGCCCCGGCGGTGGCGCTGCTGCTGGCGGGGCCGGGCAGCTCCCACAGGCACGACGGGCGGCTCGACTGGCTCGTCCCGCCGATCCTGCGGCTCACCGAGTACGGCTTCATCGCCTGCGTCGGCTTCGCCCACCGGGTCCCGCCGGTGCTGACCTTCGCGGTTCTGGGGGCGATCGTCTTCCACCACTACGACACGACGTACCGGATCCGGCAGCAGGTCTATCCGCCGCCCTGGCTGTCCTCGGCCGGGCTCGGCTGGGAGGGACGGATGCTCCTCGTCGCCGTCGGCGGCCTGCTCGACGCCGTTCCGGTGGTGTTCGCGCTGCTCGCGCTCTATCTGTGGGCCTTGTTCGGCTGGGAGAGCCTCACCTGCTGGCTGGTCGCGCCGCGATCCAGGACCCCGGCGGCCGATCTGGGCGGGCATGATTGATGCCGGGCCAACTCTGGATTACACGATCAGGGCGCAAAGCCAACTAACCTTTGGGGTTACTGTCTTCGCTCGACCTCAAGGAGTGAACGTTGCTGGGAATGGTGCTGGCCGCCGGGGCCGGACGACGCCTGCGGCCGTACACCGACACGCTGCCCAAAGCGCTCGTGCCGGTCGACGGTGAGACCACGATCCTCGACATCGCGTTGCGCAACCTCGCGGCGGTGGACCTTCGTGACGTCGTCGTCATCGTCGGCTACCAGGCGCAGGCCGTGCACGAGCGCCAGGCGGACCTGGAGCGGCGGCACGGGGTGAAGCTGACCCTCGTGCACAACGACAAGGCCGAGGAGTGGAACAACGCCTACTCCCTGTGGTGCGCGCGCGATCACTTCGCGCAGGGCGCGCTGCTCGTGAACGGGGACACCGTCCACCCGGTGTCGGTGGAGCAGACGCTGCTGTCCGCCGACGACGCGAGTGACATCCTGCTCGCCGTCGACGACGTGAAGACGCTCGCGGACGAGGAGATGAAGGTGACCCTCGACGGCGGCTACCTGCGCAGGATCACCAAGCTGATGGATCCGGCGGAGGCCTACGGCGAGTACATCGGCGCCACGCTGATCCGTCCGGGCGCCGCCGAGCGGCTGGCCGACGCGCTGCGGGCGACGTTCGAGCGCGACCCGCAGCTTTACTACGAGGACGGCTACCAGGAAATGGTGAACCGCGGCGAGAAGATCTCCGTGGCACCGATCGGCAAGGTCGACTGGGTCGAAGTGGACAACCACGACGATCTGTCGAAGGCTCGTGAGATCGCATGCCGTTATTAGTCGAAGTACGCGGTCATCGCGCACGACTATCCGGCATTCTCGTCGCCTGAGGAGGTCTCATGCCGATTTTGGCAAGGATGCTTCCCGCCCCCCTCACGATGGAGGTACGGCGGGGCGCGATCGCGCAGCTCGGTTCCCTGCTCGCGGACAGCCGCGTGGCGACATCCGGGCGCGTGGCGGTGGCGGTGGGGGCGAGCCAGGGCGACAAGATCGCCGAGGTCATCGCTCCGTCGCTGGGTGAGGCGAGGGTCATCCGGGTGCTCGACGGCACCGTGGACGCGGCCGTCTCGCTGGGCGCGGACCTGCGCAAGGGCGCGTTCGAGGCCGTCGTCGGCATCGGCGGCGGAAAGACCATCGACGCGACGAAGTACGCGGCCTCCCTGGCGGGGATCCCGATGGTCGCGGTGGCGACCAACCTGTCGCACGACGGCATCTGCTCCCCGGTCGCCTCTCTCGTGCACGACGGCGGGAAGGGCTCCTTCGGCGTGCCCATGCCTCTGGCGATCATGGTGGATCTCGACTTCGTGCACGACGCGCCCCCGGCGCTGATCCGGTCGGGTGTCGGAGACGTGGTCAGCAACCTCTCCGCGATCGAGGACTGGCAGCTCGGCAACGTCGAGCGTGGCGTGCCGATCGACGGACTGGCCATCGCGATGGCCCGGACGGCCGCCGAGGCGGTCATCGGGCGGGCGGACTCGATCGAGTCCGACGCCTTCCTCACGGTGCTTGCCGAATCTTTGATTCTTTCCGGAATGTCGATGGTCATCGCCGGATCAAGCCTTCCCGCGAGCGGTGGAGACCATGAGATCCTGCATGCTGTGGATCAGCTTTTTCCCGGGACGTCCAATCACGGCGAGTTGGCCGGGATCGGTGCGGCGTTCTGTTTCTTTCTCCGTGCGGATTCCCGTCGGCTCGCCCAGGTCACCGACTGCCTGAGGCGGCACGGGCTGCCCGTAACCCCCGGCGACGTCGGCCTCACGGCCGAGCAGTACACCGCCGCCGTGATGCTCGCCCCGTCCACCCGGCCGGGCCGCTACACCATCCTTGAGCACCTCCGGCTGTCGGAGACCGAGGTCCGGACGAGAGTTGAGGATTATGTCCAGGCCGTCGGTCGCTGAGATCCGCGCGGTCGCCCAGCCGCAGACGACGATGGACCGGCGCAGTGGCGAGCACTGGGCCGGCCTGCTCTACATGCGCAAGCTGTCCATCTACGGCACCTGGCTGCTGGCCAAGACGCCCATCACGCCCAACCAGGTCACCGGTCTGATGATCGTGTGCGGGGTGCTGGCGGGAGCCGTGCTGGCACTGCCGGGGCTGTGGGCCGCGCTGGGGGCGGCCCTCCTGGTCCAGATCTACCTGCTGCTCGACTGTTCCGACGGCGAGCTGGCCCGCTGGACCGGCCGCACGTCGATCACCGGTGTCTACCTGGACCGGGTCGGCCACTACTTCGCGGAAGCGGCGCTGCTGATCGGCCTGGGGTTCAGGGCGTCGCAGACCGTGCCGGACTGGTACACGGTGCTCGGCTTCGCGGCGGCGCTCGGCGCGATCCTGATCAAGGCGGAGACCGACCTGGTCGACGTGGCCAGGGCTCGGTCGGGTCTGGTCGCCGCGACCGAGGCCGCCGCCGGGCAGTTCCAGTCCCGCAGGCTCGGCGCCGCCCGTAAGGTCGCCGCGGCCCTGCGGTTCCACCGGCTCGTCCAGGCCGTCGAGCTGTCACTCATCGTGGTGGTGGCCGCCGTCCTCGACTGGTGGTTCCCCGCGACACGGATCCTGGTCGTGGCCTGCGCGATCATCGCCGGGCTGCAGCTTATCCTGCACCTCGTGAGCATCTTGGCGTCGCGGCGGCTATCGTGATCCCTCATCGGAACCGGCAGGCGCGTGCGCGCGTCGTAGTCATCAGCGCCCTCAGATGTCGCCATGAGGTCGCTGGAAACGGACACCCGCTGTTTGGTGGGGGTTCGCTGACGGTTCCGATACCCTTATTTCGCAGTAAAGCAGGCAGATCCAGATTGCTCGGCCATACAGACTCGGTGATCATGAAATCGTGGGTCCTCCATCGCGAGGCGATGGCGCGGTGAAGATTTCGTGTGTCATCCTCACCATGGGCAACCGGGTCGCCGAGCTGGACCGGGCGGTCGAGTCCGCCCTGACGCAGACCGACGGCGACGTCGAAGTGGTGATCGTCGGAAACGGTGCGGACGTTCCCGAGCTGTCCGCCACGCCGCCGCCCGGCTCGGCTTCCGTGATCAAGACGGTACGGCTCACGCACAACGCCGGCATCCCGCTGGGACGCAACCGTGGTGTCCAGGAGTGCTCCGGCGACGTGGTGCTCTTCCTCGACGACGACGGCTGGTACGCCAACTCCAAGGTCGCCGCGCACGTCCGCGAGCGGTTCGCGGCCGAGCCCGACCTCGCGGTGATCTCCTTCCGGGTCGCGGATCCCGACGGCGGCTCCGTGCAGCGCCGGCACGTGCCTCGGCTCCGGGCCGGTGATCCCGAGCGGTCCTCGCCTGTCACGACCTTCCTGGGCGGCGCCTGCGCCATCCGCAGGTCGGCGTTCCTGCAGGTGGGCGGCCTCCCCGAGAAGTTCTTCTACGCACATGAGGAGACCGACCTCGCCTGGCGGCTGCTCGGCGAGGGCTACCGGATCGAGTACGACGCCGAGACGGTCATGTACCACCCGCTCGTCCTGCCGACCAGGCACGCCGACTTCTACCGGCTCAACGCGCGCAACCGGGTCTGGCTGGCCAGGCGAAACCTGCCGTGGCCGCTGGCCGCGTTCTATCTGATCAACTGGATCGGCCTCACGCTGGTCCGCGAGCGCTCCTCGACCGCCCTGAAGGCCTGGTTTCGCGGCTTCGCCGAAGGCCTGCGCGAGCCCGCCGGGGAGCGCCGCCCCATGGCCTGGAGCACCGCCTGGCACATGCTCCGCCTCGGCCGCCCGCCCATCGTGTAGATCCCGCGTACGGTCGTCGCCCGCGGTCACGTCTCCACGGCCGGGCCGAAGGACATCGCCAGATGTGCCGCGGAAGTCGTCATCAGGGCCCGCTTGGGTAAGCCGAGCTCGCTCAGCTCCTTGGCGATCGGATGATTGCCCAGCCTGATCAGGGCCCCGCCCGGCCGGGAGCGCACGCCGTGCGCGCGCATCGTCCACGGCGTGCGCCGCGTGACGCCGTCGAGGTGGGTGTAGGCGTCCACCGGGACCATGCCGCCGCCGGGGAGCGGCATTCCGGGCCGGATCAGCAGGTCGAGCACCAGTCGCCCGTCCTTGCGCAGAATGCACCTCTTGTACGGCGACCCGAGCCGCAGGTCGATGTCGGCCATTTCCTTGGGGAAGCCCCAGATGCTCCGCCCCGCCTCCAGGGTGAACCCCTGGTCGACCGGCAGCCAGTGGACGAACGCCCCGAAGCCCGACTGCCGCACATCGCGCAGACCGGACAGCAGGCCACGGCCCGGAGGAGCCCCCGCCCCGGGCGGCCGGACCAGGAAGGCCACACCGAACTCGTGATAGGCCTCCAGATCGGTGTCACGGTAGTCCACGAACACCAGCGTGCAGACGGCCTTGCCAGGCAGCGCCTCGATCACGTCCAGCCGGGAATATGCGATCACCGCGCGGGCCGCGTCGGCCCGCACGAGATAGCTCGCGCTGCACACCGTCGCGTCCCGGACCTCCACCGGAAGGTCGATCCGGCGTCCCTGGATGAGATGGCTTGCCATGCCTCCCAGTAGAGCAAGGCAACCGCTCGCGCGGTAGCCGTACGGCCGAGATGAGGGCGACACCCGATGACGGGAGGTCGCCAGTGCTGGACCCGAGTTCCCGGCGAACTCCCGGTCAACGCCCTGTTCCCGGTCACCGATTTCCGTGATCGTGGATATACCGACGCGAATGACGGCAAGTCCGTAGGTCATTCTCGAATCGGTTCAGACGATCACCAACCGTAAGCGGCGATCACAGGGAAATTCTCATTCCACAGATTGCTGACGGCACGCATTGGAAATCGGCAGTATCCACGTCGAGCTTTTTCGATCTTGGAGTGCCGGCGCTTTCGCCAGGGTCCGATTTATCCATTTTTCACTTCTTGGCAAGCGATGGGAGGCCGGATGCGAAATCCCTCCTCGGCGCCGTGTCCCATGCCAGAAAAGTCAGTTTCAGGTCAACCGAATGGTTTTGAGCTGCCCATGACCACAGGTGATGGAGCTCCACAACGCACAGTGTGGGCCGATGTCGCCAAAGGCGCGTGCATCCTGCTCGTAGTGCTCTGGCATGTCGTCATGAAGCACTACCTTGTGATCGACTGGCGTCTGTCACTGCCGATACCCGGAGCCTGGGGTGCCCTGAGCGAACAGCTGTTGCCGCTGCGCATGCCGCTCTTCTTCACCATCTCGGGCGTGTTCGCGGTCAACGCCGTCAACCGGCCATGGCGGGTCGTGGGCTGGTCGAAGGTGGCCAAATTCCTCTACCTCTACGCCGTGTGGCTGCTGATCCACACCGCGATCCTGGCATTGGTGCCGGACTTCGACACGGCACACGCCAATAACGCTCTCGACCTGCTGGAACAACTAACGATCACTCCGTCCAATCTGTGGTACCTCTACGCCCTCGCCCTGTATTTCGTCATCGCCAAGGCCGTACGTCGCCTGCCCATGGCTCTGGTGCTCGGCGCGGCTCTGGCCCTGTCGATCGTGGCGTACGCCGGGCTGCTGGAGATCCCGGGCAACCGGGGCGGCGTTTACCAGAACCTCGTCTTCTTCCTCGCCGGGTTGCGCTTCCGGCCGTTCGTCGAGCGGCTGGCCGCCGCCGCGAGCTGGTCACGCGTGGTGATGATCGCTGTGCCCTACGCCGGAGTCCTCCTGGCGATGGCGGTCACGGGCTCGAAGACCTGGCCGGGCGTCTGGCCGGTGGCCTGCGTCGTCGCGACGATTCTCGGCGTGACGGTCGCGGCCCAGATCAGTCGATGGACATCACTGGGAAATGCGCTGGCGGCGCTCGGCCGCAACACTCTTCCCATTTACATCATCCATATGCCGGTGCTCGCGCTGTTGCACTTGGCGCTCGTCTCACCGCTATCCGCTGATATGGACGGCAGGATTCGGCTGGCACTCGCCGTCGTCTGGCCGATCATCATCACCGCACTCGTCGTGTGGCTGTGCCTGATGCTCCACCGGGGATTGCTGAAGGCGCGCGCCACCTGGATGTTCGATCTACCTGGAGGACGCGGTCCAGGTGCCGCGGCACGCCAGGGGCCACCGCACTGAAGGACTAGAGGCCGGGCGGACTGCTCAAACCGGGAGGGCGCGGTGTCGCGGGCGGGACGGGACCCGGCTCGGGGCGTCCGCCCATCGTTCCAGCTGGGCCACGAACAGCCGCGCCTGGTCGGGCCAGTGGTAGTGCGCCCGAGCCTCCGCGTATCCGCGGGCGCCCATCGCCGTCCGCCGTTCCTCGTCCGCGCGCAGCTCGAGCACGGCCTTCTCCACCGCGTCCACGTCGACGAACGGCACGACGGTCCCGCAGCCGACGCGGTCGACCAGCGAGGCGGCCCTGGCCAGCGGCGTCGTGATCACCGGGAGGCCGCGCGCCATGTACTCGATGACCTTGGTCGGCGTCGATTCGCGGTAGTTGGGCACGTCGTGCAGCAGGGACAGCCCCGCGAGCGCGCCCTCGGTCATGCGGAGGGCGTGCCGGTTGGGCACGTACCCGAACCAGTCGACCAGGCCCTCCCGCTGCGCGTCGCGCAGCATCGGCCGGATCGGCGCGTCGGCCGGGCCGATCAGGTCCAGCCGGATCCCGTACGGCCGGAGCCGACGGGCCAGCTCGATCATCTCGGCGACGCCGCGCGCCCGCGACAGATGCCCGACGTAGACCACACGCCTGCTTCCGGGCGGCGGAGGCGGCGTCGGGGACACGTACGTGTGGTTGGGCACCACGGGATGGTCGCCCACGAAGCGGGCGCCGTACGACTCCTCCGCCAGGATCAGGTGCAGGCGGCGCTCCGCGCGGCCCTCCACGCCGTGGATGAACGGCGGCAGGATGCTCCGCAGCGGCGCGGGCAGGTAGGACTTGATCTCCAGCGCGCCCGCGGTGTCCTCGTGGACGTCCCAGACCGTCGGAGGACGGCGGCGGGGCAGCGTGAACAGCAGCTCAATGTCGTGGACGAGGAGCAGGTCCGCGTCCCTGGAGCCGGTTCTGAGCGCCGAAGCCGCGGCTTTGAGCGCCTTCCTGCGCCGAAGGCCCACCGCCCGCGGGACGTCGATGGCCCGGATCTCCGGCGGCGGCGTGACGTTGCAGTGGGTGAACGGCGCGATGTACGTGACCTCGTGCCCGGCGTCGAGAAGCGCCTGGATCTGCCTGTGCATGATCCGCGCGTCCTCCGGGTGGTGGACGATCGTGCCGACACATACCTTCATATAGCGAGGCTTACCGCCTGGTCCGAAGTGCCCGGATGCGGCGAGTGAATCCGGGCCGAACTACCGCTTAACTTCCGGCTGCTGATCGTTGGCGCCCGCCACCGTGACCGGGCCACCGGGCCCGCCGCCCGCCGCCGCGACCCGGTCGCCGAGGCTGCCGCCCACCGTCGCGGCCGGGCCGTTGGTGCTGCCGCCCCTAGCTGCGGGCGGGCCAGTGGTGCTGCCGCCCCTAGCCGCGGGCGGGCCAGTGGTGCTGCCGCCCGTCGCCGCGGCCGCGCCGCTGGTGCTGCCACTCGTCGCCGCGGTCGGCTCGCTGGGCCTGCGGTACAGCCACGTGAGGCGTGGCTCCAGCAGCCACTTGAAGACGGTGCGGGTCACCGGCAGGCACAGGATGATCGCTACGGAGAAGCACGAGCAGACGATCGTCGCCACACCGAGCGGGCCGTACAGCCAGTTGACGTCGAGCCAGCCCATCCTCTTGGCGACCAGCACCGGGAGGCCGTGCAGCAGGTAGCAGTAGAGCGTCCGGGTGCCGAGATCCGAGAACCACGTCTCGCCCCGGGGGATCAGCGACATGACGGCCGCGGACATCGCGAGGGCCGCCGCGAGCAGGCCCATCCGCATGAGCATGCCCTTCCACCAGACCAGGTGGAGGTCGCCGTAGCTGTTCTTGTAGTAGACCGGGCCGAGCTTGATGGAGTAGGTCTTCACCAGGTAGACGGCCACCACCGCAGCGCCGACCAGCACGAACACCGAGAGCACCTGCACCCAGCGACGCTTGAGGAAGTCGAAGAGCTCCGGCTTGATCACGAGTCCGAGGACGAAGAACGGCATCAGGCCGAAGAACCGGTCCATGCTGAAATCGCCGGGCAGATCCGACAGCCCGGAGAACAGATAGACGATCACGGCGATGACCAGCGGATACCGCATGCGCTTCCACACCGGCGTGGACAGCCGCCAGAACAGGAGCGCCAGCAGGTACCAGTTCAGCCAGGCCGGGTCGATGATCGTGATACTCCACTTCTGCCCGAGGGCGAAGCGAAGCGCGGCATAGCCGACCTCCACGATGACGTACGGCACCAGGAAGGTGTCGACGAGCTTGTTCGTCTTCGCGTTGGAGTTCCAGAAGTTCCTGGACAGGTAGCCACTGATGATCACGAACAGCGGCATGTGGAAGACGTAGATGAACAGGTACGCCGCCCGCGCCGAGTCGGCGGCGAGCGTCGGAACCAGCGAGTGGCCGGTGACGACGAGGGCGATCAGGAGGAACTTGACGTTGTCGAGGTACGGCTCACGCGTGGGCTTCGCCCGGGGCGCGGGCTCCTCCTCCATCCGCTCGACCTCGTTCCGGTCCCACCCGGCGTAACCCGGGTGAGGCGGCTGGCCGAATTGCTGCGGCGCCTGCCCCCATGCCGGCGAAGGCATGGGTTCGGCCGGCCGGCCGGCCGTCGCCGGCCCGCCGAAGGCCTGCTCCGTGTCCATCACGTCGCCGTACGGGCTTCGCCGCCTGGGATTGCGCTGACCGGGCGCCTCGACCCGGTCGAACGCCTGGCCGGAAGCAGGGCCGGAAGCAGGGCCATGAGCCGGACCGGGACCACCGAGCGTTTGCCCGTGGCCGGGGCCACGGCCGGCGGCGCGGTCGAGCGGCCGGTCGGGGACGGGGCCGAGCGCCTGGGTGGGAGCCCATTCGTGAGCCACGTCCTGGGCCGTCTGCGGCCACTCCGACGCCCGGACATCAGGTTGTGATTGCGCGGCCGCGAAGTAGTCGAACTTCCGCGCGTCCGTTCCCTGCGCGGTATGTCCCTGCGCGCCGGTCGTGTGTGAGGGTGAACTCCGTACCGGCAGAGGCTGCGGTTCCTGCTCGGGGTGCCCCTGCGCGTCGGCTGTGTGTGAGCGTGGACGCCGTACTGGGAGAGGCTGCGAGTCCCGCTCGGCGACCGCCGGCTTTTCCGAGGCCGCCGCGCCTGCCGGTGCGGGGGAGCCTCCTGGGGGCTGAGCGGGCCGGGACGCATTGTCCTCCGGAGCGGGCCAGTCATCGGTGATGCGACCCATCACGCCAGTAGGCGCGTCCTCGGCATCGGGGGTGACGTCTGACCGCGGGACCGAAACCGGAGGGTGGCGGGTGTCACTCACGAGAAAAGTGCTCTGCTATCTGTCGGAGGCGGGGGGCTGGTCACATCTCACGGATCCGATGATCCGCAGGGCTGCTTCGTAGACGGACACTAGCGAAGGCGCCCCAGAAGGTCAGGCGAACGGGCGAACGGGGCGCGTCCGCCAAAGCCTCCACCCTAACCGCCACACGATCACGTCGTCACGCTTGGGACAAAACGTGACCTATGTGACATGACTTTGATCAAGACCACGCCTGGGCGGAACCCCACGAGCCGATGACTCGGCTCGGCTCACCAGGTCTCTTGAAGCGTGGAAGCCTCGTCGTTCACTTCAGGCGGGGAGAGTTTCCCAACCCTGGATCAGCTCGTGCAGATGTTCGTCTTGGACGTCACCGCGTTGTCCCCGACGGCCAGTGGGACCTTCACGCCCTTCCAGTCGGCGCCGACGACCAGTTGGATGACCGGCCCGGCCACCCGCTTGGAGCCGGTGGGAGGCGCCGACACGGACACGAACGGGGTCACGGGACCGCCTGCGACCTTTCCGGTCTCGGGGGCGACCGCGCCGAGCAACTTCCCCTGGAGGACTTTGGCGTAGTCCCAGCCCTGCCCGGTGTAGCGGATCAGGGTCTTCGGCTGGTCGCTGCTGTCGGGCCTCCGGGCGTCACCGATGCCGGTGACCTTGAAGCCCTCGGCGGTGAGCGCCTCGGCCACCTCCTTGGCCTTGCCCCCGGTGTTGGTGCCGTTGAACACCTGCACCTTGACCTGGGAAGGCTTGGTGACGGTCGGCCCGGCGGGCTTGGTCCCGCCGCTCGCGGCGGCACTGGGTGTCGCTGACGGGGTGACCTCCACGTCGCCGCGGATCCCGGCGAACAGGTTGTTCGCGTCCGGCTGCTTCCAGACGACCCTGGCCTGCGGATTGGCGGGGTCGGGCATCCACGGGACAGTGGTGGCCTTGAAACCGGTCGCGGTCAGCTTCGACGCGCTCTGCGCGATCTGGATGAGTGCCTCCGTGTCGAGGTTGTCATCCATCGTCACGGACTGGGCGGCGGCGGCGATGAAGCCCCGCAGCTTGGTGAAATCGGTGAGCAGGGCAGTGCTCGTCGCCTTCTTCACCACCTGGGCGAGGAAGACCTGCTGGCGCTTGATCCGGCCGATGTCGCTGCCGTCGCCGAGGCCGTGCCGAAGCCGCACGTAGGCGAGCGCGGTCTCGCCCTTCACCAGGTGCTTTCCCTTGGAAAGGGTGAGCTTGGAGAGCTTGTCGTTGACGTCCTGCGGCAGGCAGATCTCGATCCCGCCCAGGGCGTTCACGATGTTCTTGAAGCCGGTGAAGTCGACCTTGACGTAGTGGTCGACGGGGATCTGGGTGAGCGTCTCGATGGTCCGGCGGGTGCAGATCATCCCGCCGTCGTTGAAGGCCGAGTTGATCATGCCGAGGTGCTGCGGGATGAGCGCGCCGGTCTTCACGTTCTTGCAGTTGGGGATCAGCACCATGGAGTCACGAGGGAAGCTGAGCAGCGTCGCCGCGTCCCGGTTGGGCGACACGTGGAGCATCATGATGGTGTCGGTGCGTTCACCATCGTTGACCAGGTGCTGGCCGTACTTCTTGTTGTCGCCGGTCCGGGTGTCCGATCCGACCAGCAGCACGTTGATCGCGCCGGTCTGGTTGACCGGCCGGTTCTTGTCGAGCTCGTCCGTCGAGGATCCGCGCTTGAAGAGGCCGAAGGTGTCCCGGTAGATCTTGTAGGCGGTGAGCGTGCCGATCACCAGGACGCTGGTCATCACGATGCTGACCCAGCCCAGCACGCCCAGGCTCCGCTTGCCGCCGCCACCTGCTCGGCGCCGTCCCGGCGGCTCGTCGTTCGGGGGCTCGAACCCGTCCCCGGCCATGGTCCCCCGCGCCGCCGACGGCTGCGCCTGGACGGTGTTGTACGCGTTGGGCGGGCCGGCGTATCCGCTGTCGCGCCGGGCGTCGTGGGCGCTCTGGTCGTCCGCTCCGCGTCCGCCCCGGCGGCCCTTGCGCGGCTCGTCGTCCTCCTCCTCGAAAGGATCGACGTTGGAGCGCCTGCCCCAGCGGCGCTTCGGCGGGTCGTCGTAGTAGGCGTCGTCGGGCTCCCGTTCACCCCAGGGGCCGCGCTGCGGCTCGCCGTACTCGTCGCCGGAGGCGGGGAGGTGGTCGGCGGATCCGCCGCGCCTGCGGCGGCCACGTGGGACCTCCTGCTGGGCGGGCTCGGCGGCGTATCCGTTGCCCCTGGATTGGCCGGGCCCGCCCCCTCCGTAGCCGCTCTGGCCAGGTGCAGGCGGGGGGTAGCCGTTCTGGCCGGGTGCGCCTGTCCCGTAGCCGTTCTGGCCGGGCATGGTGGAGGGGTGGCCGCCGCGACCGCCCGAGTCGAATGAGGCGGTGCCGTGCGGGCGGGCGCCCGCGTCTCCATGGCCCCAGACTCGCTGGTCGGAGTTGGCGGGAGGCATCGGCGGAGCGATGTGCCGGCGGTCGCTCATGGGGTCCTCCACGCCCGGGGAGCCACGGGACGCGTGGGCGGACAGCCGGGATGCCTACTGCTTCGCTCGCACACCTGTCCTCCTTGCCGGCGACCGCTGATCGCTAGTGCGCGAGCGATCGCCCGTCGCGCACACGAGGTTAGGTCACGGACGCGCGATGAGGCGCCGTGATCGATCGAATTTGGCGTTGATCATGCTTCCGTCCGGCTGCGATGACCTGGCCGCACAGCATACTCAAGCTTGGACATTTCAAGATATGTCCAAGACCTGCGCTTTACTTGTTGTTCACTAAATACCCAGGTCGGCCTGATTCGTCGGGTGGTTCGATCATGTTTTTTGGCCGCAGCGCGAGGGCGGCCGCAAGGCAGGCCAGCGGAACCGCCGGCAGCGCGTACCGGTAGTCGAACTCCGCCGTCGCCGCCGGAACGACCAGCAGTACCCAGGCGATGCCCCACGCCGGCCCCCACCCTCCACCGGCCTCAGGCTTCCGCCGGGAGCTCGTGGGAACCGAGGCATCCTGGGGATTCACCGCATCGGTCGCCGCGCCGGAGCTCGGCTCCGGGATCGTGAACGGTGCGGATCTCCTGCGTGAACGAGTCATGGCGACCGCGAGGGGCGGGAGCAGGAGGATGACCAGGAGCAGCACGCCGGGGAGGAACACCACGCTCTGGTAGGCCCGCATCCAGCCCGCGTACGGCTCGACGACCTCCGTCCAGATCGGTCCCCGCTCGTACTGCCTGGCCAGGTCGACGCCCAACCTCGCCGGATGGCGTCCAGGAGGCGCGGGGGGCGTCCGTGGGAACTCGTAGTACCCGTAGACCTCGGCGTCCGGGTAGACGGGCCGTCCCCACGCGAACGCCCGGCCGAGCTCGGTCAGCGCCGACCCCGCGTAGTCCAGCGGCTGGCTGCTGATCGCGAGCGCCGCGAACCGCCCCGCGAGCCCGTCGGTCTCGCGGGTGAACGTGATGCCAGGCAGCCGGACCAGGGGAGAGGTCGCGTTCCAGATGTACTCCTGCGACGGCGGCCGTTCCTCCGGCCGCCGGGGGTCGCACAGCACCGCGAGATCAGGGGGAGGCCGCATGGCCGCGCAGTCGGCGAACGACATCGTCCGCGCGTAGAGGAACACCCCGTTGGCCCCGACCAGGCCCACCCGGTGATGGACGGCGTAGAACCATCCCCCATAGGCCAGGGTGGGCACGAGCGCCGCCAGCAGGAAGACGCCGGTCAGCCGAACCGCCCCCGCCCGCCCGGCCCACGGTCCCATCCCTGGTGGTACGGCTCGCGCCGCCCGCCTGCCGTGCCGGAACCGCCCGGCCCGAGGTTCCAAGCCGGGCGGTGCGGCTCGCGCCGCGCGCAAGCCGTACCAGGAGATGAAGAACGCGAAGGCGGCGATGAGGGGCAGACCGATCGTCCTCGTCATAGTGGCGGCGGCGAGGAACAGACCCGTGGCGAGAGCCGTACGCCATGTGAGCCGGCGCAGCGCCACACATGTCGCGACGACGACGAAGAACATGAAGAGCGTGTCCGAGACGAGCAGATGCTCCAGTTCTATCTGGTACGCGTCGAGAAGGACCGGTGCCGAAGCGAGGACCGCCGCCCACATCGGCCGTCGTCGGCCGAGGACGGTCAGGTAGATCAGCACTCCGACGAGCAGGCCCAGCACATGCTGGACGAGCGTCACCACGGCGAAGCTGTGGAACGGCTCCAGCAGCCGCAGGAACATCGAATATCCGGCGGGCCTGACCAGGTCGGGGCGGGGTCGCAGGGCGGTCACGACATAGGTGTAGGAGTCCGGAAACCACAGCGCCGGCCGGTAGCCCAACATGGTCACGATCCGGAGCGCCACCCCGATCCCGAAGACCCCCAAGAACCACCGATGCCGCCGGGCCCAGGTCGCGACGCTCGTGCCGTCAGGCGCGTCCCGCCCCGTTTCCGCCACTCTGACTCCTATCCAGTGTGTTCTAGCCCCGTCGGCGTACGCTACCTGTTTCGATCTCGATCACATGCCGGTGAGCACCGCCTGCGGCCGTCCGAGCCGGCACCCGGCGGCTCCTCAGGCGTGCATCACGCGGCACCTCGGGCGTGGAGCATGCGTAGGGCGTACGTCATGCGGCACCGATCACCTATGTGAGCGGACGGACTGTCGTCTCGGCGATGTGCGTGGGTGGACCGTTGCCCCAGGCCATTACGCTCACCTCTATTCCAATGAAATGGTTTGATCGCTTCCGATCACGGACGGGATGGCCGTCGGCGGGCAGGGTGCTCGCGGTCGTGTCCGCCGTGCCTCCGCTCGCCCTCGCGGGGTGGCTTCTCGCCGGGCTGCCGTCGCTGCTGCTCGGCTGGTTCCGGCCCGCGCTCATGGTGCCGCTCGGCATCGCGGTGGCGGCGCTCCTGTGCTGGTACGGCCTGCGCCGCCAGCCTGAGACCGTGCCCGCGACGGCCTTCCAGACGGCGGCCGTCGGCGCGATCGCGGTCGCGTCCGGCGTGTTCAACGGGTTCTTCCGGACCGAGCAGCTGATCGTCCGGCGCGATCCCGCCACCTACGCGCAGTACGCGATCTGGCTGGCCGAGCACGGAACGCTGCCCATTCCTCGTGAGGTGGCCGCCTTCGGGGGGCCCGATCCCGCGCTGCGCTTCGACAGCATGGGCTTCTTCGACTTCGGCGGGGCGGTCGTGCCCCAGTTCATGGCCGGGCCGCCGGTCATCCACGCCGTAGGTCACTGGCTGGGGGGCATGGGCGGGCTCCTCCTGATGCCGCCCGTGCTGGGCGCGTTGGCCGTTCTGACGTTCTCCGGAGTGGTCGCCCGCCTGGTGGGTGCGCGCTGGGCTCCGCTCGCGGCACTGGCCTTCGCGGTGAGCATGCCGATCCTCTACACGTCACGGACCACGTACAGCGAGATCCCGTCACTGATCCTGCTCTTCGGCGGCATGACCCTGCTGCTCGACGCCCGCTTCCGGCTGCGCGCGGGCGTTCTGGGCGTCGGGTTCCTGCCCTCGGCCCGCGCGGCCCAGTCCGGTGGGGCGGCGCTGACCGCGGGGCTCGCGGGCCTTGTCTTCGGGCTGGCCCTCCTCGTCCGGATCGACGGCCTGCGTGACATCCTGCCCGTGCTCGCCTACGCCGGGCTCCTGATCGCCCTCACCCGCCTGCGTCCCACCCGACGAAGTCCTGAGGCGGGGGGAGTCCCGGGGCCGGGAGCGGCACCGGACGGGCGGCTCGGCGTGCCGCTGCTCATCGGTTTGGCGGTCGGCGCGGGGTGGGGCTTCACCGCCGGTTACGTGCTGGCCCGGCCCTACCTCGGCTACCTGTCCGGTTCGTTGCAGCCGCTGCTCGCCATCTGTGCCTTGGTTCTCGTGCTCACGATCACCGGTACGGCTCTCGCGCCCCGAATCGCCGGCCTTTTCGCCAACCGGTTCAGCGCTTCAGCGCGGCCGGGGTCGAATCCCGTCGCGCATGCCGCCGGCAGGCGGAGTGGCCGGCCAAGTGGACCGAGCGGGCAGGCTGGGGACCGGAGCGAGGCCGGTGGGGCGCCTGGGCAGGCCGGCGGGCGGACGATCACGAGGAGGTTGCCGGATCTGGCCGCCGGGCTGGTCGTGCTCGTCATGGTCGGCTTCGCCGTACGACCCTGGCTGCAGACGGTCCGCCGCGAGCCGCTGTCCCCGGAAGACGAGCTGACCGCGAAGTTCATCGAGAAGACGCAGATCGCCGGTCACCTTCCGATCGATCGCACCCGGCTGTACTACGAGGACTCGCTCTACTGGGTGATCTGGTACGTCGGCCTTCCCGTGGTCGTGCTGGCGACGCTCGCGGCGGCCGTTCAGGTGCGCCGCCTGGCCCGTGGCCGGGAGTTCGGGTGGCTGCTCCCGCTGACGATCATCGCCTGGACGACGGTGACAACGCTCTGGCGGCCGGCGATCACCCCGGACCAGCCGTTCGCGTCTCGCCGGCTGGTGCCGATCGTGATCCCTGGCTTGATCCTGCTCGCGGTCTGGGGCCTGCGCTGGGTGCGAGATCGAGCCCGCCGGTCCGGGTACGGCTCGCGCCTCCCGGTGGTCGCGGGCGCCGTCCTGCTGCTCGTCCCCGGCCTGATCACCTCGATCGGCACGGCGTTCTCACCTGTCGACCGGGGTGAGGCCGACGCCGTCGCCCGGTTGTGCGCCGCGATCCCGCGCGACGCCTCGGCGCTGATCGTGGAGCGGGTCACGGGAGACAGGCTCACCCAGGTGGTGCGCGGCCAGTGCGGGGTGCCCGCCGCCCGCGTGAAGTACCCCCAAGGCTCCGACGTGCCCGCGGAGGCCGACGTCCGTCGCCTGATCTCCACCGTGCGTTCGACGGGCCGCCGCCCCGTCCTGCTCGCCGCGGAGGAGCGCCAGCTCTCCCCGTACGGCGCCGCCACCCCGGTGATGAGGCTCCGCACCCGCCAGGACGAGCGCTCCTTGATCAGCCCCCCCGACGGCACCTGGTCCCTGAGCATCGATGTCTGGCTGGCCACACCCTTCGGCCCGCGCTGATGGCCCGCGCTGATAAAGGTGTGAGCGGGAGCCGTACGACAGCGGAGATGTGGGGTCATGGTTTGGCGGGGCAGAGTACCCTTTCCCGACGTGAGCACGCCCGAGACCTCTGGAAGCGCCGTGACCCCCGCTGAGAACCCTTACGTGACGATCGTCCTGCCCTGTTACAACGAGCAGGACCACGTTATCGACGAGGTCGAGCGCATCTGCGCGGCCATGGACGGGAGCGGCTACACCTACGAGCTGGTGGCCGTCGACGACTGCTCGACGGACGAGACGCTCGCCAGGCTCCAGGAGGCGGCGCCGCGGTTTCCGAGCATGCGGATCAGGGCGTTTCATCGCAACGGCGGGTCGGGCACGGTCCGGCGGATCGGGACGCAGGAGGCACGCGGCGAGATCGTCGTGTGGACCGACGCGGACATGTCCTACCCGAACGAGCGCATCCCCGAGCTGGTCCAGCTCCTCGACAAGGACCCGGCGATCGACCAGGTCGTCGGGGCCCGGACGACGGAGGAGGGCTCGCACAAGCTGCTGCGGGTGCCCGCCAAGTGGTTCATCCGCAAGGTGGCCGAGCGGCTGGCCGGGCAGAAGATCCCGGACCTGAACTCGGGCCTGCGGGCCTTCCGCAAGTCGGTCGCCAAGCCGTACCTGCGGCTGCTCCCGCCCGGGTTCTCCTGTGTCACGACGATCACGCTGGCATTCATGTCGAACCAGCACGACGTCCACTACCTGCCGATCGACTACGCGAAGCGGGCCGGGAAGTCGAAGTTCAACTTCGTGTCCGACGCCTACCGCTACATCCTGCAGGTCCTGCGGATGGTCGTGTACTTCAACCCGCTCAAGGTGCTGATGCCGCCCGCGCTCTGGCTGGTGGGCATCGGCCTGGTCAAGGGTGTGTACGACGTGGTCCGGTACGGGTTCTACCTGACCAGCAACACCGTTGTGATCTTCCTGTCGGGCATGCTGATCGGATCGCTGGCGCTCCTGGCCGACCTGATCGTCCGGTCGCGGGGCGAGTAGCGCCGACCATGACCATGAGAATCGCGATCGTCGGGCCGACCCATCCGTTCAAGGGCGGCGGCGCGCAGCACACGACCGAGCTCGCGCATCGGCTGGCGGCGCTGGGACACGACGTCGTGATCGAGTCGTGGAAGGCGCAGTACCCCTCGTTCCTCTATCCGGGCCGGCAGACGATCGACAGCCCGGAGGGCGAGCCGTACCCCAACACCCGCCGCGAGCTCGACTGGCGGCGGCCGGACGGCTGGATCCGTTGTGGAAGGCGGTCACGCGACGCCGACGTCGTGATCCTCGCCCTGCTGAGCCCGGTACAGGTGCCGTCCTATCTCGGCATCCTGTACGGCTGCGCCCACTTCTCCCGCCGCCCCGCCCGGCGCGGGCGGACCAGGGTGATCGCTCTTTGCCACAACGTGCTCCCGCACGAGCGCAAGCCGTACGACGAGCCGCTGATGAAGGCCCTGCTGGGGAGAGTTGACGAGGTGCTGGCCCACTCGGAGCAGCAGGCCGGTCTGGCCAGATCGCTCACCGCCGCCCAGGTCAAGGTGGCCGCCATGGCGCCGCACCTGCCCGCGCGCAGCCCCGGGCCGTCGACGACGCGAGAGCCGTACGGCAGGCTGCTGTTCTTCGGCATCGTCCGGCCGTACAAGGGACTGGATTTGCTGCTGCGGGCGCTGGCGCAGACGCCTGATGTGGCGCTCACGGTCGCGGGCGAGTTCTGGGGCGGGCTGGACGAGACCCAGGCCCTCGTGCGCGAGCTGGGACTCGGCGACCGGGTCGAGCTGCGGCCCGGCTACGTCGCGGCCGAGGATGTGCCTGATCTCTTCGGGCGGGCCGACGCGCTGGTGCTGCCCTACCGCTCGGCGACGGCCAGCCAGAATGTGTGGCTCGGGCACGAGCACGGGGTGCCGGTGATCGCGACCCGGGTCGGGGCACTGGCCGACAACGTGAACGACGGCGTGGACGGGCTGCTCGTGGAGCCCGGCTCGGTCGGCGCGCTGGCCGACGCCCTCAAGCGCTTCTACGAGCCCGGCACGCCCCAACGTCTGAGGTCCGGCGTGCGGGCGGTCGATCCCGAGCCGTTCTGGGCGGCCTATCTGGAGACCCTGCTCGCCACCGGCTGACGGCAGCCGTGTACGGCCGTCCACGGAGTGGAGTACGGGGTGGGCGGCCACCGGTACTGTTGGGCGGCGTGGGATGGAGTGGACCCGAGCGCGGGAGCGGGCGGCGAGGCGAATGAGTGAGCGACCAGTGGGCAAAGAACGCGCCGCGCAGCTGGAGTACTCCGAGTTCCAGTCCGCGATGCTGGACGAGGCGAAGCGCCGCCGCAAGGCCGCGAAGATCATCGCTGTGCTCGCCCACTTCCTGGGCCGCGACACCGCTGCCGAAGGCGCGAAGGCGGCCACCCCTGCCGACGGTGGTGCGGGCGTCAATCCCGCCGCCGAAGGTGCGAAGGCGGCCACCCCTGCCGACGCGGGCGCCGACGGCGGTGCGCGCGTCAATCCCGCCGCCGTAGGCGTCGAGGGCGACAACGGAACCAGTACGGACGCTGGTCCGGGTGGTGCGCTGGCCGGGCTGACGGTCGCGGACATCGGCTGCTCCGCCGGGTTCATCGCCGACGAGCTGGCCATGGCCGGGGCCGACCGCACATTCGGGGTGGACATCGACGTGCCCGGCCTGCGGAAGGCGTCCGAGCGCTTCGGCAAGCGGGTCGAGTTCGTGTGCGCCGACGGCAGCGCGCTGCCGTTTCCCGACGGATCGGTCGACGTCCTCGTCTTCAACCACATCTACGAGCACGTGGTCGACCCCGATGCCGTGATCAAGGACATGCACCGGGTGCTCGCCGACGACGGGGTGCTCTACCTGGGGCTCGGCAACCGGCTCGGCGTCATGGAACCGCACTACAAGCTGCCGTTCCTGTCCTATCTGCCGCCCGGACCCGCCGACCGGTACGTCCGCGCGTTCGGCCGTGCCGACCACTACTACGAGCGGTTCCGCACCCGGAGCGGTCTGCGCAGGATGCTCCGGGACTTCCACGTCTGGGACTACACGTTCCCGGTGCTGGCGTCGCCCGAGCGGTTCGCGGGCGGGGAGCTGTTCCCGGGGACGGTCGGCCGGGTCGCCAAGGGCGCTCTGGAGCAGGCCCCACGTGCGGCGCTGCGGGCGCTCCTCCCGGTCGTGCCGACCTACCTGTGGGTTGCGACCAAGACGCCCGCGCGCCCGAAGGGCTCCGCGCTCCCGCAGCCGCCTGAGCCGGTCCGCACCCCATGATCGCCGTAGCGGCGGGGGGCGGGTGCGGGTGAATCGGCGGAAGATCATCCGGGCGGCCTTTCTGGTCGTGGCGCTCGGGTTCGGCGTGTGGGCCGTGGCGGGGCAGTGGACGGCCGTCGCCGACGGGTTCGAGAGGCTGTCCTGGCCGGTGCCGGCCGGGTCGCTGGTGGCCGTGCTGGCCGCTCTCGGCGCCGGAATGCTGATGTGGCGGGCGCTGCTCGCCGACCTCGGTTCGCCCCTGGCGCCCGCCGACGCCGCGAAGATCTTCTTCATCGGGCAGCTCGGCAAGTACATCCCCGGGTCGGTGTGGCCGATGCTCGCCCAGATGGAGATGGGGCGAGACCACGGCATCCCCAGATCCCGCAGCGCGGCGGCGTTTCTGCTGACCTATCCGATATATCTGGCCACTGGTCTCCTGGTCGCCGCCGTCACCCTGCCCGCCTTCGCCGGTGACGAGATATCCCGATACGCCTGGCTCCTGCTGCTGATCCCCCTGCTCGCCGTCGGCCTCCATCCGAAGGCGGTCAACGGGGTCGTCGGCTTCGGGCTCAGGCGGTTGCGCAGGCCGCCGTTGGACCGGCCGCTCACCCGGCGCGGCGTGCTCGCCTCAGCCGGGTGGGCGCTCGCCGGATGGGCCGCGTACGGCGTGCATCTGGCGCTGATCGTGCGCGGCCTGGGCGCGACCGGGGCCAGCGCTGTGATCCTCAGCTTCGGCGCGTTCGCGCTGGCCTGGTGCCTCGGCTTTCTGGTGGTGATCGCTCCGGCGGGCGCCGGTGTGCGGGAGGTCGCCATGGTCGCGGCGCTCGCCCCGGTGCTCGACAGAGGCTCGGCGATCGCGGCGGCGCTGTGCTCACGACTGATCGTCTCCGTGGGGGATCTGGTCTGTGCCGGGCTCGCCGGGCTGGCGGCGCGTGGAATGCGCGACGCGGTGGTTCGCGACGCGGTGGTTCGCGACGCGAGTGGCCCCCGAAGCGAGTGAATACGAACGTTGTTCGCGCAAGCGAGATGCGGTTCTGCAATTAAGTGGAATAACCACGGACGTGTGCCATGGATGCGGAAATACGTGTGATTTCCCTCACGGTTCTGGGGACGCTGGTCATAGAGTGAGAAACGGAGGGCGATCGGGGAAAGGACGTCTCGGCTGTGTGCTGCCCCGAGTAAGTCTCTCTGGCGGACTTCGCGTCCGCGCAGGCAGGAGCAGGTTCCTGTGCACAGGGACCACGGGAGGGGAGCAGCCTTGACACCCCGAGTGCTCATCGACGCGGCGGCGGTCCCGGCCGACCGGGGCGCCCTGATCAGGTATGTCGACGGACTGGTCGCCGCTCTGCACCAGGCCGGTGCCGATCTCGCGGTGGTCTGCCAGCGGTCTGACGCCGAGCGGTACGGCCATCTCGCCCCTTCGGCCAGGATCCTCGCCGGGCCGCCCGCGATCACCCATCGCGGCACGCGTCTCGTATGGGAGCAGACCGGCATCCCGGTCCTGGCCCACCAGGTCGGCGCGCAGGTCATCCACGCGCCGTTCTACTCGATCCCGCTGCGGTCCGGCCTGCCGACCGTGGCCACGGTGCACGACGTCACCTGGTTCACCGAGCCGGAGCAGCACAGCACGGTCAGGGCCTCGTTCTTCCGCTCCGCCACCCGTACGGCGGTGCGCCACGCCAATCGTGTGATCGTGCCGTCCAAGGCCACCAGGGACGAGTTGATCCGGGTGCTCGCGGCCGACCCGACCAGGATCGACGTCGCGTACCACGGGGTGGATCCGGTCCTGTTCCACCGGCCCGCCGAGCACGAGGTGAGGCACGTCGCCGAGCGGTTCGGCCTGCACGGGCATCCCTACGTGGCCTACCTCGGAGCCCTGGAGCCCCGGAAGAACGTGCCGAACCTGATCCGCGGGTTCGCCCAGGCCGTGCGCGACCTGCCGGCGCCTCCGGCGCTGGTCCTGGCCGGCGGCCCTGACGAGGACGCCGAGGTGGATGCGGCGGTGGCGGAGCTGCCCCCGAATGTGCGCGTCGTCCGGCCCGGTTACCTGTCCTTCGCCGACCTTTCCGGTTTCCTCGGCGGCGCGCTCGTCGTCGCCTTCCCTTCGCGGAGCGAGGGGTTCGGGATGCCGGTCCTGGAGGCCATGGCCTGTGGCGCCCCGGTGCTGACCACGCACCGGACGTCGCTTCCCGAAGTGGGCGGCGACGCCGTGGCGTACACGGAACCGGACGCCGACAGCATCAGCGAGGCGCTCGGCGCGCTGCTCGCGTCGCCGGAGCGCCGGGAATCGCTTGGCACGGCCGGATCGGCCCGGTCTCGCGAATTCACGTGGCAGATCTCCGCCCACGCACATCTGGTGTCCTACCAGCGCGCGCTGGACAGTTAAGTTAACCTCACCCTGTGAGGGACACTTCTTTGCCAGGGTCCGATTATCTTCAGGCGATTCTTCTGGTCGGGGGCCAAGGCACGCGATTGCGGCCGTTGACTCTTTCAACACCGAAACCATTGCTGCCGACGGCGGGTGTTCCTTTCCTCGCCCACCAGCTAGCGAAAGCGCGGGCCTCCGGGGTGCGCCGCATCGTCTTCGCCACGTCGTACCGGGCCTCGATGTTCGCCGACGCCTTCGGCGACGGGTCGGCCTTCGGGCTGGAGATCGAGTACATGACGGAGGACACCCCTCTCGGCACCGGCGGCGCGATCCGTAACGCCGCCGAGGCGCTCACGTGCGCGCCGGACGCCCCCGTGCTGGTGCTCAACGGCGACATCCTCTCCGGGCACGACATCCCCGCTCAGGTGGCCGAGCACACTTCACGCCGTGCCGCTGTAACGCTCCATTTGACAGAGGTCGAGGATCCCTCGCGGTTCGGTTGCGTGCCGACCTCGCCCGACGGCCGGGTCACGGCGTTCCTGGAGAAGACGCCGAACCCGGTGACCAACCGGATCAACGCCGGCTGCTACGTGTTCCAGCGCTCGGTCATCGACTCGATCCCCGCCGGGCAGGTCGTCTCCGTCGAGCGGGAGACGTTCCCCGGCCTTATCGAGGCGGGCGAACTGGTCCTCGGCTACGCCGACGCGTCCTACTGGCTCGACGTCGGCACGCCCGCCGCGTTCGTGCAGGGGTCGTCGGACCTCGTCCTGGGCAGCCTGGAGTCGCCCGCGCTGCCCGGCCCGCCGGGCGAGTCCCTCCTCCTCGACGGGGCCGTGGTGTCTCCCGAGGCGAAGGTCACCGGGGGGACGGTCGTCGGCGCCCGAGCGGAGGTCGAGGCCGGCGCGTGCGTCCGGGGCAGCGTCCTCGCCGACGACTGCGTGATCGCTTCGGGTGCGCTCGTCGTCGACTCGGTGATCGGCGTCGGCGCCCGGATCGCCTCCGGGGCCGTGCTGCGTGACGTGGTCGTCGGCGACGGCGCCACGATCGGCCCCGGCAACGAGCTCTGCGCGGGGGCCCGCGTCTGGCCCGGCGTCACCCTCCCCGAGTGCTCGGTCCGCTTCTCCAGCGACATCTAGCCGCTGGACGGCCGGATCCAACCAGCCCCCCGGTTCGTACGGCTCCCGCCAGGCGGCAGACTGGGGCGCGGGAGGAGACGGCGATGTCCAACGTGGTGCTGAGGTGACTCCGGGGCGGGAGCGCCGGTGGCGGTCGCCGGAGCCGCTCGATGTGGCGCTGACGCTGTCGCCTCATCGGCACGGAGGAGGGGACCCCGCCTGGCGCCGGACACCCGACGGGGCGGTCTGGCGCACCTCGCGCACCCCCGACGGCCCCGGCACGATGCGGATCACGGTCCGCTCCGGGGAGGCGTGCGGCCAGGCCTGGGGACCGGGCGCCGAGTGGCTGCTGGAAACCCTGCCCCAGCTGCTCGGAGTGGACGACGACGTTTCCGGGTTCGCGGATCTGCTGGCGCGGAACGGCTCGCGGGACGCCGGTTTCGTCGCCGAGTTGGCCGCCCGGCACCCGGGTCTGCGGATCGGCCGCACCCTCAGGGTCTTCGAGGCCCTCGTGCCCGCCGTACTGGAACAGAAGGTCGTCGGCAGGGAGGCGTGGCGGGCCTGGCGGTGGCTCATGCGCAAGTACGGCGAAGCCGCGCCCGGCCCGGCGCCCGACGGGATGGCCGTGATGCCGCCGCCCGAGGTCTGGCGGAAGATCCCGTCCTGGGATTGGCACCGGGCGGGCGCGGAAGCCGTACGGGCGAGAACCATCATCAACGCCGCCCACCACGCGGCGAAACTCGAGTCGACCACCTGCGCGCAGGCCGATCGGCTGCTGCGGGCCCTGCCGGGGATCGGGGTATGGACCTCGGCCGAGGTGCGGCAGCGTTCCCACGGAGACCCGGACGCCCCCAGCGTGGGTGATTTCCACCTGCCCGGGATCGTCGGCTGGGCCCTCTCAGGTCAGAAGACCGATGACGCCGGCATGCTGGCGCTCCTCGAACCGTTTCGCGGTCATCGCTATCGCGTGACCCGGCTGATCGAGCTCAGCGGGATCCGCCCTCCGGCCCGCGGCCCCCGGATGCCGGCCCGCGACTACCGCTCCTTCTAAGCCCCGATGGCCAGCCGTGTTGCACGACCATGACCACCCGCACGCCGGTGAGTAAGTTGTCTACCAGGGAAGATGCCATGTGAAATGAATCCTCGTCACAGATGGCGACTCGTTTGTTCGATGCGCCGTCACTGGACGAGTGTGATCGGGGTGGCTGGCGTGACGCGGTGGAAGACAGGTGAGGTTCCCTTCGAATTGACGACCTTTGTGGGCCGCCGGCAGGCGACCGCCGAGGTCAGGCACCTGCTGTCCAAGGCGCGACTGGTGACGTTGACCGGCGTCGGCGGGGTGGGAAAGTCACGGTTGGCGATCCACGTGGCGCAGCAGGTGCGGCGGGCGTTCCCGGATGGCGTGCGATTCGTGGAGCTGGCCAAGGTGCAAGATCCGTCGCTGACGGCGAACGCGGTGGGTGCGGCGCTCGAGTTGCCCGACACGGTTTCGACCCGTGATCCGGCGGAGGCGTTGGCGGACTATCTCGCCGATCAGCGGCTGTTGCTGGTGCTGGACAACTGCGAGCACCTTTCGCAGGCCTGCGCCCTTTTGGTGAGCAGGTTGCTGTCGGCCGTACCGGGGTTGCAGGTGCTCGCCACGAGCCGGGAGCCGCTGTCCCTTCCCGCGGAGCACGTGTGGCCGGTCCAGCCTTTGACCATGCCCGGCGAGGAGGAAGTCTCAACGGTGGAGGGGGCCGCCGGTTGCGCATACGAGGCATTGGCGTTGTTCGAGGATCGGGCGTCGTCGGTGGTCCCCGGGTTCGCTCTCAATGGGAAGAACATGGCCGCTGTGGCCCGATTGTGTCAGCGGCTGGACGGGCTGCCGTTGGCGATCGAGCTGGCGGCGGTGTGGCTGCGGACGCTGTCCGTGGAAGAGATCCTCACCCGCCTGGAAGACCGCTTCCGCCTTTTGACGAAGGGCGACCGCGTCGGTCTGCCACGGCATCAGACGCTGCAGGCCACGGTGGAGTGGAGTTTCGATCTGTGCACGGACCTTGAGCGCATCATCTGGGCAAGGTTGTCGGTGTTCGCCGGTGGGCTCGACCTGGAAGCCGCCGAAAAGGTGTGCGGCGGCGACGGTCTGGCGGTGGACGACGTCTTCCCGGGCTTGGCCGGTCTGGTGGACAAGTCCGTGCTGGCCCGGGAGGAGAGCGGCGGTCGCGCTCGATACCGGATCCTGGAGACGATCCGCCAGTACGGGAGCGAACGGCTGACCGAGAGCGCCGAGGAGGTGACCGTACGCCGTCGGCATCGGGACTACTATCTGCGGCTGGCCGAGGAGGCCGAGACGGACTGGTTCGGGCCGAACCAAGCCGCGTGGCTGGACCGTTTCCGGATCGACCAGGCCAATGTGTGGGCGGCTTTGGAGTTCTGCCTCACCGAATCAGGCGGGGGTCACGCAGTAGGTGGGGACCACGCAGGTTTGCGGATGGTCGGCGCGTTGTGGTGGTACTGGATCGGCCGCGCCGTCCGGGACGGCCGGAACTGGCTCGACCGGGCGCTGGCTCTGGACACCGAGCCCAGCCGCGAACGCGCCAAGGCGCTTTGGGTGACCGGCTGGATCGCGACGGGTCAAGGCGATGTTTCGCACTCCTCGTCGATGCTTGACGAGTGCTGCGTGCTCTCCCGGCAGTTGGGCGACACGGCTGCCTTGGCGTACGCGACTCAGTGGATCGGGACGACCAAATGGATGCAGGACCTGTTGCCGGAGTCGGCCAGGCTCCTGGAGCGGGCAGCGGACTCTCATCGAGCCAGCGGTGAGCTCAACTCCGTCACGGCTGTGGTGCCATGCCAGCTCGGCATGGTCGCCGGCCTGCTCGGCGATGATCGACTCGCCACGAGGCTGTGCGAGGAGTGTGTGGCGCTCTGCGAGGCCTACGGTGAGTGCTGGACCCGCTCCTGGGCACTGTGGAACCTCGCCGTCACCCGATGGAGCCAAGACGATCTCCGGCAGGCGAACGCCCGGGCGAGGGAATCCCTCCGGGTCAAGCGCACCATCAATGACCAGTTGGGCATCCCGTTCTGCATGGAGTTCCTGGCCTGGATCGCCATGGCGGACGGCGACGCCAAACGCGCCGCTCTCTTGCTCGGCGTGAGCGAGAAGATGTGGGAGCCCATCGGCGCCCCGCTGTTCGGGTGGGGAACTCTGCATGGTTGGAGCGATCACTGCAGGGTACGGGCCCGCGAGGTCCTCGGGAAGGAGGCGTTCGAGGCGGCGTGTCAGCGAGGCAGGCAGTTCGCCTTCGACGCGGCCGTGGCCTTCGCGCTGGACGAGAGGCCCAGCGCGCCGTCCGAGGCCCCGACCACGGGACCATCGGCGCAACAGCTGACCCGACGAGAGCGAGAGGTCGCCGAGCTCGTCGCCGACGGCCGGTCGAACAAGGAGATCGCGACAAGCCTGGTGATCTCACAGCGCACCGCGGAAGGCCATGTCGAGCACATCCTGCACAAGCTCGGATTCGCCTCTCGTACCCAGATCGTGGCCTGGGTCGTGGGACAGCACAACGGCGCGGCCCAGCCGCCCTAGCCGTGCCGCCGGTGTGCGAATGAGGCCGAGAGTTCCCCTTTCCCGCGCATGTCAGGCGCATCAATGGGCGGTGGTGGCTTTGCGATATGCAGCGCGATGCCGGCTGGGCGCGTAGAACTCGGGAACGGCGGTCAGGCAGGCGTACAGGGCCGACGCCCTGGCCACGCTCTCCTCCTGCGCCTGGGCGCCGGTCAGGAAGCCCCCGCCGGGGTTCTTCGCCGAGGCGAAGACCAGGCAGGCCAGGTCGGCACCCGCCAACTGCTGGGCCGCCTCCAGC
>JBIOWF010000035.1:0-6408 GCA_044868295.1 Microtetraspora sp. | reverse complement strand
TGAGAACTCCCATGATCCCGTATAGAAGGTCATCTCTGCGTCCGGCTCGACCGTAACGCTCCGCGACATCAGCGAAACGGACACCAACCCCCAGACGCCCCAATCGCGCGACTGCGAAATCGCTCTGGGGGCGACCGGCTCGATTGGTAGGGAAGGGGCCGCGCGTCAGCCGTACAGGTCGTCGATTTGCTGGGCGAAGTCGCGTATCACGAGGTTGCGCTTGACCTTCAGGGACGGGGTGAGGTGGCCGGTCTCCTCGGTGAGGTCCTTGTCCAGGATGACGAACTTCTTGATCTGCTCGGCCTTGGAGACCATCCGGTTGGCGTTGTCGACCGCGCCCTGGACCTCGGCCACGATGGCGGGGTCGCTCGCGAGCTCGGCCAGGGAGGCGTCAGGCCTGCCGTTGGCCGCCTTCCACTGGCCGAGGGCCTCGACGTCGAGAGTGACGAGCGCCCCGATGAACGGCTTGTCGTCCCCGACGACCATGACCTGGCTGATCAGCCGGTGTGCCCGGATGCTGTCCTCCAGGGGGGCCGGGGCGACGTTCTTGCCGGCGGCGGTGACCAGGATCTCCTTCTTGCGGCCGGTGATGCGCAGGTAGCCGTCGTTGTCCAGCTCGCCGACGTCGCCGGTGTGGAACCAGCCCTCGGGGTCGATGACCTCCTTGGTGGCCTGCTCGTTGTTCCAGTAGCCGTCGAAGATGTGCCGGCCCTTGACCAGCACCTCGCCGTCTTCGTCGATGCGGATGCTCACACCGGGGAACGGCTTGCCGACGGTGCCGATCTTGTTGGCTCCGGGGATGTTCACCGTGGAGGGGGCGGAGGTCTCGGTGAGGCCCCAGCCCTCGAACACCTCGATGCCGACACCGCGGAAGAAGTGGCCCAGCCGGTCGCCGAGGGCGGAGCCGCCGGACACCGCGGCGCTCAGCTTGCCGCCCGTCGCGGCGCGCAGCTTGCCGTACACGAGCTTGTCGAAGAGCGCGTGCTTGAGCCGCAGGCCGAGGCCGGAGCCGCCGGAGCTCTCGGCCCGGCTCCACTCGGCGGCGGTGTCCGCCGCCGCGTGGAAGATCTTGCCCTTGCCTTCGGCGGTGGCCTTCTGCTCCGCGCCGTTGTAGACCTTCTCGAACACTCTGGGCACGCCGAGCAGGAACGTCGGCCTGAACGACTGCAGGTCGGGCGCGACGTTCTTCATGTTCGGGGTGTGCGCCAGCACGGTGCCCGTCTCGATCAGGACGAGTTGCACCATCCTGGCGAAGCTGTGGGCGAGCGGCAGGAACAGCAGCGCCGCGCGGTCGTCGACGGTGAACATCAGCTCCAGCGGCCCGTTGGCCACGTTCCGCGCGGTGAAGAGCAGGTTGTCGTGGGTGATCCGGCAGCCCTTCGGCAGGCCGGTGGTGCCCGAGGTGTAGATGATGGTGGCCAGGTCGTGGCCGCTCTTGGCGGTGCGCCGCTCGGTGAGCGTCCCGTCGCTCACGGCGGCTCCGGCGGCGGCGAGCTCGTCGAGGGCGCCGCCCTCGATCCGCCACACGAGCTCCAGGTCGGGCATGGCCTGGCGGACGGTCTCCTCGTGCGACTCGAGCTCGACGAAGACGCCCTTGGCGCCACTGTCGGCGAGGATCCACTTCACCTGCTCGGCGGACGAGGTCTCATAGATCGGCACGCCGACCGCGCCCGCGGCCCAGATCGCGTAGTCGATGACGGTCCACTCGTAGCGGGTGCGTGACATCAAAGCGACCCGGTCGCCCGGCTCCACGCCGGCGGCGATCAGGCCCTTGGCCGTGCTCGCGACCCGGTCGCGGAGCTCGCCGGCGGTGACGGCGGTCCACGCCTCGCCGTCCTTGCGGCGGATCACCACCGCGCCGGGGTCGTCGGCACCCCGCTGGAACACCGTGTCGGTGCAGTTCGCCGACGAGGGCACGTCCACCAGCACGGGAACGCTGAACTCGCGCACGGTCACTCCTTCGTGAACGCTCCTACGGTCTCCTCGGCCGAGGCTCCGGAGCCCGCATTCGCAGACGCCACTGTGTAAGTCCCACTTGTGTCAGTCTCATGGACGCTACCTCGCCAAGTTACGCGCGGGTAGGTTCGTCACCCAGGCGTTATCCGGGCATTCGCACGCTACCAGCCGGGCCGCTCGGTCCGGTCCTGGTCGTGCGCGGGAGATCGCCTTTCCACCCTCGCCCGGGCGAGATGTTTAGCAAGCGCTCGCTTGGTTTCTGGTGTCGTATTACGATGTCCGGCATGCGCGTTCATGTCGTCAGCGACGTCCACGGGCGGGTCGACGCTTTGGCCCTGGCGGGTGAGGGCGCGGACGCGCTGGTCTGCCTCGGCGACCTGATCCTTTTCATTGACTACGACGACCACTCCCAGGGGATCTTCGCGGAGCTGTTCGGCGCCGAGAAGGCGAGTCGCTTCGTCGGGCTCCGTACGGCAGGCCGTTTCGACGAGGCCCGCGCGATGTCGGCCGAGCTGTGGTCCGCCCTGGGCGGCGATCCACGTGGGCACATCGAGTCAGCGGTCCGCCGGCAGTACGAGGAGATCTTCGCGGCCATGCCGGTTCCGGCCTACCTCACCTACGGCAACGTGGACATGCCGCAACTCTGGGGGGACTACGTCAGGCCGGGCCACCAGGTGCTCGACGGGACCACGGTGGAGATCGGCGGCCGCACCTTCGGCTTCGTCGGCGGTGGCCTGCGCACGCCGTACCGCACGCCGTACGAGATCGATGACGAGGAGTACGCGCGGAAGGTCGAGGCGGTGGGCGAGGTGGACGTGCTGTGCTGCCACATCCCGCCCGCGATCCCCGAGCTGGTGTACGACGTGGTGGCCAGGCGGTTCGAGCGGGGAAGCGAGGCCACCCTTGAGGCGATCAGGAGAACGCAGCCGCGGTACGCCCTGTTCGGCCACGTACACCAGCCGCTGGCGAGCAGGACGCGGATAGGCCGTACGGAGTGCGTCAACGTCGGCCATTTCCGTGGCCGTGGCACGCCATTCGCCCTGGAATGGTGAAGTACGGTTAGCCCATGGCTGATCGCACAACGTCGAGCATCACGATCGGCGCGGACCGGTCGACAATCATGACCGTGATCGCCGACTTCCCCGCCTACCCGGAATGGGCGGGCCAGGTGAAGTCGGCGGACGTGCTGGAGACCGGCGAGGACGGCCGTCCGGTCAAGGTCCGCTTCGTCCTGGACGCGGGGGTGATCAGTGACGAGTATGTCCTGGGCTATGACTGGGCCGACGACACGACGGTCAGCTGGCGCATCGTGGACGCCGGGAAGATGGTGTCCGGCCTGACCGGGAGTTACCGGCTGGCCGAGGCGGGCGGCGGCACCGAGGTGACCTACGAGCTCGCGGTCGATCTCAAGGTGCCCATGATCGGCATGATCAAGCGCAAGGCCGAGAAGGTCATCATCGACACCGCTCTCAAGGGGCTGAAGAAACGCGTCGAAGCGCGATGAGGATCCTGCTCTTCACCGGGAAGGGCGGGGTCGGCAAGACCACCGCGGCCGCCGCGACCGCGACGCTCGCCGCGAAGCGCGGCCTGAAGACCCTGGTGGTCTCCACCGACACGGCGCACTCGCTCGCGGACGCCCTGGCCGTGTCGGCGGCCGACGAGCCGGTGGAGGCGGCGCCGGGTCTCTACCTGCAGCAGGTCGACACCCAGCGCTCCCTCGAACGGCACTGGGGCGAGCTGCAGGACTACGCCAGGAACATGTTCCATGAGCTCGGGCTCGACGAGATCACCTCCGAGGAGATCACCGTCCTGCCCGGCGCCGAGGAGGTCATCGCCCTTCTCGAACTGCGCGAGCAGGCGAGGACCGGCCGGTGGGACGTCATCGTGGTCGACTGCGCGCCGACCGCCGAGACCCTGCGGCTGCTCGCGCTGCCGGAGGCGCTCGACTGGCACGTCAACCGGCTCCTCCCGGTCGGGCGGCGGGTGCTCCGGGCGATCTCGCCGATGATCCGCCACGTCGCCAAGGTGAGCGTTCCCGAAGGGCCGGTGATCTCGGCGGGGGAGCGGCTGCACCGCGGCCTGCTGGAGGTGCGCGAACTGCTGACCGGCGCCGACGCCTCCGTCAGGCTCGTGCTCACCCCGGAGGCCGTGGTCGTCGCCGAGGCCCGCCGCACGCTCACCTCGCTGAGCCTGTACGGCTACCGCGTCGACGCCGTGATCGCCAACCGCGTCTTCCCGCGCGAAGGCGCGGACGAGTGGCGGCAGGGGTGGGTCACGGCGCAGGACAGGCACCTCACCGCGATCCACGAGTCGTTCTCGCCGCTGCCGATCCTCACCGTCCCCTACCTCGCCGCCGAGCCGATCGGCACCGACGCCCTCGGGCGGATCGCCGAGGACCTGTACGGCACCGCCGACACCTTCGCCCGTCCCACGGCTCCGCCTCCGATGACGATCGGCCCCGACGAGCTGGTCCTGGCACTGCCCCTCGCCGGCAAGGAAGAGGTCGACCTGGCCCGCAAGGGCGACGAGCTGATCGTCACGGCCGGTTCCCACCGCCGGGTGATCGCGCTCCCCGCGGCCCTCGCCCGGCGGACGGTCGCCACCGCCGCGCTCCAGGACGGCCACCTCCGGGTACGGTTCGAGACAGGAGGGGCGACATGACAAACGACGACATGAGACAGGGCGGCGACGCCAACGGATCGCAACGTCACGACCCGCTGGGATCGGCCGCGGAAGAGGCGATGAAACTCCTGGACGCGCTGCAGCAGCGGATGGGCCGCGAGCTGGGCAAGGGCTTCGTCAAGGGCGGGGTGAGCGGCCTCAGCGGCGCCTTCGGCGGCACGGGCACGGGCCGCGCGCAGCAGGACGTCTGGGGAGAGGCTGTCGCGGCGCAGGAACACGACGAGTACATTTGCCGTGCCTGCCCGGTCTGCCGGGTCATCGCCGCGCGCAGGGAGTCGGGCGGAGACGTCGCCGACCATCTGTTAGCGGCCGGTGGCGAGCTGGTCGCCGCCTTCCGCCAGGCGGTCGACGCGCTGCAGAGTCCGGCCGCTCCCCGGGAAGAACCCCGAGTAGAGCACATCGACCTGGGCTGATCGGCACTCGGGGGAGGATCTCGGGGAAGATTTCGGGGGAGATCTCCGGGGAGAGGAAGACGTATGGCGCTGACCATCGGCGTGGACGTCGGCGGCACCAAGATCGCCGCTGGTGTCGTGGACGAGAACGGCCGGGTGCTGGGGCGGGCTCTGCGGCGGACTCCCGCGGACGACCCCGAACTCGTGGCGGAGACCGTCGCCGACGTGGTCGGTGAGCTGGCCGAGCAGCACGAGATCGACGCCGTCGGCCTGGGCGCCGCCGGATTCGTCGACGAGACCCGGTCGGCCGTCCGGTTCGCGCCCCACCTCGCCTGGCGTGAGGAGCCGCTGCGCAAGAAGGTCACCGAGCTGGTCGGGCTGCCGGTGGTCGTGGAGAACGACGCCAACGCGATGGCCTGGGGCGAGTACCGGTTCGGCGCCGGGCGCGGCGAGAGCCACGTGGTCTGCGTGACGGTCGGCACCGGCATCGGCGGCGGCATCGTGCTCCAGGGTGAGCTCTACCGCGGCCGCTGGGGCATGGGCGCCGAGCTCGGCCACACGCAGACGGTCCCCGATGGCCGTCCCTGCCGCTGCGGCAACCGCGGTTGCTGGGAACAGTACGCCAGCGGCAACGCGCTGCTCGCCGAGGCTCGCGCGCGGGCCTCGGCCGACGAGTCGACGGCCCGGCACATGCTGGAGCTGGCCGGCTCGCTCGACAAGATCCGGGGGGAGCACGTCACCGCCGGCGCGAGAAACGGTGACACCGCCGCCCTTGACGCGTTCGACTTCGTCGCCTCCTGGCTCGCCCAGGGAATCGCCGACCTCGCCGCGATCCTCGACCCCGGATGCTTCATCATCGGCGGCGGCGTCTCCCGCGCGGCCGACCTGTTCGTCGACAAGGTCCGCGCGGGGTTCGCCGAACGCCTGACCGGCCGGGGGCACCGGCCGCTGGCCGGCATCCGGGTCGCCGAGCTCGGCCCCTCGGCGGGCCTGGTCGGAGCCGCCGACCTGGCCCGGCTCCGCTGAGCCGGGTGAGCCTGCCGGCCACGCCTCACGCGGCCTGGTTCCGGCTTTCCGGGCCCTCCCGCACCGGGACCGCGTTCATCCCCGTTTGGTAAAGCGATCACGAAGATGCTCCCGATCGTGGTTTCCCGCCGAGACGCCCCTGGGTAGGCGCCAGGCCAGGACGGATTGCCGTCCTGACGGGGGGAGCCCTTCCCGCTCCACGATCACCGCGTATCGGGACGATCATCAGGTGAAGGGGGAATGTTCATGACCAGTACCGTCACCGCTCGGAATCCGGCCGAGGGGCACGCGTTCTGGGCGTTATGAGGCACCTGGAAGAGGCCCGGGCTGATCACAGCCCGGGCCTTTCTTG
>JBIOWF010000034.1:0-43064 GCA_044868295.1 Microtetraspora sp. | reverse complement strand
GGCGACCGCGAAGGAGATCGCCGCCGCGTTCCGCACCGCACCCGGCGACGCGAGGCCACTCGCCACCAGCCGGATCGGCCCCCGCCGGACCTTGTCGGTGCCGCGCACACCGTCGGAGTAGTCGTTGGCGTAGTTCACGCCGACCTGCAGCGCGAGCGCGACGACCATCGCGCCGGCGAACCGCCACCAGATCACGCCGCCGGCGTCGGCGACCGCGGCGGCGGTGCCGACCAGCACCGGTGACACCGCCGCGCCGAGCGTGCGCGGTCGCGCGCCCTCCACCCACTGCGCCGCGGTGGTCATGACCCGATCACGGCCGCTTCGGGAACCTCTCGAATTCGGGACGCCGCTTCTGCACGTACGCGTTCTTGCCTTCTTGCGCCTCTTCGCTCATGTAGTAGAGGAGCGTGGCGTCACCGGCGAACTGCTGCATCCCGGCCGCGCCGTCGGTGACCGCGTTCAGTGCGCCCTTGAGCATGCGCAGCGCGAGCGGCGACTTCTCCAGGAGCTCCCGCGCCCACTGGACGGTCTCCTCCTCCAGGCGCTCCAGCGGCACCACGGCGTTGACGAGCCCCCACTGGAGGGCGGTCTCGGCGTCGTACTGCCGGCACAGGTACCAGATCTCCCGGGCCCGCTTGAGGCCGACGGTCTCGGCGAGCAGCCACGAGCCGTAGCCGCCGTCGAACGAGCCCACCTTGGGGCCCGTCTGGCCGAATCTCGCGTTGTCGGCGGCGATCGTGAGGTCGCAGCACACGTGCAGGACGTGGCCGCCGCCGATCGCGTAGCCCGCGACCATCGCGATGACGGGCTTGGGGCAGCGCCGGATCTGCACCTGCAGGTCGAGCACGTTGAGCCGGCCCACGTGCGGGGTGGACTTGTCCACGTAGCCGTCGTCGCCGCGGATCTTCTGATCCCCGCCGGAGCAGAACGCCCGGTCCCCCGCCCCGGTGAAGATGATCACACCGATGCCGGTGTCCTCCTGGGCGATGTTGAACGCGTCGCGGAGCTCGAAGAGGGTCGTGGGGCGGAACGCGTTGTGCCGTTCGGGCCGGTTGATCGTGATCTTCGCGATGCCCTCGGCGGTCTCGTAGACGATGTCCTCGTATTCACCGGACCGCTTCCAGTCGACGCCGCTCGTCACAGTCGCTCCTCACTCGCCACAGGTTGCTCCGCGACGGACCGGCCGCTCACCGGCGGATCCTCGCATCCGGACTAACCTTACGACCGTGTCCAGCCGTCCTGAACATCGCCCTTCGCGGGCCGTCGCCGCCGATGGCCGCCCGGTGCACGCCCTGGTGCTGCCTCCCGGGCCGGCGCTCTTCGACGCCGTACGGCACGCCCTGTCGGGCGACGGCCCCGCCGTGCTGCCTCTCTCCCCCGATCTGCCTGGTCCGGCGCTGGAGGCCGCGCTCGCCGCGCTCCGGCCCACCCATGTGGTCACCCCCGAGGGGGTACGGCGGGCGCCCGGCGGGCTGGCGAGTGACGCGGCTGTGATCATCGCCACGTCGGGGTCCACCGGCACTCCCAAGGGCGTCGAGCTGCCGGCGGAGGCGCTGACGGCCTCCGCGAGGGCGTCGCTGGACAGGCTGGACGCCGCGCCGGGCGAGCGATGGCTGTGCTGCCTGCCGCCGTCGCACATCTCCGGCATGCAGGTGCTGGTCCGTTCCCTGTTGTGCGGCACGGAGCCGATCATCCACCCGCGTTTCTCCGCGATGGACGTCGCGCGGAGCGGTGCCGATCATGTGTCGCTGGTGCCGACCCAGCTCAGGCGGCTCGTCGACGCGGACGCCGATGTTTCGGCGTTCCGTACGATCTTGCTGGGAGGCGCGCCCGCTCCCCCGGCCCTGCTCGAAACGGCACGCGGACGGGGAGCGAGGATCGTCACGACGTACGGCATGAGCGAGACGAGCGGCGGCTGTGTGTACGACGGCGTGCCCCTTTACGATGTAGATCTCGAAGTGCGGGACGACGGGCGGATCATGATCGCCGGCCCCGTCCTGTTCTCGCGCTACCGGCTCGGGCACGACTTCGCGGGTGGGTGGTTCGTCACGTCCGACCTGGGGGTCATCGACGGCGGGCGGCTCAAGGTCCTCGGCCGGGCCGACGACGTGATCAACACCGGCGGCCGGAAAGTCGTCGCCGGAGCCGTCGCCCGGGTGCTGGCCGATCACCCCGCCGTCCGCGACGTGGCCGTCGTCGGCAGGCCCGATCCCGAGTGGGGCGAGATCGTCGTCGCGGTCGTCGTGGGCGATGTCACCCTCCCCGAACTGCGGGGCTTCGCCAAGGAACGGCTGCCCGCCTACGCCGCGCCACGCGCGGTGGAGGCTGTGACGAAGATCCCGCTCCTGCCCAACGGGAAACCGGATATGGTCACCATTCGGAACCAGAAATGACCTCCGTGCGTCGTATGTACATTGGAGGAGGGGGACGTCTTGATAAAGCCAACCCGCAGGATGCTGATCTCCACGGGGGTCGTCGGCATCGTTCTGGTCGGGGGAGCGTCCGTGGCCGCGACGGCCTCCGCGAGCCGGCTCCAGCAGATTTCCGAGGTGACCGAGGACGCCAAGCCGACGCCCGGCCAGGTGCCTCCGGTGGGTCCCGGCGAGTTCGCGCCCACCGATCTCCCCACCGGGCTGCCGGACTACGACCCCGACGTGGCCTCCCGGCAGGTCAGCGTGGACCCTGGGAAAGCGGCCGACCACTGGACCAAGGAGCGCATCGAGGGCGCGGAGCCCATGCCGATGCCGCAGGTCACCGGCGACGGCAAGATCATCGAACCCTCCTCCAACTGACCTCCGCGACCTTCAACCGGTGATCACGATCCCGGTATGCACACGTGCGCACCCCGGCGCGATCTCGTTGTGATTGCCGCCGCACTCACCGTAACGGGGAACAAACTCGGCTCGGCGGCGTTATTGATACTGGTGCGCCGAGCCACCGCCGCGACCTCCGCGCCCACACATGATCACCCGGAACGATGAACTCCGTGATGGAGGAGGTGTCCTCATGCCCCGGACCGCCGTGGCGACCTCGCCTGAGCGCGAGGTGACCCCGACGACTCTCGACCAGCTCCTTGATCGAGGGCGTGCGCAGGGTCACCTTTCCCTGTCGGAGCTCCGCGAGGCCTTCGCCGAGACCGGCGTGAGCCCCGCCGACGGGCGCTCGATCCTGCGCGAGCTCACCGAGGCGGGCGTGAGCCTGGCCGCCGAGAACCAGCCGAGCGCGACCACGAAGGCTCCCGCGAAGAAGACCCGCAGGTCCGCGGGCTCCAAGCAGGGCAGGCAGGCCGCCACACCCGACACCCGTCAGGTCGCCTCGGACGAGCCGCCCGGCGAGTTCGTGCCGGACGAGGACGAGGAGTTCACCGCCGAGCAGGCCGAGCTGGCCGAGGCCGAGTCGGACGAGCCCATCGACCTGGACGACAACTCGTCGGTCATGGGCGACTCCGTGCACACCTACCTCAAGTCGATCGGCCGCCGCACGCTGCTGACCGCCGCGCAGGAGGTCGAGCTGGCCAAGCGCATCGAGGCCGGGCTGTACGCGCAGTACAAGCTCGAAACGGCGATCGAGAGCGGCGAGAAGATCCGTCCCGAGGTCCGTGAGGACCTCGAATGGGTGATCGAGGACGGCAAGCGCGCCAAGGACCACATGCTGGAGGCCAACCTCCGCCTGGTCGTGTCGGTCGCCAAGAAGTACACCGACCGCGGCATGGCCCTGCTCGACGTGGTCCAGGAGGGCAACCTCGGCCAGATCCGCGCGGTCGAGAAGTTCGACTACACCAAGGGCTACAAGTTCTCCACCTACGCGATGTGGTGGATCCGGCAGGCCATCCAGCGCGGCTTCGCCGACTCGGCCCGCACGATCCGCCTGCCCGTCCACGTGCTGGAGATGCTGTCGAAGCTGTCGCGCGTCGAGCGTGACATGCACCAGCGCCTCGGCCGGGAGCCCACCCCGGAGGAGCTGGCGGTCGAGCTGGACAAGACGCCCGACCAGATCGAGGAGCTGCTCCGTACGAGCAGGCAGCCGATCAGCCTCGACTCCACGATCGGCGAGGACGGCGAGACCCGCATCGGTGACCTGATCGAGGACGTCGACTCTCCCGAGGCGTCCGAGGTCGTGGACCGGCAGCTGCTGGCCGAGCAGCTCAGGGGTGTGCTCGGCAACCTCTCCCCGCGCGAGGCGAAGATCATGGCCCTGCGCTTCGGGCTGGCCGACGGCAAGCCCCACACGCTCGACGAGATCGGCAAGTACCTCGGCCTCACCCGGGAGCGGATCCGGCAGCTCGAGAAGGAGTCGCTGTCCAAGCTCCGCCACCCGAGCAACACCCGCCCGCTGCTCGACTGGGCCAGCTGAGAGCTCCACCACCCGTACGGCCTGCGCCACCCCGACTCGGCGCAGGCCGTACGCGTGCGGCGCCGGCCGGCTGCGGGAGAAGACGGGCGCTGCGGCAGGTAACCCCGGTCCCTCACCCCGGCTGCGGGTCGCCGGAAGACGCGAAGCCCGGCATCTCATGATGCCGGGGTTCCCCATCTGGTACGGCTACCGCACCGTGGCCGAAGCCGGCGGCACGCGGACGATGCCGGTCATCCGGTGCTCCTCGATCAGGGTGCGCAGGCGGTTGACCTCGGAGGTCCACATGGCGCCTTCGGGAGTGGCCCTGCCCTTGCGCCGCTGGATCCGGTCGTCATAGGCCTTCACGCCCAACGTGGCCCGCTGCGCGGCCTCGGCGGCGCGCAGGGCGCCGGTGAGCGCGCGGTCCAGGGCGATCCCAGCCTGCCGGAGCTCCTCCGCGGACGCCCCGGCGGCCTGCTTCGCGCGCAGCGCGTGCTCGGCCGTCCTGGCCTTCTCCAGCAGGTCGCGAAAGCCCTTCCCGACCTCTTGGTCGGCGTGGTAGCGGACCTCCGCCTCCCTGCTCACCCGCGGACGGAAAAACGCCATCGTCAGCCCCTTCAACTAGCGCAGACTCGCTGCCCGTAGCGTACGCCGTGCGCGCCCGGCTCTAGTAACGGGGCGACACCCGGCGATGTCCTTTACGAAGTAAGGCACCGTGTGGCAACCTGATCATCATGCCTGCCAAGCGACCACCGGTCCCGCTCTCCCGCGAGCGCATCATCGACGCCGCACTGCACATCGCCGACGGCCAGGGCCTGCGACGGCTGACCATGCGACGGCTGGGCGACGCCCTCCAGGTGGAGGCCATGGCCATCTACCACCACCTGCCCCGGGGCAAAGAAGCCCTGATGGACGCCTTGGCCGAGCACGTCACCACCGTCCGGGTGGACCCCGACGGGCTCTCCACCTGGCAGGACAGGGCCCGGGTGTGGGCACGCGCGAGCCGTACGGCACTGCTGGAGCACCCGGGCGTCCTCTCCCTCGCGCTGACGAAGCCGCCCAAGGGCTCGGCCCTGATCGCCGTCAGGGACCAGGTGGAGCAACTCGGCGAGGCCGGGCTGGCCGATGCGGCGGACGCCGTGCGGACGCTGCGCGCGTACGTGTTCGGCAGCGTCGCGGTGGAAGTGCAGTCGTCAGGCTGGGCCGACCCCGATTCCGCGGCCGCCGACGCCAGGATCGGCACCGGCGACGCCGACTTCGAGCGGGGCCTTGACGTAGTCCTTTCCGGCCTGGCCCGGTCGTCATAGCGGCCGGCCATATTCAGGCCCCGACCGATCCCCCGCGCAGCGGCGAACCCGCCGCAAAGCGCCGACCACCGGTCTCTCCGACCGGGAATCCCCTGCCTTCGACCATGGGAGGGAGTCAGGTAACAGGTCATTTACCAGAAGGACGGCGTGTCGAGCTTGGACCGTTATCGTCCATGCGGCACCCTTGTGTTACAGCTCACATCGTGGCGGACCAGCCCGCGGACGGGCTCGGGACCCCCTCCCGGACCGGCTGAAACAGTCCTAACGGACTATGTCGCCAGGATGTGACAGGCCGCACACTGGTGTAGTCCAATGTGTAGTTGATCACATGTCCACCCCAAAGGCTCGCCCCCCTCACACCGATGAAGGAGCGCGAGCAAACCGAGAAAGACACGGAGCCCCGGCGATGTGCCCTCACGAGCCGTCCTGTCCGAGCGCGGACGCAAAGGACCGAGAAGCCGCCCGAACCATAGCGGCACACCCTGAGCAGGGGTGGAGCCTGCTGTGTAACGGCGTCGTACTCTTCGAGGACACCGGCGAACTCCTGCCCGACGGCGGCATCATCGCCCCGCATCGCCCTACCGATCTGGCCAGCAGCGCCGCCTGATCTCCAGCAACCACGCGGTGACCGCCTCGCCCACCCGGGCGGGGTCCTTCTTGAGATCGTGGCCCTCCCCAGGCAGCACGACGAGACGCCCCGCGTCCCTGGCCTCCGGGACACCGAACGGGTCCCGGTCCCCGTTGATCACCAGAACACGTCGTTCCGCGACCGCGGACCGGCCTCTCGCGTCGCCCTGTCCCGCGAGCTCACGGTTCCCCGCATCGCGCTGTCCCGCGAGCTCATGCCGGCCGCTGCAGTCGCCGACCGTTTCGGCCGCACGCAACTCGTCCGCCCGGGAACGTTCCGGCTTTCCCGGCGGATGCAGCGGAAACGCGAGCGCGATCACTCCTTCGGCGCCGACCGCCCGTGCCGTACGGCAGGCGACCCTGGCGCCGTTGCTGCGGCCCCCCTGGACGAGCGGCAACTCCGGGTAGTGTTTCCGCAGTTCGGCGAGCATCGCGACCCAGGCCTCGTCCTGCTTGACGGCGGACCCGGGCGCTCGCGCGCCCCTCAGCCGGAACGGCTGGACGACTCGTGCCACGGTGCCCCCGATGGCCAGCACCGCGTCGCGGACGGCCAGCAGGTCGGGGGCGTCCACTCCCCCGGCCGACCCATGCGTGAGGACCAGCAGGAGCCAGGGGCCGGCGGCCTCGTCGATCTCGACCAGGCCGGGCCCGTGCGGCGTCGCTATCTGCATCGAGCTCAGGTTATCGGGCTCCATCGCCGGCACGAACGCGGCGTCCTCCGAACGGAGGATGCGACTGATCGCGAACCGTGCGAGATTGGGACCGTGTCTGATTCGTACCGAGCCCCCGCCATGCCCGCGTCTTCGAGCGCCCCCATGCCGGCCCCTGGGATCGCCGATGGTTCATCCTCCCGCGAGGACCTGCGCGCCACGATCGAGGCCCGCCACGATCGAGGCCCGCCGCGACCTCGGCCCCGAATACGAGACCGCTCTCGTCGAATCGTTCCTCATCGGACGGAGCCGTCGGGCGGGATCGTCATGCCTCTTCGAGGCTGGGCCTGACGTCCCGGGCGAGACGTAACCGGACCTGCTCGGCCAGCGCCTCGTCGGGGTGGTCGAGCCCGTGGCGCCAGACCGTCTCCGCGTCGGCGTCCCGTCCCCTCAGCGGCAGGGTGCGGGCCAGCAGCTCGATGGCGAGCGCGCCGATCCCGGCGTCGCCCTCCTCCCAGCGGCCTTCCTCGACGGCTCCGGCGAACTCCCCGCAGGCCATCTCCAGGTGCGCCATGCCGAGCAGCACCCGCAGCCGCGCCACATCGGTCACCGCGGGCACCGACAACGCGCCCAGCAGCACGTCGGCCGCCTGCTCCGGCTCGCCGTCCTCCAGCAGCCGCTCCGCCATGCGCTCGGCGACGACGGACAGCCCGAGCGCGGCCTGGTCCCGGTCGGGTGCGTCCGCGTCGCCGGCGAGCTCCGCGAAGATCGCCGCCGCGCCGTCCAGATCACCCGCGTCAGCGAGCCGGCGCGCCTGGTCGATCTGCCGCCCGGAGTCGATGGCCGTCATGAAGGGGCCTCCCATACTGATCCCGGCATGGCAGGAGATCAGCCGCAATGGTAAATGGATCGCCAAGATCCTAACGGCCCGTCCCTCGCCGTGCGGGAGACTTGCCCATCATGTACGGCTTGCGCCCCGAAAATCTCACCCCAGCGCAAGGGCCAGGGCCAGGCATCCGGCCGTCCACCGGCGGCGGTCGGGCGCACCAAAAGGTTTCACTGGGCCGGCGGATGAACTGATCGGGTCACATCGCGATCTTGCCAGTGTTGATGCCGGATCAGTATCGTCCGCTGGCATGCGGATCGTCTCGCCTACGGGCCATCGGATCATCCCTGACGACGAACGCGCGATGCGCTTCGGGCCGATTCCGGAGCCCCGGTACCCTCACAGACTGGCCGATTCGACCCGCCTGTACGAGGGTGACCTGAACGTCAAGGGCGACCTGGCGGCCATGGATGGCAGGCGCGGCGGCCCGGACAATGTGATCGTCGATGGTGACCTGACCGTCGCCGGTGTACTCGACTGGTGGGACCCCAAGACCGAGAAGTTCTTGCTGGTCACCGGGAACCTGCGGGCCGGCGGGATATCTCTCGGGGAACGCGTCCACGTGATGGTCCGCGGCGACCTCCGCGTGGACGGCCCCGTCGAAGCCCGTAGCTTCGGCGAAGGCCCGCTGGACGGTGACACCCGGCTGGCCGTCCGGAACCTGTGGGCCGCCGGCCTGACGCTGGTCGGCCATGTCGACGTCACGGTGTCGGGTGATCTGACGGTCGCCAACGGCATCGTGGCCCGTGGCGTCGACGATCGGGGATCACTCACCGTCGCCGGCCGAACCCAGGCTCCGATCATCATCGGGACACGGTACTTCACCATGGATTTCGCCGATCAGCCGAGCGCGGACGTCATCATCGGCGCCCCGCCACAACTGGGTTGCGGGGTCCACTTCGACGAGCATCAGCTTCCTGACATCGTCGCGCCGGAACTGCTCGACGGCGCTTTCGGCGGCGGAGACGAGGGAGGCGGCGAAATCCATGATGAGGACTTCGAACGGATCGAAGAGGCAGTGGCGACGGGGCTGGCCGTGTTGCGTCCGGACGCCCGGCCGGGCCGGCTCCTCGGGCTGGAGTGGCGGGAGGTGCTGACGCGCCCGCACGACCAGATCGACAACGTTACCGATCTTGACCTGTCGGATCGCAATCTGCGCCGCCTGCCAGAGGAGGTACGCAGTTTCCCCCACCTGCGACGGCTGAACCTGGCGCACAACCACCGGTTGGACCGGTTACCCGAATGGATCGGCGAACTGGCCCACCTGGAGGAGCTGGATCTGTCGGGGACCCGGCTGTCGCGGCTGCCCGCCTCGTTCGCCTGCCTGAGTCGCCTGCGGTTCCTGGACGTCTCCACGCATGAGGGCATGCCCGTGCTACCGGCGCAGATCGGCGGGCTCACCCGGCTGCGTGCGCTGACCGCCCGCAAGGTGCGCGACCTGGGCGAGTCACTGACCGGACTGGAACAGCTGGAAGAGCTGGACGTGTGGGGTCTGGGCGATGGCCACTATGGTCGCGTCGCGTTCCCGCGCGTCGTGACCCGCCTGCCCCGGCTCCGCGTGCTGAGGCTCGGTCATACGCACCTGTCCTCGGTGCCGGACGACCTTCTGGCGATGACCTCCCTGGTCGAGCTCGACCTGAACAGCTCGCTGCCCTCGGTACGTCGGCTGCCGCGCCTGTCCCGGCTGCCGGAGCTGCAGATCCTCCGCGTCAACGGCAGCAGCGGCGACTCCAGCACCCGTCCCAGCCCACACCTTCTCGACGTCGTGTGGGACATCACCACGCTCGAGGAACTCGATCTCAGCTTCTGGGGCGCGGCCGGCCGCACCGACTCTCGCAGTGACGCCCGTGAAGCGCCGCGCCCGGCACTGGCGCTGCCCGAGGACGCGTTCGCCCGAATGCCACGGCTGCGGCGCCTCGACCTTCGCCACAGCGGCGTCACCACGCTGCCTGAGTCGTTCTATCGCCTGACCGAGCTCGACGACGTACGGGTTGACTTCGCCGAACTGGACGGCCCGACCCGCCGCCGGCTCGCGGCGCTCGTCCGCACCGAACCGGACAACCCCGCCCACGACTGGATCCGCGCCGTTCAGGTGCACCTGCTCCTCAAGGCGGGCCGTACGGAGGACGCCCATGCGGCAGCCCACCGCGTCCTGACCCGCCGCCCCGGCTTCCCGGCCCTCGCCGATGTCGCCGCCTCGGCGCGCTTCCAATCATGGCATCGCCGAGGTTCAGCGCCATCTAGCTCACGCTGCCGATGACGCAGCTCCTCGTAGGCCTCAAGGGGCGGGCGCGGGTACCGGAGGGGCCTTGTCGAGCTGGTAACCGAGGGCCGGCCTTGCTGGCCTCCTGCACGATATCGACGATGAGGGGCGCGAGGCGGTCCACGTCATCGCCGCTGCCGCCCAAGGTGCTGGCAAACTGACGATTCCGCGCTGCGGTGGTTGTGAGGACCGGTCATCGGGCAGCTCGTGACGGCCGGCTCTGGTCAAGCCTTCGCCACTGGTCCGCGCTGAGCCGCAGGCTCGCGGCGGCGACGTTCTCTTCAAGGTGGCCGATCGAACCGGTGCCCGGAATCGGCAGCATGACCGGCGAACGCTCAAGCAGCCACGCCAGCGCCACCTGCGCAGGGGTCGCGCCGAGTTCGCCGGCCACGGCGGCGACCTCGCCCTCGCCGTTCACCACCGCGGGATGGACGGGCCGCCAGGGCAGGAACGCGATCCCCGCGGCCGCGCAGGCGTCGAGCACCGCCTCGTGTTCGCGGTCGAGCAGGCTGTAGCGGTTCTGTACGCTCGCGACCTCGATGATCTGCCGCGCCTCCGCGAGCTGGTCGACGGTGACCTCGGACAGCCCGATGTGGCCGATCTTCCCCTCGGTCTGAAGGTCACGCAGCGTCCCGAGCTGGCCGGCGAGCGGCACCTTCGGATCGATCCGATGCAACTGCAGCAGTTCCAGCCGTTCGACCCGAAGCCGGCGCATGCCCTGCTCGACTTGAAGGCGCAGGAAGTCCGGTCGTCCGCAGATGTCCGCGTCGTGCGGAGGGTTGGGCGGCGCGACCCACCAGGTCCCAGTCGCCGTCTACCAGCGTCCAGGAATCTGAGCGACGAGGACCGGCGCGGCCTGACCGCGCTGTTGACGGCCGGTGCGGTCAGGCGTCGCCGGTGTCGGTCGGTGTCGCCTCGCCGAGCATGGCGAGGGTCAGCACGTTGCCGGAGATGCCCCAGCCGCCGTCGGCGACCTCTTCGACCAGAACCATGGTGGTGTTGCGGGCGCGCTCGCCGTAGATCTCGACATACAGCTCGGTGGCGCGGGTGACGATCTCCTCCTTCTGCTTCGGGGTGAGGGTCTTCTCGGGGACCTTGAAGTTCGCGAAAGGCATGGCTGATTGTTCCTTCTCTCAGTGGGGCGTTACAGGGAGCTGCCTGCGGTGAGCAGGCTGTCCAGTCCGATGCGGCGGAAGAAGTCGGCGCGGAGGCGGTCGGCGACCGCGGAGACGACTTCGCTGCCGTCTCGGCTGGGGTCTATGTGGGTGCGCAGAGGCCGAGTGCCATGCTTCATCGCGACCAGTCGCGCGACGGCTTCAGCGACCTCGGCCACATCGGCGTCCGAAGGGATGAGCGCGGCCAGGCGCTTGCCCAGATCGCCCATAAGGGGTCGGTGACGCTGGTCGTAGGCTTCCGCACAGTCGACGTCGGCGGGGGCGCCTGCGTTGGCGAAGTGGTTGGTGCCGGTGGTGAACGCACCGGGCACCACGATCGCGGTGTCGATGCCGAACGGGAGCACCTCGGCGGCGTAGCTGACGGCCAGGGCGTCCATCGCGGCCTTGGCGGCGAAGTACGGGGCCAGGAATGGGGGGCAGCCGCCGCGGGTGCTGGAGCTGCCGATCCACACCAGCAGCCCCGAGCCCTGCTCACGCAACTTCGGCAGGGCGGCGCGGTTGACGCGCTGGGTGCCCAGGACATTCACGTCGTACAGGTCCGCGAACTGCTCGGCGGTGAACGCCTCGGCGGCGCCCAGGACCATGTGCCCGGCGTTGTGCACGACCACGTCCAGCCGGCCGCGCTCGGCGAAGATCCGGTCGACTGCGGCGTCGGCGGAGTCCTGCGAGGTGACGTCCTGCTCGACGGCGTGCACGTCGACCCGGTGGTCGGTGCCGTAGCGCGTCAGGTCGACCGCCGCGGTCGCGTTGCGGGTCGCGATCTGGCGGATGCCCGCGTACACGGTGTGACCGGCGAGGGCCAGAGCACGCACGGACAGTGCCCCGATGCCGCTGGAGGCCCCGGTGACGAGGATGACCTTCCCTGTTTCGTCGTTCCTCATGACAGGGCCTTTCGTTGATCGATGGGGTGGCTGCGGGCGGTTCAGATGATTCCGCCGTTGGCGCGGATGACCTGTCCGTTGATCCAGTGGCCGGCCGGGGAGGCCAGGAACGCGACGACCTCGGCGATGTCGGCCGGGGTGCCGAGGCGCTCCAGCGGGGGCTGGGCGGCCAGGCGGGCGATGGTCTCCTCGTCCTTGCCGTCGAGGAACAGGTCGGTGGCCGTGGGGCCGGGCGCGACGGTGTTGGCGGTGACGTCCCGGCCCCGCAGCTCCCGGGCCAGGATCAGCGTCAGCGCCTCGACCGCGCCCTTGCTGGCGGCGTACGCGCCGTAGCCCGGGTAGGCCAGCCCCACCACGGACGTGGAGAACGTCACGATCGCGCCGCCGGGGCGCACACGACGGGCGGCCTGCCGGACGACGACGAACGTGCCGCGGATGTTGGTGCGGTGCAGGTCGTCCAGGACGGCCAGGTCCAGCTCGGCGATCGGCGCCAGGTGCATCCGCCCGGCCGCGTGCACGACGACGTCGACGCCGCCGCCGAACTCTGCTTCGGCCGCGTCGAACAAGGCCGCGACTGCGCGTTCGTCGGCGACGTCTGCGCGCACTGCGATCGCCCGGCCGCCGCCGGTGACGGCCTCCTTCACGGCGGCTTCGGCCTCGTCCTGGTTGCCGGCATAGCCGACCACGACGGCGTACCCGTCGGCGGCCAGCCGGCCGACGGTCCGGCGGCCGATGCCGCGCGAGCCGCCGGTGACGATCGCGACACGGGGGGAGGCGGAGGGCTGGGCCGAGGCAGCGGTCCCGTCGAGGGAAGTGGGGATAGGCATAGCTGACTCCTGTGGTGGATGGGGGTCGGGCCGCGGCCTTGCCGTCGCCCTGCCGCGTCCTCCACGATCGGCCGGCCGCCCATCCCTAGCCAGGGCTGCGTTTACCCAGGGGATGCCACCCCCTGGCTGCGCTCTGGCGTACGAGCGACCATGGAGGGGTGAACCTTCCAGAACTCGGTGCCTTCCTCAGGACCCGCCGCGACCGCATCCGCCCCGCCGAGGTCGGTCTCCCCCAAGGCCCGCGCCGGCGCGTCCCCGGGCTGCGCCGCGAGGAAGTCGCGCAGCTGGCAGGGCTGTCAGCCGACTACTACACCGAGCTGGAACGCGGCAGCGCAAAGAACGGCGTGCAGCCCTCGACCCAGACCCTGGCCGCCCTCGCCCGAGCCCTGCGCCTGAACGGCGACGAGCGCGACCACCTGTTTCACCTGGCCGAACGGCCGGTCCCCCCGTCAGCACACGGACCATCGGCACACGTGCAGCCCGCGCTCCTCGGACTCCTGGACCGGCTGTCCAACACCCCCGCGCGCGTCATCACCGACCTGCACGAAACCCTGGTGGAAAACGACCTGGCCCTGACCCTGCTCGGCAAGTCCCCGGCACACCGCGGCCCGGCGGCGAGCTTCGTGTACCGCTGGTTCACCGACCCGCAGGCGCGCGAGATCTACCCGCCCGAGGACCACCCGCACCACTCCCGGGTGTTCGTGTCCGACCTCCAAGCAGCGGCCGCCCGGCGCGGCCGGGACGCGGAGGTCACGAAGATGGTCGCCGTGCTACGCCGCCGCAGCCAGGAGTTCGCAGCTCTCTGGGACACCCACGACGTCGCGGTGCGCCGCATGGACCACAAGAGGATCGTCCACCCCATGCTCGGCGTCATCGAACTCGACTGCTACAACCTCCTCAGCGAGGACGGACGGCAACGCCTGCTGTGGTTCACCGCCCCGCCCGGAAGCCCGGGAGCCGAGCAGCTGGAACTGCTGTCTGTCGTAGGGACCCAGGAGCTGAGCGTCACGGAGGGCATGGCACCGGAGAGGTTGTCCGCGGCGGAATCCGGATCGCAGCGCTGACCCGCGCCGCAGAGGCAGGGCCGCCTTCCCAGCAAGGCGTGGCGGCCCCTACCCCCGCAAGCGCGGCAAGACCATCGGCGGCGCGGGCGTCACCGACGACTCCGTTAAGGTCCGGCTGCTCCGAAAGCGGGTCAGGACGCGGAGGGCGCATGTGCGGCGGCCCGCCACGTCCTGATCCACGGCCCGATTTCACGGGCCACATCGATGTCGCCGCCTCAGTGCGGTTCCGGTCCTGATGTCTCCAGTCCTGACATCGCGGCGGTGTTCAGTCCTCGTACGCTTCGAGGGGCGGGCAGGAGCAGACCAGGTTGCGGTCGCCGTAGGCCTGGTCGATGCGGCGGACCGGCGACCAGTACTTGTGCTCCCGCAGTGCGGGCACCGGGTAGGCGGCCACGGCCCGCGAGTAGGGGTGGCTCCAGTCGTCGCCGACCAGGGAGTCGGCCGTGTGGGGCGCATTCCTGAGCGGGTTGTCCACCTTGTCGTACTCCCCCGACGCGACCCGGCCGATCTCCGCCCGAATGGCGATCATGGCCTCGGCGAAGCGGTCGAGCTCGGCGAGGTCCTCGCTCTCCGTCGGCTCGATCATCAGCGTCCCGGCGACGGGGAACGACATGGTCGGCGCGTGGAATCCGTAGTCGATCAGCCGCTTGGCCACGTCGTCGACCGTGACGCCGGTCTCCTTGGTGATCTGCCGGAGATCGACGATGCACTCGTGCGCCACCAGGCCGTCGCGGCCGGTGTAGAGCACCGGGTAGTGCGGGGCGAGCCTGCGGGCCAGGTAGTTGGCCGACAGGATCGCCTGCTCGGTCGCCTGGCGCAGCCCGTCCCCGCCCATCATGCGAACGTACGCCCAGGAGATCGGCAGGATGCCGGCCGAGCCGTACGGCGCCGCCGAGACGACTCCGACGCCGCGCCCCGGCAGGTACCCGGCCAGGTGGGCCTTGACCGCGACCGGGCCGACGCCGGGACCGCCGCCGCCGTGCGGGATGCAGAACGTCTTGTGCAGGTTGAGGTGAGAGACGTCCGCGCCGAACTCGCCGAGCTTCGCGAGCCCGACGAGAGCGTTGAGGTTGGCGCCGTCGACGTAGACCTGCCCGCCGGCGTCGTGCACGCGCGCGCAGATCTCGACGATGGTCTCCTCGTAGACGCCGTGAGTCGACGGGTACGTCACCATGATCGCGGCCAGCGTCCCGCGATGCTTGTCGATCTTGGCGGAGAGGTCGCCGAGGTCGACGTTGCCGTTCTCGTCACACGCGACCACGACCACCCGCATGCCCGCCATGACCGCGCTGGCGGCGTTGGTGCCGTGCGCGGAGGACGGGATGAGGCAGACATCCCGGCCCGCCTCGCCGTTCGCCCGGTGGTAGGCGCGGATGGCCAGCAACCCGGCGAACTCGCCCTGGGATCCGGCGTTCGGCTGGATCGACACCGCGTCGTAGCCGGTGACCTCCGCGAGCCAGCCTTCGAGGGTCTCGATCAGCTCGACGTAGCCCTGGGCCTGGTCGAGGGGTGCGAAGGGGTGGATCCCGGCGAACTCCGGCCAGGTGATGGGCTCCATCTCGGTGGTCGCGTTGAGCTTCATCGTGCAGGAGCCCAGCGGGATCATCGAACGGTCGAGCGCGATGTCCTTGTCCTGAAGTTTGCGGAGATAGCGCAGCATCGCCGTCTCCGACCTGTACGAGTGGAACACCGGATGGGTGAGGAAGTCGGAGGTGCGCAACAGCCCGCTGGGAAGCGCGTCCGAGGTGACCCGGTCCAGGTCGTCCAGCACCACCTCACCGCCGCCGAACGCCCGCCACACCGCCTCCAGATGGCCGGCGTCGGTCTTCTCGTCACAGGTGATCGACACGTGATCGGCGTCCACCTGGCGCAGGTTGACGCCCGCCCGCGCGGCGGCGGCCACAACGTCCGCGGCCCGTCCCGGCACCCGCGTGAGCACGGTGTCGAAGAACTCCTCGTGCGCCACCTCGACGCCGCCCTCGCGCAGCCCGGCGGCGAGGACCGCCGCGTGCCGGTGAGCCCGCTGCGCGATCCGCTTGAGCCCCTCGGGGCCGTGGTAGACGGCGTACATCGACGCGATCACGGCGAGCAGCACCTGCGCGGTGCAGATGTTGCTGGTCGCCTTCTCGCGGCGGATGTGCTGCTCGCGGGTCTGCAACGCGAGCCGGTACGCCTGCCGGCCGTCGGCGTCGACCGAGACCCCGACCAGACGGCCGGGCATCTGCCGCTGCAGCCCCTCACGCACCGCCATGTAGGCCGCGTGCGGCCCGCCGAAGCCGAACGGCACGCCGAACCGCTGCGAGCTGCCGATCGCGACGTCGGCGCCGATCGCGCCGGGCGCCTCGATCAGCGTCAGCGCCAGCAGATCGGCCGCGGCCACCACCTGGGCGCCGGCCGCGTGCGCCCGCTCGGCCACCGCGCGGAAGTCGGCGACCCGGCCGCTCACCCCCGGGTACTGCACGAGCACGCCGAAGCATTCCGGCAGCCCGGCCTCCTCCCCGCCCGCCGCTTCCGTTCCCTTGTCCGAGATCGCCGAGAGGTCGAGCTCCACGAGGGTGATGCCGAGCGGCTCGGCGCGGGTGGCCAGGACGGCCTTGGTCTGCGGCAGCGCGTCGGCGTCCACCACGAAGACGTCCGACTTGCTCCGGCCGGCCCGCCGGGCGAGAGTCATGGCCTCGGCCGCGGCCGTGGCCTCGTCCAGCAGGGACGCGCCCGCGACGTCGAGCCCGGTCAGGTCGGTGACCACGGTCTGGAAGTTGAGCAGGGCCTCCAGCCGCCCCTGCGAGATCTCCGGCTGGTACGGCGTGTACGCCGTGTACCAGCCCGGGTTCTCCAGCACGTTGCGGAGGATGACCCCAGGGGTGATCGTGTCGTGGTAGCCGAGGCCTATCATCGAGGTGAGGACCCGGTTCCGGGCGGCGAGGGCGCGCAGTTCCGCCAGGGCCTGGGTCTCACTCGCCGCCTCGGGCAGGTCGAGCGGGCCGCCCGTGCGGATGGCCTCCGGTACGGCCACGGCCACCAGGTCGGCGACGGACTCGTAGCCGATGGCCGCCAGCATCCGCGCCTGGTCGGCGTCGGACGGGGCGATGTGACGGGTCGCGAAGGGCGGAGCGGAAAGATCGCGAAGCGGTGACCGGTCGGTCATGAGAGAGGCCTCCTGGGCGGTCGAGACCAGCGCGCCCGGTGTACCGCGGCACAGCCGGTTCGCTCTGTGGGTCTCCCCCTCTGTCATCGGACCTGAGAGCTTCACCGGGGCTCGACCCGGCTTTCACCTTCGGTGAGGCCGCACCTGGCTGGTGTGCCTGCTTTTCAGAGTCGCCTCGTTCGTGCGGTACCGGTTGCCTGAGAGATTCCGGGGAGGTTTGCTCCTTCGGCGCCCCTAATCAAAGGGGTCTCTCCCGCACGATGTCGTCGGCTTCGCCTCACTCTACCCTCACCGAAGTCCACCGGTGGATGCGCCACCCCGATCTCAGCGGTCTCAGCGGGCCGCCCCCGTCTCAGCCCAGCCACTGTGGGTCGACCGGCGGCCGTGGGATCAGTCGGCGGCTATGGGTTCAGTCGGCCACTGCGGCCTTGGCGGGGCGGCCGTGCCGTCAGCCGGCGGCAATGGGCTCAGCGGGCGGCCGTGCGGTCAGCCGGCGGCTCATGGGGTCAGCCGGTCTTGCGGGCCTTCCTCCGGCGGGCGAGCTCATCCGCCGGATGGTCCGCCTCCGAATCGGAGTCGGACTCGGCCCGCTCGCCCGGGAGCTCCGCCAGCGAACCCTCGACCTCGCGCCACACCCGGCCCAGAGCGATGCCGAACACGCCCTGGCCGCCCTGCAGCAGGTCGATGACCTCGTCGGCGGACGTGCACTCGTAGACGCTGACGCCGTCGCTCATGAGCGTGATCTGGGCGAGGTCGTTGACCCCGCGGTCGCGCAGGTGCTGCACGGCGGTGCGGATCTGCTGGAGGGACACCCCGGTGTCGAGGAGGCGCTTGACGACCTTGAGGACCAGGATGTCGCGGAAGCTGTACAGGCGCTGCGACCCCGAGCCGTGGGCGGCTCTTATGGTCGGCAGGACCAGCTCCGTGCGCGCCCAGTAGTCGAGCTGCCGGTAGGTGATGCCCGCGGCGGCGCATGCGGTGGGCCCGCGATATCCGATGTCGTCGGGCAGTGCGGACGGCCGCTCGTCGAACAGCAAGCCCTGTTCGCCGGCACGCTCCCGCGCCGACTCCCGCGCCGGATCGTGTTCGCCGGCCGTCTTACCCTCGCCGCTGCTGACCGCCACTGCGGACCTCCGGCTTTCTCTCATCCCACGGCCTGATCTGGGGGTTCTTGAATTACAACCGTGGTTTCCATTGCACCGTAGGACTGGCGCCACGCTCAGTCAACGACCCCGCCCGGCGCGTCGTGAAGCGTAAATACCCGAAATCAACCGGCACGGCCGAAGTCCTCGGGGGTGATGTTGTCGAGGAACTCGCGGAATTTCTCCACCTCGTCCTCCTGGTCGTCCGGCATGCTCACGCCGGCCTCCTGGACGACGTCCTCGCTCGCGTAGATCGTCGCTCCGGTGCGCAGCGCCAGCGCGATCGAGTCCGACGGGCGGGCGCTCACCTCTACGCCGTTGGAGAACACCAGGTCGGCGAAGAAGATCCCATCACGCAGGGCGACGATGTTCACCGTGCGCAGCCGTACGCCCAGCGCTTCGAGCACGTCCCGGAACAGGTCGTGCGTCAGCGGCCGGGGCGGCGGCTCCTCGGCCTGGGCCAGCGCTATGGCGGTCGCCTCGGTCATGCCGATCCATATCGGCAGGTACCGATCGCCGCTCGCCTCCTTCAGAAGGACGATCGGCTGGTTCGAGGGCATCTCTACGCGGACCCCCACGACCTCCATCTGCAACACGGGCGACTCCGTCTCAAAGTGGCGCGGCATATCACCAGGCCTTCAACGTAACACCCGAGAGGGGGCACGCGCGGTGTGGCCCGGTCATCGCCCCAGAACCCCGCGAACACTGCCATGAAGCAGCGCGGTGTGCAATTCGAGCAAAAGTCCGGAGATCTCCCGGGCCGCCTCATCCGCCTGGTCGATGGCCCCGGGAGCGCGGCGGCGCAGCAGCGGCGCGACCACCTGCCCGAGGAGGCTCGCCTCACGCTCGACCGCCGCCTTGACCACGCGCAGATGCCGGGCGTGCAGCCCGAACCGGGCGAGCGCGCCGACGCTGCGCGCCACCTCGAGGGCGTCGGCGTCGTACCGGCGGGCCACCGGGGCGACCAGGCCGAAGCTCTCCAGCTCGGCGAGGGTCTCCTCGTCGATCGCGGCGGCCTCCAGCAGCTCGTCGCGGCTCAGCCGTACGGGCGGGACCTCGGCGCCGACTCCGCGCGGCCGGATGGTCCGCTCCTCGGCGTCGAGCTGGTCCTTGATCACCCGAAGCGGAAGGTATCGGTCACGCTGCGCGGTGAGGATGTACCGCAGCCGCTCGACGTCGTCGTGGGTGAACTTGCGGTAGCCCGACGGGCTCCGCTGCGGCTCGATGAGCCCCTCCCCCTCCAAGAAACGGATCTTGGAGACCGTGACGTCGGGGAACTCGCCCTGCAGCAGCGCGAGCACCTCCCCGATGCTCATGAACGCTCGTACGGCCTGCGCGCTCATGACGCCCCCTCCCCACCGATCATGGCCCTCCAGGGCCACGCGTGAGGAACACCAGGCGGAACTTGCCGATCTGCACCTCGTCGCCGCCCGCGAGCGGGAACTCCTCGATGCGCTCCCTGTTGACGTAGGTGCCGTTGAGGCTGCCCACGTCACGCACGGTGAACTGACCGGCCCGCCGATAGAACTCCGCGTGCCTTCTGGACACGGTCACATCGTCCAGGAAGATGTCGCTTTCCGGGTGGCGACCCGCCGTAGTGAGATCGCTGTCGAGCAGAAAGCGGCTCCCCGCGTTCGGGCCCCGCATGACGACCAGGAGCGCGGTGCCCGGCGGGAGTTGCTCCACCTGCGACCGGTCGGGCAGCAGCGTCTGGCCCGTCTCGCTGTCCAGCGCATCGAGCGAGATCGTCGATGTCGTGTCAGGGGCGACAGGCGCCGGAGGGACCAGCGGCGAACCGCATCGTGAACAGAAACGGGCATCCTCGGGGTTGGCATGACCGCACTGCGTGCAGTAGACGCTGGGCATCGATCGGCTCGGCCTCTCTCAGGGACTGCGAATGCCGCAACTTACGCTGATCAAGCACAAAGGTCAAGAAGCGTGCTTGACACGGACTGACCAACGCTACAGCCCGCCGACACCAACGGTCCATCCCGCCACACTCTTGTCCTCGGCCAGTCAAGGCTAGCCCACTCACTGCGCGCCGGCGGCCCGCTCGACCACGCGGGCCCAGCGTTCCAGCAACGCCTGCGCGGTGTCCACGTCGTGGCCCTCGGCCCACAGGTGGGTGACGGCCTCGGACGGGTCCGGAAGGACCAGGGCCCAGCTGCCGTCCTCCTCGACCACCCGCACGCCGTCGGTGGTGTCCAGGCGGTATCGCTCGGCGGCCTCGACCACGGACCGCATCACCGCGCCCTTGTGCGCCCACGGTGTGGGAATGGTCCGCTTGAGCAGCTTCGCCTCCGGGATGCGGGCGTCGATCTGGCTGAGGGAGAGCCGGGTCCGCCCCACGAGCCCGAGGAGGCGCAGGAACACCGCGAGACCGTCCACCGTCGGGCCGAACTCCGGGACGATGAAACCGCCGCGCCCGTCGCAGGCGAAGATCGTGTCGGCGTGCGTGGCGGCGGCGGTCAGGCTGTCCAGGCCGGTGGCCGTCCAGTCGACCTGCACTCCGTGGAACCGGCAGACCATCTCGGCCACCCTGGTGGTCGTGACCGGCAGGGCGACCCGGCCGGTCCTGCGCTCGGCCGCGACCAGGTCGAGCACGACCAGCAGTGCCCGCTCCTCGCTGATGAGCTGGCCCATCTCGTCGACCAGCGACACCCGCTCCCCGACCGGGTCGAACCGGACGCCGAAGGCGGCCCTCGACGAGCCGACGAGTTCGCCGAGGCGCTGCAGGTCGCGGCGGCGCTCGGCGAGGGTCTCGGTGGGTGAGGCGTCGTCGAGCCGGTTGTTGACGGTCAGCACGTCGACCCCGACCCGGCCGAGGAGGCTGGGGAGCACCAGGGAGGACGTGCCGCCCGCGCAGTCGACGACGACCTTCATCTCGGCGTCCTTGACGCCGGTCATGTCGACGCACCGCAGCAGCTCCCTGGCGTAGGTGTCGACCGCGCGGGCGGGGAAGGTGAGCTCGGCGATCTCGCCGGGGAACGCCCGGCGGTACTCCTGCCGGGAGAACACCCGCTCCAGCTTCCGCTGGGCGGCCTGGGAGAGGTCCGCGCCGGTGTCGTTCATGAAGACGATGTCGACGCTCTGCGGGTCGCCCGCGGTGGTCCGCAGGGCGATACCGCCCCTGACGTTCTCCCTGGACGTGTGGAACCGGGCGACCGGCAGCGCGGACGCCTCCAGGTCGACCACGTTGATCGCGCTGGAGTTGAGCGCGCTGATCACGGCCCGCTTGAACGCGCGGGCGGCCCGGGAGCCGTCGCGGGAGGTGACGACCGTGTCGCCCTTGCTCAGCGTCGTGGCGTACGCGCTGGCGAGCCGCACGCAGAGTTCCGGGGTGATCTCCACGTTGACCAGGCCGGAGACGCCGCGCGGGCCGAAGAGGCTGCGCTGCCCGCGCGACTCCCAGATCACGCTGGTGTTGACGACCGCGCCCGCCTCGACCGTCTTGAAGGGGTAGATCTTCACCCCGGAGGAGACGTACGCCTCCGCCTCGATCACGCACTCGTCGCCGACGACGGCGTTCTCCTCGATCCTGGCGCCGGTCATGATGTCGGTGTTCTTGCCGATCACGCAGCCCCGCAGGTTGGCGGCCGGGCCCACGTAGACGTTGTCGTGGACGACGGCACGGTGCAGGAAGGCACCCTCCTTCACCACGACGTTGCTCCCCAGGACCGTGTACTCACGCAGCTCGGCGCCGGCCTCGACCTTCGCGTAGTCGCCGATGAACAGCGGCCCCTTGAGCACTGCGTACGGATCCACGGAGGCGCCCTCAGCCGTCCAGACCCCCGGCGCCAGCTCGAACGCGTCGAGGTCGACCTTGACCTTGCCCTCCAGGACGTCCGCCTGGGCCTTCAGGTAGCTCTCGTGGGTGCCCACGTCCTCCCAGTAGCCGTCGGCCACGTAGCCGAACAGCCGGGCCCCGCGGTCCAGGAGCAGCGGGAACACGTCGGACGACCAGTCCACCGACCGCCCCGGGGCCACCTCGTCCAGCACGCCGGGTTCCATGACGTAGATGCCGGTGTTGACGGTGTCCGAGAACACCTGGCCCCAGGTGGGCTTCTCCAAAAAGCGCTGCACGCGCCCGTTCTCGTCGACGATGATGATCCCGAACTCCAGCGGGTTCGGCACGCGTTTGAGCCCGATGGTGACGAGCGCGCGGTTCTCACGGTGGAACCGGATCATCTCGGTGAGATCGATGTCCGTGAGCGCGTCGCCGGAGATGACGAGGAACCGGTCGTCGCGGAGCTTGTCGGCGGCGTTCTTCACGCTGCCGGCCGTGCCGAGCGGGATCTCCTCCGTGGCGTAGTGGAGGCTCATGCCCAGCTCGTCGCCGTCGCCGAAGTAGTTGCGGATGAGCGCGGCGAGGAACTGCACGGTCACGACCGTCTCGGTGAATCCATGCCGCTTGAGCAGTCTGAGGACATGCTCCATGATCGGCCGGTTGACAATGGGAAGCAGGGGTTTGGGCTGATTGGCGGTCATCGGCCGGAGCCGTGTTCCCTCCCCGCCCGCCATCACAACGGCCTTCACGGGCTACCCCTTCGCTAGCTGGCGCACCTGTACCACATACAACACCCCCGCCCACCAATAAAGACCAGTTCCCCATATGACGAACGCCCAGCCGAAGATCGCGGAAATCTCCGCGTACCACCCTTCGTGGGAGGCGAGGAACAGCAGCGGGAAGGCGTACATGAGGTTGGCCGTGGCGGCCTTGCCGAGGAAGTGCACCGGCAGCGCCGGGCCGTACCCCAGGCGGCGCAGGACGGGAACGCAGAACAGCAGCAAGGCGTCTCTGCCCACGACGAGGGCGGCCAACCACCACGGGATCGCTCCGCGCAGGACCAGGCCGGCGAGGGTCGCGAGGATGTAGAGCCGGTCGGCCAGGGGGTCGATGAGCCGGCCCAGTTTGCTCGTCTGGTTCCAGGCTCGGGCCAGTTTGCCGTCCAGCCAGTCCGAGAAGCCGGCGAGCATGAGCAGCGCGATCGCCCAGCCGTCCGCCTGGGGTCCGAGCACCAGCCAGAGGAACACCGGAACGCCGAGCAACCGCAGGAAGCTCAGCAGGTTGGGCACCGTCCAGATCCGGTCCTCCGCAGCCTTCACGATCCAGACCCTACTGCTCGCCCATTTCGTTCGGCGAGGCGGTTCGGCCTGCCCGGAAGTCGGCGTTCACCAGTCCGAATCCTGGCGGCGCCGGAGCGGCCCGCCGCCGGCCACCCGGCGAGGAGGGCTCGCACCGGACCGAACACTGTTCTAGTATGCGCGGCATGGACTTCACGCTGCCGGAGAGCGCTCAGGCGGTGCAACGCGGCATCGGAGACATCTGCTCCCGCTACGACATCTGCTCCCGCTACGACATCGGCTACTGGGAGCGCTGCGAGGCCGGGAAGCGGTGGCCGGAGGAGGTCTGGGCCGAGCTCGCCAAGGGCGGCTGGCTCGGCCTGGCCGTTCCCGAGGAGTACGGCGGCGCGGGGCAGGGCCTGCTGGAGCTCGCCGTGGCCACGGAAACCCTCGCCGCGTCCGGCTCCGCCGGAGGCTCGGCGTTCACGTACGTGCTCACCCCGGGGTTCGGCGCGATGACCCTGGCCAGGCACGGGTCGGCGACCCAGAAGGCGGAATTGCTGCCGAAGCTGGCGACCGGGGAGATCGAGACCTGCTTCGCGCTGACCGAGCCTGACGCCGGGTCCAACTCCCTCGCCATCTCGACCTTCGCCCGTCAGGACCGCCAGGACCGCCAGGACCGCCAGGACGAGACGGGTCGCGCCGGAGGCGCACACCGTGGGGACTTCGTCATCAACGGGCAGAAGATCTGGATCACCGGCGTCCAGCGGGCCACGTGGATGCTGCTCGTCACCCGTACGATCCCCGCGGCCGAGGCCGCCCCGCGCACCAACGGCCTGACCGTCTTCCTGGTGAACGTGCCCGAGGCGGTCGCGGCGGGCCGGCTCTCCTACCGGCCCATCCCGAAGATGGGCGCGAACACCACGCCGTCGAACATGGTCTTCATCGACGATCTCCGCGTCCCCGCGGCCAACGTGGTCGGCGAGGTGCACGCCGGCGCGGCCGTGCTCTGGGACATCCTCAACCCCGAGCGGATCCTGCTCGCCGCCAGCGCCCTCGGCGGCGCCGAGGTCGCGCTGAGGGTCGGCGTGGAATACGCGAAGGAGCGCGAGGTCTTCGGCCGGGCCATCGGCTCGAACCAGGCCATCTCCTTCCCGCTGGCCCGGGTTAAGGCCAAGATCGAGCTGGCCCGCCTGATGCTCTACAAGGCCGCCTGGTCGTTCGACAACCGGCTGCCCTGCGCGACCGAGGCCAACATCGCCAAGCTGACCGCGTCCCAGGCCGCGTGGGAGGCGGCGGACGCCGCCTTCCAAACCCATGGCGGAATGGCCTACTCGCTGGAGTACCCCGTCGCACGACTGCTGGCCGACGCCCGCGTCGGCAGGGTGGCACCGGTGACCGAGGAGCTGCTGCTCAACTATCTCGCCACCCAGGTCCTCGGGCTCCCCAGGAGCTTCTAGAGTCCCCCGGACCCCCGCTGACCGCCGCGTGGTCAGGGGCGAGCGGCCTCGACCAGGGCCTCGACCAGGCGGTTGTCCACGCCGCGTTCCGGGTGCCACTGGACGCCGACGCCGAAGCGGTGACCCTGAAGCTCGATGCCCTCGACGATCTGGTCGTCGGCCCAGGCGACCGCGAGCAACCCGGTCCCGAGACGCTTCACCGCCTGGTGGTGGGGGCCCGTCACCTCGGCCCGGTCTCCGATCGCCTTGCCGATCTTGCTGGAAACGCTCACCTGGATGACGTGCTTGGCCATCTCGTGGCGATCATGGGCGACCACCTCGGGCAGCCACGGGATCAGCGTGCCCCCCTGCGCGACGTTGAGCATGTGCATCCCGCGTCCGATCGCCAGCAGCGGCAGGTCGGCCTGAACCGCCGCCCTGGCCAAGGCGAGCTCGAAACGGTCCCGGTGCCCCTGGGGCTCCTCGACGCGGTCGTCGCGGCTCTCGCCGTACAGGGAGGGATCGATCTCGACTCCACCGGCCAGGATCAGGCCGTCCAGGCCCCGCACATAGTCGTTGACCGAGACGGGACTCATGGGCGGCAGCAGCACGGGGGCGCCGCCCGCCTTCTCCACGGCGCGCGCGTAGGACTGGGGAGAGATCACCGCCTCCCGGACCCATGTGCCCCATCGGGCGGCTTCAAGATATGCGGTGATCCCAACAAGTGGACGGGACATGGTTCGATCTCCAGAGCTCTGACGCATCGGCACCCCATCATGGCGCACCCGATTTCGGTTTTGTCACCTATCCCACAGATCAGCCGTGCCGCCACGGATCAACACGAATCCCATTCGCGTTTATTGTCCGAAATTACTGTGACTACAATCACAGACAATCATCGGACAATCACGGCGAGTAGGGCTTCGCTGCACTCTTGTGAAGAATCGGTTGTGACGCCCGCCTGCGAGTGTAAGACTCCCAAGTGAGCGATCGGTTGAGCCGGGGCCGCCGCCGCTCGTCACCCGGAGCCGTCAGGGAGGTGCATCGAGAAGACCGGAGAGCAGTTCCGGTCACCAAGGGTGGGACTCAGTAGATGTCGCTAAATCCGCGCCTCGTCAAAGAGAGTTTCTCCGTCATCGAGCCCGTCGCGGACCGGGCCGCGGCTTATTTCTATGGCCGTCTCTTCGCGGAGAACCCGCAGGTGCGAAGCATGTTCCCGCCTGCCATGGACCTGCAGCGCGACCGCCTGTTCAAAGCGTTGACCAAGGTCGTGTGGATGCTCGACAGCCCCGACGCGCTCGCGGGCTATCTGGGTCAGCTCGGGCGTGACCATCGCAAGTACGGCGTCACGGCAGAGCACTACACGGCCGTCGGCAACGCCCTGCTCTCCACGATCAAACGCTTCGCCGCCGAGATCTGGACGTCCGAGATCGAGGCCGCCTGGGTCGCCGCCTACAGCGCGGCCGCCGACCTCATGATCGGGGCGGCCAACGAGGACGTCGCCCCCGCGTGGTGGCTCGCCGAGGTCATCGACCACGAGCGCCGCTGTGACGACATCGCCGTCGTCACGCTCAGGCCCGCCCAGCGCATGGACTTCACGCCAGGGCAGTACATCACCGTGCAGACCGCCCGATGGCCGCGGGTATGGCGCACCTTCTCCATCGCCAACGCCCCCCGCTCCGACAACACGCTCCGCCTGCACGTGCGGGGAGTCTCCGGCGGCTGGGTCAGCCAGGCCCTCGTCCAGCACACCCGGATCGGCGATCAGCTCATGCTGGGACCGCCCGTGGGCACCATGACCCCGGTGGACTCCGGCCGGGACATGCTGTGCGTCGCGGGAGGCACCGGGCTGGCCCCCGTGAAGGCCATCATCGAGCACGTGATCGCATCCGGCCGGCGCCCCAACATCCACCTGCTCTTCGGGGTACGGCGCGCCCACGAGCTGTACGACATCCACGACCTGGTCCGGATGGAGTCGGGCTTTCCCTGGCTACGAGTGCTGCCGGTGGTCTCCGACGAGCCCACCTACGACGGCGTACGGGGCCGCCTGCCGGATGTCATGGAGCGCTTTCACTCCTGGGCGGAGCACGAGGTGTTCGTCTGCGGACCCGCGCCCATGGTGAACGAAACGGTGCGCCGCCTGCAGAATTCGGGCGTTCCGCTCAGCCGGATCCACCGGGACACCATCCAGGACGAGTCATAGGCGACATCTGCCGAGAGCCCGCTTGATCGGCGTCACTCCTGGCAGGATGGGCTGTAGCCGCACAAGGAGGTCGCCGTGAACGCCCTGCTCGCGATCGGGACCCGCAAGGGGCTGTTCCTCGCGCGCTCCCGGGATGGCGGGCCGTTCGAAGTCGAGCCTGTCAGGTTCTCCACGATCGCCGTGCCCTCGGTGGCCATCGACAGGCGGGGCGGGACGCCTCGCCTGCTCGCCGGCATCGAGTACGGCCACTTCGGCCCTTCGGTGTTGTGGTCCGACGACCTGGGCGAAACCTGGCAGGAGGCCGAGGAACCCCCGGTGGCGTTTCCTGAGCGCACCGGGGCCACCCTGGCCAAGGTGTGGCAGCTGGAGCCCTCACTCTCGGAGCCCGGCGTGGTCTGGGCCGGGGTGGAGCCCGCCGCGCTCTTCCGCTCCGAAGACGGAGGGAGGACCTACTCCCTGGTAGAGGGACTCTGGAACCACCCGACCCGGTCGACCTGGCAGCCAGGGGGCGGCGGGCTGTGCCTGCACACGGTCATCCCCCACCCCACCGAACCACGGCGGATCGGCGTGGCCGCGTCGGCGGTGGGCTTCTTCCGCAGCTCCGACGCCGGAGCGACGTGGGAGGGCTTCTCGCAGGGCCTCCCCGATGAGCCGGTCCACGCCTCGGTGCTCCGCGACGCCCTGTGCGCGAGCGACGCGGGCGTGTTCTTCGGCACGCGGGACGGAGAGGTGTACGGCTCCCGCGACAAGGGCGAGACCTGGTCGCGGATAGCCCGGCACCTGCCCGACGTGCTCACGGTGCGCGCGGCGGTGCTCTGAGTGGCCAAGCCGGTCACGCTGGTCACCTTCGTGCTGCCCAGCACGCTGCGGCACTGGGTGGGCGACCAGACCGAGGTCCGGGTCTTCGCGGTCGCCGCCACCGACGAGGACATCCCGACGCTGGGCGGGGCCCTCGACACGCTCCGCCGTATCCACCCGTCGCTGGAGGAGCGGCTGCGCGACGAGTACGGCCGCATCCGGCGCCACATCAGCATGTTCGTGTGCGGCGAGAACGCGCGGCGCCTCGGCGGCCTGGAGTGCGCCCTGCCGCCCGGCGCCGAGGTCTACGTCCTCCCCGCGCTGAGCTAGGAAGCGTCTGACAAACACTGCCCGTCGTGAGCGGCGATCTTAGCGTCGCGAGCGGGGCATGGTTTGTCAGACACGACCTGGTGCCCTCCCGTCGATCCTCGCCCCGGCGCATTTTGGGATCGATCAGTGTGGGGGCGCGAGCAGGATGTCGACGACATCGCGCAGCGGGCCGATCAGGTCGTCGGATGTCGCGTCGAGCAGGGGCTGCAGACCAACGGCGGATCGTACGACGGCGACGCCGACGCCCAAAGCGACCACGAGTTCCGCCCTCAGCAGGCGTTCGTCGTCGACCTGCGCCCGCCCCGTGCCTGCGGCTTCGAGCACCTGTCGGCTGAACTCCTGCAGGGCCTGCCTGCGCAGGCTGTCCACCCGCTCGTCGCCGGAGACGCGCAACAACATCAGCACCGGGTGCTCGCCGACTTCCGGCCAGGCGCCGGCCGACAGTTGGCGGCTGAGGGCCTCGGCGAGGGCGGCACGGTCTCGGGGGAACTCGCCTTCACCCCCCAGGAATCGGGGTGTGGCCGCCAGCGCCGCTTTGAACAGCCCTTCCTTCGAGCCGAAGTAACGCTTGATGAGTGCGAGGTTGACCCCGACGTCCGCGGCGACGTCGCGGAGTGTCGTGCGGTCGTAGCCCAGGCGGAGGAACCGGCCGCGTGCGGCCTCCAGTAGCGCCTCACGAGTCGCCACCGCGTCCCGCCGCCGGTGACCTCCCCCGGGCGGTCCGGCGGCGGACGGCCGGGCTGCAGGCTGTCCGGCGGCGGCCGGTCCGGCACCACGTGGATCGGCGACCTCATGCGGAGACTCACCGGTTCTTCTCGCCGCCACCGGCGAACCTCCTCGCAACTCATCCCGCACGAAATCCGGTAGGCGCCGGTCACAGCTCCGCGACGGTGCCAAGTAATCACTCGTTGACATACTCCCGAGACATGGTTACGTTATCAAGTAATCAAGTGATGACTTAGCTCCGCAGTACGGAAGGCACCAATGGGCAAGCACGCTCTCCTCGTCATGGATGTCCAGCGCGTCGTCGTCGACCGTTACCCCGATCCCGCCTATCTCCCGCGCCTGCGCCAGGCGATCGGCGCCGCCCGGGCGGGCGGACTCCCCGTGATCTACGTGGTCATCGGGTTCCGCTCCGGGTACCCGGAGATCAGCGCCCGCAACAAGATGTTCGGTGCGCTCGCGGGCACCACGGCAGCGGGAGGCGGCGAACAGGCCACCGGGATCCATCCGGACGTGGCACCCGAAACGGGAGACGTCCTCGTCACCAAGCGACGGGTCAGCGCCTTCGCCGGAAGCGACCTCGACATGGTTCTGCGGGCCGGCGGCATCGATCACCTCGTCCTCACCGGCATCGCCACCAGCGGCGTCGTGCTGTCCACCTTGCGTCAAGCGGCCGACCTGGACTTCGGCCTCACCGTCCTGGCCGACGGATGCCTCGACGCCGACCCGGAGGTGCACCGGGTGCTCGTGGAAAAAGTATTTCCCCACCAGGCGGATGTCACGACCATCGCCGACTGGGCGGCGGCACGCTGACGTCTCGCGGGCGGTGGCAGGGGCGGCGGAAAGGCCTGACTCACTCCCCGCCGATGTCGATGTCGTAGGCCTGGTAGAGCAGATCGGCGCCACGCTGGCGGTGGCGGCTCAGCCCGGCCAGGACCGTGGTCAACTGCTCGCGTGCCCGCTGCAGGGCGGCCTCGTCCGGCGTCTCCAGCTGCGCTCCCGCGGCGGCGAGCTGCGCGGCGATGTCGCCGTGCTCCCGGTGCAGACGCCGCAGCGCGCCGTCGAGCCGCGGCGCCTCGGCACGTACCTGCTCGAACAGGCCGTCGCGGCCCTCGGTGATCGAGACGTGGGCGGCGAAGGCCTGGCGCGTCCGCACGACGGCGGACACCACCTGCCGGGCCCAGTCGTCGGACGGGCCCGCCAGCGGGGCGGCGAGCGCCGCCTCCAGCTCCTCGCACGCGCGGCGAAGGTGTGCCCGCCGGACCCGTATCGCCGGAAGTTCCTGCGGGGATCTGGCTGCGTCTTCGGACATGGCCATCACCTCAAAGCCGCGTCGCACCTTGGTACCCAACACCGTACGACTGCCGTCGCCGGGAGAAAAGGCATCCGCAGGCGATCAGCCGCCGGCCGTGCGGCCGGCGGAGGCCGCTGTCGGTGGAGGCGGCACACCACGGAGAGCCGTCAGCCGTAGGCGCGGAGGCAGTGGATGCCGCCGTCTTCGGCGGAGCGGGCCGTGGGGAGCCGTCGGCCATGCAGGCAGTGGGCCACCGTCCGTAGAGGCAGACCGCGGACCTGTCCGGTGGTGGCCGTAGAGGCCGCCGCCGCGGGGAGCCCTACGGGCGGCGGGGCCACCCTCCGTAGAGGCAGACCGCGTAGCTGTCAGGTGGTGGCCGTGGAGGCCGCCGCCGCGGGGCGGAGGCTCGGGGGTATGTCCACGGCGATCTCCCCGCCGAGGTGGAACCCGGTGGAGAGACTGAGGTTGTCGCCGCTCCAGAATCGGCCCGGGTCGTACCAGTTGGGCCGACGGCCACCGGGGAGCAGCCCCATCGCCTCGTAGGTGACCGCCACGACCTCCGCGCAGTAAGCGGTCTCCAGCGTGCCGCCGCCCCGCCTGACGTTCGGGAGCCGCCCACGGAACCACCGCCCGGCGAGCTTGGCCGTGGAGGGGAAGGGCGTGCCGTCGAGGCGCGCGATGGTGCGCAGGACGGCGTCCTCCATCTCCGGCGTGACCGGCGGGTCGAGTTGGCGCAGCCACGCCCGCTGGCCGTACTTGGTGGCCCATACGCTGACCGCGTCCCGCAGGTCGTGCAGTTGCACGCCTCGCTGGTGCGTGCCCGACCACATGTCCGGCAGGGATCGGCCGAGCTCGGCGTGCCACATCAGCGGAGGGAGATCGTCGATCACGACGGACATGCCGACGTGGTTCACCGGGCTGTTCGTCGTGAACTGGATCGCCCGGTCGGGCACCGAGCGTCCCCGGAAAACCCATACGTCGCCGGTGCGGGTCAAATTGACGGCCTCGTCAAGGCTGATGCGGAAAGACACAGCGGTAGCCTATGCACATGCGCTGGTGGAAGATACTCGGTCTGGCGGGCTTCGCGGGTGTCGCCGCCACGGGGGCGGTGATCGCCCGGGCGGAGCGGCGCAGGCGTGCGTACACGCCTGAGGAGGTCCGGGCCCAGCTGCGCGCCCGCGCCGCCGAGGCGCCGGTGACACACGACCAGGGCTGACCCGAAGGTTCATTCTCCGGCCCGCACCGGTCAGGGCGTCAGCCTCGGCGCCAAGGTCGCCAACGGCGCCCGGCGGCTCATGCTGACGATCCAGAGGACGGGAGTATGGACGATCAAGAAGGGCTCCGCCTCATGGGAGAAGATCTACACGGCCGCCGCGGCACCGGCGACCTGGAAGGTCACCACCGACAGCGCCGGCGTGGCGCGGCTGTTCCGTAACGGTGCCGACACCGGCGTCACCTGGGTGGTCCAGGACAGCAGGGAGCGCCCGCAGCTCACGCATTGGGTCACCGGCACGGCGGGCGGAAACGCCGCCGAGGCGCACATCGAATGGACCCGCCTCACCCCGACGCGTACGGCAAGCACTGTTCCTGCCACGGCCCGATCGTGATGGGCCCTTCCTTGGGCGGCTCCTCGCGGACGGCGGACTCAGCCGGCCGTACCCGGTCTGTCGACGCGGGGCCCGGTGGCGGACACCGGGAACTCCCCGGGAAACCGGCTGTCCGGTTCCCCGAGGAGCATCAGGGTCAGCTGGTGGATGAGCCGTTCACCGCCAGGAAGCGTTCCTGGGCCGGGATCGCGGGGAAGCCGCCGGTGTCGATGATCCCGTGCTGGTGGTAGGCGGCCTGCACGAGCGCGTGCGCCTGCGGCTCCAGCTTCCACAGGGCGCGGTACTCGCGGGCGGTGGCCAGCGAGATGCCGATCTCCCTGGCGATGTCCGCCGCACGGGGGACGATCCGACGCTCGATCTGGCTGTCCCAGTACTCCCGCGCCGCACGCAGCAGGGCAGCGCGCTGCGCCGTGTCGACGACCAGCGGAGTGGCGTCGACCGTCGGCACTTCCTCGTCGTCGTCGTCGAGGGCGAACATGGCCGGGGGCAGCGCCCGGTGCGGCTCGGGCTCGGGCGCCCATGGGACGGGCGGGCGCAGGTCCATCAGGGCGGAGGTGTTGTACAGCGCCCCGATCTGGGAGAGCAGCGCCTCCTGCCGGGTCGAGTCGACGGCGAGGCCGGTGTGCTCGACGGCGCGGTCCATGGCCCGGTCCAGCTTCATGAGCGCCGCGCGCATCCTGCGGTCGGACGCCCCGGCGGCGCGCAGCGCGCGGGCGCGCTTCGCCGCCAGCGCGACACGGGTCAGCCTCCGGTGGGCGTCCACCTCGCTCGCGGTGCGGTCGCTAGCCTCGGCCAGGCCGATGCGCACCATGACACGCTCGGGGGTGACCCGCCAGTTGATGCGGGCACGCCCGGTGATCCGGTGCCGCTCGATCGCCATGCCGCGCTCCCACAGCCACGCCGCGACCAGCGGTGCGGCCAGCCGGAACACCGCCTCGGCGAGGCTGCGGGCGTCCATGCTGGAGAGCACCGCGGACAGGCCGGTTAGGGCCCACACGGCGACGCCGTCGATGCCGGCGGAGTAGTTCTCTCTCATGTTCTGGCGGGCCCGCACCGCGCTGGTGATCACCGCGACTTCGATGAAGGCGAAGAGCAGCAGCCGGAGCGGCCCGTCGAACCCCAGCACATCGCCGGAGAAGCGCCACATGCCCTGCGCCGACACTCCCGTGGCGATGCTGGCGGCGACGATCGTGAGAATGTCCTCCGCCGGGCGTTCAGCGGCGAAGCGGCGGAAGAGGCGGGAGCCGGCCTGATAGGTGGCGCGGAGGGCGAGAAAGGCCAGGACCAGAAGGACCATGGCCACGACACAGATGACGGCCATTCCGACCGGATGATCCGACGCGAAGGCCGTGATTTGTTCAAGAAGGGGCATCAGTCACTGTCCGTCAGTCTCGATGTCCAACAGGATATCGACGCGATCATTCCAGAATGTCGGCCTGTTGTTTGCCAAACCGATGCTCATATTTGTAACTGGAGTGAATTCAGCGCCCTGTGATCCCGCGTGACCGCGTCGCGAGCCCGGTCGTCGAGAGGTGCCGTGATCTCATAGAAGTCGCGAACGGACCACCGATCCATGGAGCCGGCGGCCGCCGCGGACCACGATGACCTTGTGTCGCCGCTTGCCAGGAAGAGAGCGATTTGCCACTCTCGACATTCACGGCAGCGCGACCTACCGACCGACAATGGCGCCAAGCCGCCGCCACGCGAGGAGAACCCATTGACCACGTCGAACAGCACAGACATCCTCGATCTCGCCGCGAGTGCCCGGGAGATAGCGGACAACGAACCGGCCGGATCGCTCAGTCACGCGGCCGCCGCGTCGGTGGCCATCACCTGCGCGACCACCCGCGACGTCAGCCAGGCACGCACCGTGCTCGACGGCATCTCCCCCGACGAGGTACGGCAGGCCGCCCTCGAACTCTTCGACCAGCTCTCAGCCCTGGCCGAGTGACTCGCTGACCCCGCCGAGCCGATCCTCACGAGTGGATTGTCGCAATTCAGCCACGGTGAGAAGATTGAACTGCGATGCCTACGGATATAGCAGTCATTCTGAGCGATCAGCCAGGTGAGCTGGCCCGACTGGGGGAGATCACCGGCGAGTCCGGCGTGAACATCCAGGGGCTGGCGGCTTTCACCGGCGAAGGCAAGGGCATCGTTCACCTGCTCGTGGACGACGAAGTCGCGACACGATGCCGCGATGCCCTCGAAGCCGCGGGGATGGGCGTCGCCGACGAGCGCACGGTGCTCGTCGTGGACATCGAGGATCGGCCCGGCACTCTCGGCGAGCTGACCCGGCAGCTCGCCGACGCGAACGTCAACATCGACCTCGCCTACACCACCTTCGGAGGCGTGAAGATCGTCATCGCCACCGATGATCTGGAGAACGCGCGTGCGGCTCTCGAATGGTCCACGGCGATGCGTCAGGCGGCCGACGAGCCCAGCATCTGGGATCAGCCTGCCTGACCGGCGGCCGCCTGGCTGACGGCGCTCGCCCGCGAGGCCGTGGGACCGCGGTTGCCGTCAGAACCGCGCGAGCCGTACCGGCCGGAGACACGCCACCACAGGGTCGGCGGCGGGTGGTCCGGCGTCCAGTAGAAAAGGCTCATGACCGACGCCGGCAGCGTCACCAGGTGGATCGAGGGGTACATCCGGGCATGGAACTCCAACGATCCAGATCACATCGGCGGCCTGTTCACCGAGGACGCCGAGTACTACACCGAGCCCTTCCGCCCGCCGTGGCGCGGGCGCGAACAGATCGTCCAGGGCTGGCTGGAGCGCAAGGACGCACCCTACGAGGCGACCTTCGAGTGGCGTCCGCTGACCGTGACCGAGGAGGTCGCCGTCATCCAGGGGACCGCCACGTACCCGGACCAGACGTTCAGCAACCTGTGGATGATCCGCCTGGACGCCGCCGGCCGCTGCCGCGAGTTCACCGAGTGGTGGATGGAACACCCGAGCTCGCCGGCCTAGGCACCGGATCTGGCGATGGGATTGGCCTTCCACGATCGGACACGGGCCGCAGCCGCGCTGGAGCGGGCGCGGACCGGCGGGCCGGCGTTTGAGGCACCCGGAGACCGTCCGCCGCCTCGACGGCGGCCCGGGCGGCGCCGGGCCGCGGCTCGGGCGCGCCCGCCACGGCCAGCAGGGCGCCGAGCGCGGCGGCGCGCGGCAGCCGTACGCGGCGCACGAAGCGGACCCACGCCAGGACCAGGACCGGCGAGGCGTACTCCAGCAACACCGCGATGCCGACCGGCAGCCGGGCGACCGTCCCGTAGTAGAAGGCCTGCACCGCGGCGAATCCCACGAGGCTGTACATCACGACGAACCGCAGCCGATGCCGCGGGACGACAAGGGCTGTCGGCCTGAACACACCCGTCACGACCAGCAGCAGGAAGGCCGCCCCGGCGAGCCTCACCCAGACCGCCTGCAAAGGCGTGAGCCCCGCATCGATCAGCGATTTGGCCAGAGGTCCGGAGAAACCGAAACACATCGCCGAGGTAACCGCGAGCATCAGACCAGACGAACCAGGTCGAGACATCAGAAACCTCCCTCCTTCGACACCACCATAATTATTTTGATGGTGTCAAGAAGGGAGGTGTGCGCGATCGACGCTGCGGCGGAACAGCGATATCGGGAGGTCAGATGCTTTGTCCTGCCAGGATCAGCGGACTCCTCGCGGGCGGAACTGGATGCTGATCCGTGGCCCGATGTCCCGCGCGGTCTTGGGAACGGCATGCTCCCAGGTCCGCTGACAACTGCCGCCCATCACGAGGAGATCTCCGTGCCCGAGGTTGTGACGCAGTGTCGGGCCTCCGCCGCCGCGCGGGCGCAGCAGCAGGATCCGGGGCGCGCCGATCGAGACGATCGCGACCATGGTGTCCTCCGCCCGGCCACGGCCGATGGTGTCGCCGTGCCAGGCGACGCTGTCGCGGCCGTCGCGGTAAAGGCACAGGCCGGCTGTTCGGAACGGCTCCCCCAGCTCCTCGGCGTAGTGCGCGTCCAACGCGCGCTTCGCCCCGTCGAGCGCGGGGTCGGGAAGAGCCTCCCCCTCGTCGTAGAAGCTGAGCAACCGAGGAACGTCGACGACGTGGTCGTACATCTGCCGCCTTTCGGCGCGCCACGGCACAACCCGCACCAATCTGTCGAACAGCGTGTCGGCGCCGGTGATCCAGTTCAGCCGGACATCGATCCAGGCTCCGCGGGCGAGCGGCGTTCGGCGCACGGTGGAACCCAGAGGTCCGAGACCGGCTTCATCGCAACAGTCCAGCAGCGAGGCCTGATACGCACCCGTCATGCGCCGAACCTACCTCGACACTCAAACATACGTTCGACCATGATGGCATTTTCACGTAGTGGATCCCGCCGTCAGCCCGGCCCGTACGCCGGGGCCAACGCCCTGCCCCGCCAGATACAGGGCCTGGGCGAGACCTCGGCCCCGCGCAGGCCGGGGCCGACGACATCTCCCATTTCCCCGGCGCACCGGGAGCTCACTGGCCGGGCTGTAGTAAATTGCACTCGGAGGCTCGAACGTGCCGGCCCCGGACGAGATGCGCCGTACCCGGCCCGCTAAGACGACGCGTGCGGGAGACGTCATGGGTGAAAGCGCGCAGTCGATCGACTTCACGGCCGAAGTCCCCCAGCCTCGTCCATTGGACGTCCGCTGGATCCACGGATCGCCGTCGGCGAAGCACAACACCGATCCCGACATCCAGGTCCATGCCTACGGCGAGCACACGTTCATCCTGCGGCAGAACATGGCGATCGACTACGAGGCGCCTTTCCTGTTCCTGCTGTTCGGCAATGCCGGAGCCGTGCTCATCGACACCGGTGCCACCGCGTCCGCCGAGTTCCTCCCCCTGCGCCGGGTCGTCGACGAACTGGTGAACGGCTGGCTCCACGACCACCCACGGGACGGTTACACACTGCTCGTCCTCCACACCCACGCGCACGGCGACCACGTCGCGGGCGACGCCCAGTTCGCCGATCGCCCCGGCACCACCGTCGTCGGCGCGGACCTGAGCACCGCCTGGGCGTACTTCGGATTCGACGACGACCCCGGGCGGGTGGCTCAGGTCGACCTCGGGGGCCGGGTGCTGGAGTGCCTGGCCACCCCCGGGCACCACGAGGCGGCCGTCACGTTCTACGACCCCTACACCGGGCTCCTGCTCACCGGCGACACCGTGTACCGCGGCCGGCTGTACGTCGAGGACTGGTCCGCTTTCGGCGCCACCATCGACCGCCTGATCGAGTTCACGGGCACCCGGCCGGTCACCCATGTCCTCGGCTGTCACATCGAGATGACCAACGAGCCGGGCGTGGACTACCCCATCTTCACCACGTACCAGCCGGACGAGCCGCCCCTGCAGATGACCGTGCGACATCTGCGGGACATCCGTACGGCGATCGACGAGATCGGTGACCGCCCGCGTCGCCAGGCCTTCCCCGAGTTCGTGATCTGGCCCGAGGACGACTGCAGCCCCTGACCCAGGCTCCGCTGCGCGGCCGGCACTCCACGGGAGGCGAGGGTACGCGCGTTCACTGTGCCACTTCCTCTAAATTGGCCCTTTTTGAGGGCCAGCCATGGCGCAACACTATCCAGGCAAGTCCACTTCGGCTGCCTGGGGACGAAAGCGGAGGCGGCACGTGTGCCGGGACACACGATCCGCTAGAAGCGGGAGCCCAGGCGGCAGTACGAGGTCCTCGCCCGCGGATGCCCGGTCCGCTCAACGGCGGCGGGGGTTCGAAAGCCGACAGACCATGGCGCTCACACCACACCGAGGATCACAGATGAACATCCTGCACTACAGCGCGTTCACCACCGACCCCGCCGGGGGCAACCCGGCGGGCGTCGTGCTCGACGCCACCGGAGCCGACGACGACGAGATGCTTCGCATAGCCGCCGACCTGGGATATTCCGAAACGGCGTTCCTCACACCGCACGGCGACGGGCGGTTCGGCGTGCGGTATTTCAGCCCGCTGGCCGAGGTCCCGTTCTGCGGCCACGCCACGATCGCCTCGGGGGCGGCGTACGCCCAGCAGCACGGCCCCGGGCTGTTGCGTTTCGACACCCGGGCGGGTCTGATCGAGGTGGCCACCGCGGTGTCCCCCGATGGCACGGCCACGGCGACGCTGACCAGCGTCGAGCCGCGCACCGAGCCCATCGCCGGCGACGACCTCGCCGAGCTGCTCGACGCGCTGGGATGGGCGCCGGGCGACCTCGACCCCGAGCTCCCGCCCCGGGTGGCGTTCGCCGGCGCCCGGCACCCCATCGTGGCGGCGGCGACGAGGAAGCGGCTCGCCGATCTGGACTATGACATGCCGGCGCTGGCGGCGCTGATGAGACGCCGCGATTGGACGACCGTCGACCTGGTGTGGCGCGAGTCCCCGAACGTCTACCACGCCCGCAACCCCTTCCCTCCCGGCGGCGTCGTCGAGGATCCCGCCACGGGGGCCGCCGCTGCCGCGTTCGGCGGCTACCTCCGCGAGCTGACCCTGGTCACCCCGCCGACGACCGTCACCGTCTACCAAGGCGCGGACATGGGCCGCCCCAGCGTCCTCACGGTGGGAATCGACGCCGACCCGCGTTCCGGCATCGCGGTGAGCGGTACGGCGGTGCCGATCACGCTCTAGCGGCATGCCGCGCCGTGGCCGGTGAGGCCTGCCCGGCCGGTGAGCGCTGCTCGCGGTTGAAATAATGCGTTCCGTACGCTTACGCCGCATGCGAGCATGATCCCTATGACTGGCGATCCGGCGGCGATCCATGTGGCGTCGCTCAACGTGTGCGGGTTGCCGTCGTCGCTGCCACCCCTCGTGGAGCGGGCGGCCGAGTTCTGCCGCCGCATCGACGAGTCCGACATCGACGTCGTCAACTTCCAGGAGGTGTGGGGGCGCGCCAAGCTGGACGTGCTGCGCCCATCTGCCGTCGTTCCCGTTCGTGGGCTGGCGGCGCGGGGTCGCCGGCCAGCCGGCCGGGGGCCTGGCGACCTTCTCGCGCCTGCCGGTCGGCACGGTGTCGTACAGGTCGTTCCGGGGCGCCCTGCCGAACATGGGCCGCGTCGTGTTCCGCGCCAAGCGGGCGCTCAACAGCCTGCTGCAGGGCGTTCACGTCGAGTTCCTGCCGCCGGGGTCGTCCGGGCACCGGATCGACTACGTGCTCGTCTCCGGCGATGAGGAGCGGTTTCCAGTGATCGACAGCGGCCTGCTGTTCGCCGAACCGCTGGCGCGGCCCGGCGAACGCCGGATGTACCTGTCCGACCACGTGGCGCTGACCACCCGGGTCGGGTTGACCAGACCACCTCGGCCCGTGCTGTGACGTGCGGCGCGGCCGAGGTCGCGCCGCAGGCCGAGGTCGCGGGTTGTGGTCAGACCTTGCGCCAGCCGGGGATCCACGCGCCGTCTTCGACGACGTAGTCGCCGAAGAGCGCCGGGGCCTCCTGCCGCATCAGCTCACCGATGCGCTGGAAGACCAGGCGGATCTCCTCCTCCGCTCCCACGGCGGTGCGCGCCTCGATCGTGTGCCGGAGCGTGCGGACGTTGGCCGTCCACACCAGACCGGTCGCCACGCCCTCGGGGGCGAACCGGCGCATGAACGACGTGCGGTGCTTCTTCTCCGCGAATGGCACGCCTTCCTCATCCAGCCCGAAATGCTCGGCCATCCAGGTCTGGAACTCCTCCAGCTGATCGAGCACGGCTGACGCGCGCTTCATCAGCTCCGCGTCCTGCTGGGCCCACTCGGGGAACCAGAACGGGATGTCGGCCAGCCGTACGAAGCGGAGCGACTCCTGGGAGATGGCGACGCCGGGGCGGTGCCGTACCAGCTCGTGGGTGAACACCCGGCTCACGTTGTGCAGCACGAAGCTGAAGCTGATGTGCTCCAGGACCGACCCGTGGGCGCTGGCGAGGATGTTGCGCAGGTATTCCGTCTGGTCCTGCCGGATGCGGGTCACGTTGGGGTTCAACCCCGGTTCGAAGGACCGGTAGCAGAGCCGCCCGGCGAACTCGGCGAGGTTCTGCGCGTCGAAATCGCCCCGCTCCAGCCGCTCCAACCAGCTCTCTCCGCCGATCTCCCCGAGGTAGCGGGCGAGCTCGTCGTAGTCCAGCTCGGGCTTGGCGACGAGGAAGACCTCGGGTTCGACGCTGCGCATGAAAGATCCCCCGGGCAGGTGTGGGTGATGTGACGGTCCAAGCAAACCAGGTCGAGGGTGAAGATCGCGACTCGGTACGCCCGCGAAAGCCGCCGCACCGGGCCGGATCCGGGCGGGAGGCCCCGCGAGCTGCGCGGGGCCGTGCTCCTGTGCGGCTGCGGAGACCAGACGCCGTGCCCCGACCTCAGGTGATGTCGCGGCGGACGGTGGTGGCGGAGGCGACGGCCGCGAACAGCAGGCCGTAGCCGACCAGGACGAGCGCCCCGGCCCAGGCGGGGAGCAGATCCGACCCTCCGAGGCCGGTCTCGATGTCGATGCTCATCAGCGCCTGCGCGGCGCCGCCCGGAAGCCATTTGCCGACCGGTTGCAGCGCGGGGATCGCGCCGAAGATGCCCTCGATCACGTACGCCCAGACGATCGCGCCGATGAGGGCGGCGATCTGGTTGCGGATCAGCGCGCCGAGGCCGATGCCGAAGAGCGCGTAGAGCGTCAGGGTGGCGAGGATTCCCACCGTCACCTGCGGGACGCGGTTGCCGGTGAGCGTGATGTCGCCCCCCGCGACCAGGACGGCGGTGATCGACACGATCGCGACGACGAGCAGCGCGACCACGGCGAACAGGACGCCGATGATCGCGCCCGCACCGAGCTTGGCCGCGATCACCTGACCGCGTTTCGGCGTGGTCAGGAACGTGCCTGTGATCGTTTGGTAGCGGTACTCGGCGGTCATCATCACAACACCGAGGATCATCGTGAAGATGTTCCCGCCGGAGGCGGACGACAACGCGATGGGCAGCCACTGGGGGTCGTCGAGCCCGGGAAAGACCGGAGCGCCGTCCGGCCCGGACTCTCCGGCGAGGATGACGACGAACGTGAGGCTCAGGCCGATCAACAGGAGCATCACGATCAACATGGCCCACCAGAGGCGGGTCGTGAAGAGCTTCTGCAGCTCGGCGCGGATCAGGCGAGTCACTTGGCGTCCTCCGTCACGGGCGTCTGCCGCTCCGCGTCCCCGGTGAGCTCCAGGAACACCTTCTGCAGGTCGGAGCGCTCCTGCGCCACCTCGGTCAGGACGATCCGCTCGTCCAGCGCGACCTGCCCGATCGCCTCGGCGTCCATGCCGCGCACCCGCAGCAGGCCGTCCTCGACGGGATCGACCGTGGCCCCCGCCTCTCGCAGCGCGAGCGCCAGCTCGGCCGTCTTCAACGTGCGCACCCGGACGGCCTCATCGCCGTTACTGGTGAGCTCCGCCAGGGTGCCCTGCCGTACGAGACGGCCCTTGGCGATGATCACGACGTTGTCCACGGTCTGCTCCACCTCGGACAGCACGTGACTGGAGACCAGCACCGCGGCGCCCTTGTCGTGCGCCAGGTGCCGCAGGAAGCCCCGCAGCCACTGGATGCCGGCCGGGTCGAGGCCGTTGGCGGGCTCGTCGAGAATGAAGACCTTGGGCCGGCCGAGCAGGGCCGACCCGAGCGCGAGGCGCTGGCGCATGCCCAGGGAGAAGCCCCCGACCCGCTTCCCCGCGGCGTCGGCCAGGCCGACCTGGTCGAGGGCCTCGTCGGCGCGGTCGGCGGGCAGCCCCGCGGCGGTGCAGAGCACCCGGAGGTGATTGCGCGCCGTACGGCCCGGATGGAAGTTGGTGGCCTCCAGCATCGCCCCGACCTCCGTGAGGGGGTGGGCGAGTGAGGCGTAGCGCTGCCCGTTGACCAGGGCCTCCCCCGTGTTCGGGCTGATCAGGCCGAGGAGACAGCGCAGCGTGGTGGTCTTGCCGGCACCGTTGGGGCCGAGATAGCCCGTGACGGAGCCCGCCTCCACGGTGAAGGAGACATCGTCGACGGCTCGGACGGCGCCGAACGATTTCGAGAGATTTCGGATTTCAATGGCGTTCATCACCCATGATTCTCCGCCGAGATCCGCGCGCCGTCCTCGTACCTGATGACGATAAACACCTCGAACCTAAGTTAGAGGCGGTAGACGCGTCGCGCGTTGCCGGAGCCGATCATGTGGGCCACCCGGGCCGCGTCCGCCGTGCTCCACTCGCCCTGATCGAGGCGGTCGGCGAGGGCGCGGGCGAGCCCCCTGCGGTAATAGAGCGCACCGAGGTGGCACGTCTCGGCGACGCCGTAGCAGTCGGAGCTGAACATCTGCTTGTGGAACGGGACGAGCTCCAGCAGCTCGCTCATGATCGACGCCGATCCCGCCGCCGTGTAGGTGAGGGTGAGACCGACGTCCACATAGACGTGCGGGAAGACGTTGGCGAGGTACGACGCCTGGCGGTGGAACGGATAGCAGTGCAGCAGGATCGCAGGAACCCCCATGGGCATCAGCGCCCGGATGAATCCCGTCATGAGCGAGGGGTCGGAGCGATGCAGGTCGATGTCGCTGTCGCCGTACCCGCAGTGGAACTGGAGCGGCAGGTTCCGCTCCCTGGCGACGTCCACCGCCGTCCACAGCAGGTGGCGCAGCAGCACCGGGTCGGTGAGCCGCTCCGTGGGGTCGGCCAGCCGCCGCCCCGCCGCGGCGATCACCGTCCCCCTGGAGGGACATGACGGGTCGAAGTCGAGCCCGCACCGGTACGCGATGATCGTCTTGAGCCCGACCGCGCGCGCGGCCCTCGTGGCCAGGTTCTTCTCGAGCGCGCCGACGTACTCGACGGCGGACAGCCCGGCCTCGGCCACATCCTGCTCGACCTGCTCCAGCCGGACGATCTCGTCGGCCGCGGCGCCGCCCATGCGGCCCATCTCCGCGGCGGACAGCAGATCGGGACCGTTGAGACCGGTGTCCACCAGGAAGGCCACGATCCCCGCCTCACGCAGCAGCAGCCGGTTCACCTCGGCCGCGCCGAGCTCGGCCCTCCTGGACAGGTAGACGGACGGCGGCACGTGCGGTTCGAGACCGAGCACGGGCGCGCACCAGCGCCGGACCGCCGCCCCGACAGGGGTGTCGAAGTGGGTGGTCCCGGGCGGCGCGGGCGTGCTCGCCTCAGTGATCAGTAACTCGAACTGGGACCGGCTCAGCTCGTCGCGCCGGACCCCGTGGCAGTGGTGGTCCACCACCGGTCCGAGCAGCGCCGCCCGGACCGTGTCGGGCAGCGGCACAGGCAGTGCGTCGTCCGGCTTCACGGTCGCCCTCACATGGTCCCCTCGACGAGAGCGGGCGGGCC
>JBIOWF010000033.1:0-45956 GCA_044868295.1 Microtetraspora sp. | reverse complement strand
CGAGGTGATTTCTTTTTTTGGGCCAAACCATTCGTTTGCCAATGCCAGACTGATGAGCCATGCGTTCGGGCAAGTCGGGAGGGCGGGGAGGCCCAATGAGTCGTCCGTTGATCGCCACCGTCGCCGTCGCGGCCGTGGCCGCGGGAACCGCGTACACGTTCGGGCCGGCCGCGCAGGCCAAGGGGGCGAGGACGGTGACCACCACCGCGGCGACATCCTCCTGCACCCCGAGCGCCCGGGCCGCCAAGCGCCAGCTGCGCGGCGTCTGGATCGCGACCGTGCACAACATCGACTGGCCCTCCGGCACGGGGCTCACGCCCGCCCGGCAGCGGGCGGAGTACATCAAGATCCTCGACAACGCGGCGCGGCGCCGGTTCAACGCGGTGTTCCTGCAGATCCGCCCGGCGTCCGACGCGTTCTACCGGTCGTCGCTGGAGCCCTGGTCGCAGTATCTGACCGGGACGCCCGGCAAGGACCCGGGATGGGATCCGCTGCCCTTCCTGATCGACGAGGCGCACAAGCGGGGCCTGGAGTTCCACGCCTGGTTCAACCCCTACCGGGCCGGGTACACGGCCGACACCTCGAAGCTGCCCGACAGCCATCCGGCGCGGCTCCACCCGGAGTGGACGGTCAAGCGCGAGGGGTTCCTCTACTACAACCCGGGCCTGCCCGAGGTGCGCGACTGGGTCACCAAGGTCATCAAGGACGTGGTGCAGCGCTACGACGTGGACGGGGTCCACTTCGACGACTACTTCTATCCCTATCCGGGCAAGGGCACGAAGTTCGCCGACTCCGACGCCTTCGCGAAGTACGGCAACGGGATGAGCCTGGCCGACTGGCGGCGGGACAACGTCAACAAGCTGGTCGCGCAGGTGTCCAACGCCGTGCACGCGACGAAGCCGTACGTGAAGTTCGGCATCAGCCCGTTCGGTATCTGGCGGAACAAGTCAAACGATCCCGACGGCTCGGCCACACGCGGCATGTCCGCCTATGACGACATTTATGCGGATGCGAAGGCCTGGATCAAGGCCCGGTCCGTCGACTACGTCATGCCCCAGCTTTACTGGCCCCGCGGGTTCGCGATCGCGGACTACGACGTGCTCGTGCCCTGGTGGGCGAACGCGGTGAAGGGCACGGGCGTCGACCTGTACATCGGGCAGGCGCTCTACCGGGTCGGCGCGAAGGACAATGCCGCCTGGACGAAGCCGCGCGAGTTGCCCTCCCACCTCACGCTCAACCGGAAATATCCGGAAGTGAAGGGCGACGTCTACTTCAGCGCCGCGCAGCTCGCCAAGAACCCGCTACAGGTTCTGGACCGCCTCACCAAGAGTCACTACACGCAGCCCGCCCTGCTCCCGCTGATCAAGGGCTTCGAGACGAAGGCGCCGCTCGCCCCCACGAGCGTGAAGAACGTCGGCGGCACCATCGTCTGGCGGCCCCGCCCCGGCGCCCGCGCCTACGCCGTCTACCGGGTCACCGGCAAGGGCGGCGCGTGCGCCACCGACGACGCCCGCAACCTGGTCGCCGTCGTCCCCGCGAGCAACACCCCCACCTACGTGGCGCACGAGAGCGGCACCTACTACGTGACCACCCTCGACCGCCTGCACAACGAAAGCCCGGCCGCGCGCCTCCGGGTCACCCTGCCTTGATAGCGATCACGTGACGCCCGGAAGCTCTCTATGATCGCGATGACATGGAGTCGGTGGACGGGGTAGTGGCGGAGCCCATACGGTGCCCCTTGCTGTCCAGAGATCTGGGAGGTCATCGGTGAGGCGGACGCTGGTCGCGCTGGCCACCATCCTGTACGGCTTAGCGGTCGTGCTGTCCGGTGCGGCGGCGGCCCCCGGGGCCGCCGCCGCGACCCCGCCGCAGGGCGGGCCGCCCGCGGCCGCGGCGGATCCGGCCGCCCCGGGACGGGTCGCGCTTATCGGCGTTCCGGGCCTGATGTGGAGCGACGTCAACGCGACCGACACTCCCAACCTCTGGAAACTGGCCGGTCAGAGCGCCCTCGGCTCCCTGTCCATCCGGACCGTCGGCAACCTCACCTGCCCCTACGACGGCTGGCTCACCGTGTCCGCCGGGGTCCGCTCGGCCGTGGGCTCGCGGTGCGGCATGCCGCCCATGCCGGAGCGGGCGGGCGCGGGCGCGGTCGTGCCCGAGTTCTCCTGGCTGTGGGACGTCCGCGAGCAGAAGGACGCGGGCACGCTCGGCCAGGCCCTCCACGATGCCGGGCAGTGCACGACGGCCGTGGGCCCCGGCGCCGCGCTCGCGCTCGCGGACCGGCAGGGCAGGCTTGACCAGTACGCCGCCACCGTGGCCGAGCTCCCCGGCGCAGCCTGGGCGCGGTGCCGCGTCATGGCCGTCGACGTGAGCGATCTGATCCGGCCCTACATCGAGGCCGACAAGCTCCCGACGGTCAACGAGAAGCTCAACCCCGGTGATCGCCGCACGGCGGTCCGGGCGGCCGACACGAGTGTGGGAGCCGCCCTCGCGGCCCTGCCGAAGGACGCCGCCGTCCTCGTGGCCGGGCTGTCCGATCACGGTCCCGTGCCGCATCTCCGCGTCGCCATGATGCGCGCCGGCTCGACCGCTCCCGGGACCGGGCCGAGGCTCCTCGGGGCGAAGTCCACGCACCGCGACGACATGGTGATCCTCCCCGACCTCACGGCGACGATCCTGGCCCGTGCCGGGCTCCCGGTTCCGCCGACCGTGATCGGGGTGGAGGCCCAGGCCGGTGGCGGAAGCCGTACGGGATCGGCGGCGACCGGCACGACGGCGGGCACAGCGGCCGACACGGCAGTCGACACGGCCGGCACGGTGGCGGATCTTCGCGCGGCGGACGTGGCGGGGCAGACGATCCGCAACATGGGCGGGATCTTCTTCACCACGCTGGCGATCCTCCAGGTGGTCTTCTACGTCGTCGCGTTCCTGCTGCTGCGCCGCCGCCAGGGGCTCGGCGGCGTCCGGGTGGCCGCGATCGCACTGGCCTCGCTGCCCGTCTCGACCTACCTCGTCAATCTCACCCCGTGGGCCCGTACGGCCCAGCCGACCCTCGTCCTGGTGGGCGGGATCATCGGTTGCGCCCTCCTGCTGACGGTCGTGGCGCTGGCCGGGCCGTGGCGGCGCGGCGTGCTGGGCCCGGCCACGGTGATCGCGGGCGTGACGGCCGCCGTGCTGCTCGGCGACCTGCTGACCGGCACGACCCTGCAGCTCAACAGCGTCATGGGGTACACCGGCGTGGTCGGCGCACGCTACTACGGCCTCGGCAACATCCCGTTCGCCCTGCTGGCCACCGCGGTGTTGCTCGTCACGACGGCGATCGCCGACAGCCTGGTCCGGTCGGGCCGCAGGACGGTGGCCGTCGCCCTCGTGGCCGGCCTGGGTGGACTCGCGATGCTGCTGGACGGGTGGCCCGGTGTCGGCAGCGACTTCGGCGGCGTGATCGCGTTCGTTCCCGGCATCGCCGTGACCGCGCTGCTCGTGGCGGGCAAGCGCGTTTCGATCGTGAAGCTGGGCGCCTTCTGCGTGGCGGGCGGCGTGCTGGTGATGGGCATCGCCTATCTCGACTACCTGCGGCCACCGGCGAGCCAGACCCACCTCGGCCGGTTCGTGGGCCAGGTGATCGACGGCACGTTCCTGCCGGTGATCACGCGCAAGCTCGGGGCGATGCTGCACACGCTGCTCAGCCCCAACCTGATGCCGGTCGTGATCGCCGCGTTCGCCTTCCTGATCTTCGCACTGCTCCGGCCGGGCGCGGCCAGCGCGGGGGTCCTGCCGATCGCGTTCGAACGGGCGCCCACCCTGAAGGCCGGGCTGCTCGGCGCGCTGGTGAGCGGCGTGGTCGGCATGCTGGTCAACGACTCGGGCGCGGCCGTCCTCTCCATGGCGCTGGCCCTCGCCGTGCCGCTCGTGCTGAGCGCCGGCATCCGCGCGCTGCGCTTAGCCGAACCGGCGCCGCACGCGGAGCCGCACCCGCAGCCCGCGCCGGCGAGCTGATCCCGCGGTCAGGCCGACCAGGCGTCGGCGAGGAGTTGCCGCGTCTCGCGCAGGAGCTGCGGGAGGACCTTGGTGTGGCCGACCACCGGCATGAAGTTGGTGTCGCCGCCCCACCGTGGCACCACGTGCTGGTGCAGGTGGGCGGCGATGCCGGCGCCCGCGACCAGGCCGAGGTTCATGCCGACGTTGAAGCCCTGGGCGCCGCTGGCCTTGCGCAGCGTCTGCGTCGACCGCTTGGTGAAGTCGGCCAGCTCGGCCGTCTCCGCGTCGTCCAGATCGGTGTAGTCCGCCACGTGCCGGTACGGGCAGACCATCAGGTGGCCGGAGTTGTACGGGTAGAGGTTGAGCACCGCGAAGACCGCCGAGCCACGGGCCACGATCAGGCCGTCCTCGTCGCTCATCTTGGGGATGTCGCAGAACGGGCAGCCGTCGTCCTCACCCGATCCGGTGGGCTTGTTCTCCCCCTTGATGTAGGCCATGCGGTGGGGTGTCCACAGACGCTGGAAGTTGTCGGGCACCCCGGCACCGGCCTGTTCGATCGGCTCTGAACCCACGTTCGCGCTCTCCTCCTCCTGTATGTGCAGCAGCATATGACCCGCCCATCCGGCGGATGCCGCGCGGGCTAATTAACGACAAACCATTCGATCTTCGGGCAGAATGCACCTGCTGTGTGGAGAGCCCGCGTCCGAGGAGTGCCGCATGACTGACGTCGTCGCCATCGAGGAGTCGATCGAGGAGCCTGCCGGGGCGTCCACGGGAGAAACCCTCCACCAGGCTCCGTACGCCGCGCCCGATCCGCTCACCGCCGCCGTGGTCAAGGGACGGATCAAGGTCGCCGACGAGGTGGTCGAGAAGGTCGCCGCCCTCGCGTCCCTCGAAATCCCGGGCGTCGCCGATCTCGGCGGCGACATCGAGCGCGCCTTCGAGAACATGCGGGACCGCATCGGTCTCGGCGCCAGGCGCGGCAACCAGGGTGTCCGGGCCCAGATCCAGGACCGCCAGGTCGCCGTCGACATCACCATCGTCGTCGAGTACGGCCACGTCGTCCTGGAAGTGGCCAAAGAGGTCAAGACCAACGTCGCCCGGTCCGTCAGCCGCATGCTCGGCATGCGCGTCGTCGAGGTCAACGTGACGGTGGACGACGTCCGCCTCCCCGGCGAGGAGCGCAAGCCCCCCGCCGAAGAGGACGAGAACTACTAAACCTGGACGCGACGCTCGACGGCGTCGACGATCTCCGCGATCGCGTCCTCGATGGGAACGCCGTTCTTCTGCTCGCCGTTCCGGTAACGGAACGAGACCGCGCCCGCGGCGACGTCGTCGTCACCGGCGAGCAGCATGAACGGCACCTTGGACTTCTGCGCGTTGCGGATCTTCTTCTGCATGCGGTCGTCGCTGTCGTCGACCTCGACCCTGATGCCGGCGGCGGCGAGCTTCTCGGCCACCGCGTTCAGGTACGGCACGTGCGCGTCCGAGATCGGGATGCCGGCCACCTGGACGGGAGCCAGCCAGGGCGGCATAGCCCCGGCATAGTGCTCCAGCAGGATCGCGAAGAACCGCTCCACCGACCCGAACAGCGCCCGGTGGATCATGTACGGCCGGCGCCTGGTGCCGTCGGCGGCCTGATATTCGATGTCGAACCGCTGCGGGAGCTGCAGGTCGACCTGGAGGGTGGAGAGCTGCCAGCGGCGCCCGATCGCGTCACGGATGTGCACATCGATCTTCGGCGCGTAGAAGGCACCCTCGCCTTCCGCCACGATGTAGGGCACGCCGGACTTGTCCAGCGCGTGCCGCAGCGCCTCGGTGGCCTGGTCCCACTCCTCGATCTCACCGACGAACTTCTCCGGCCGGGTCGAAAGCTCCGCCTCGAAGTCGGTCAGGCCGTAGTCGCGCAGCAGATCGATCACGAACTTGAGCAGCGAGGCGAGCTCGTCGGCCAGCTGGTCCGGCGTGCAGAAGATGTGCGAGTCGTCCTGGGTGAAGCCACGCGCCCGGGTGAGGCCGTGCAGCACGCCCGACTTCTCGAACCGGTAGACGGTGCCGAGCTCGAACATGCGCAGCGGCAGCTCCCGATAGGACTTGCCGCGCGCCTTGAAGATCATGATGTGGAACGGGCAGTTCATCGGCTTCGGGTAGTAGGTCGCCCCCTCCATCTCCATGGGGGGGTACATGCCCTCGGCGTACCACTGCAGGTGGCCGGAGGTCTCGAACAGCGTCGACTTCGAGATGTGCGGGGTCACGACGAACTCGTAGCCCGACTCCTCGTGTCGCTTGCGTGAGTACTCCTCCATGACGCGGCGGACGAGGCCGCCCTTGGGATGCCAGACGGCGAGGCCGCCGCCGATCTCCGTCGGGAAGCTGAACAGGTCGAGTTCGGCGCCGAGCTTGCGGTGGTCGCGCTTCTCGGCCTCCGCCAGCATGGTGAGGTACTCGTCCTGCTTCTCCCGCGACTCCCACGCGGTGCCGTAGATCCGCTGGAGCTGCGGGTTCTTCTCACTGCCCCGCCAGTAGGCCCCGCCGGTGCGCATCAGCTTGAACGCCGGGATGACCCGGGTGGTCGGCAGGTGCGGGCCGCGGCACAGGTCCTTCCAGCACAGGTCGCCGGACTTCGGGTCGAGATTGTCGTAGATGGTCAGCTCCGCGCCTCCCACCTCGACGCTCTCCTCTTCGGCCGCGCCGCCCTTGATGCCGATCAGCTCCAGCTTGTACGGCTCGGCCGCCAGCTCCTCCCTCGCCTGCTCGTCGGAGACGGGCCTGCGGGCGAAGGTCTGCCCCTGCTTGACGATCTCGCGCATGCGCTTCTCGACGCGCTTGAGGTCCTCGGGGGTGAACGGCTCCTTGACGTCGAAGTCGTAGTAGAACCCGTTCTCCACGGGCGGGCCGATGCCCAGCCGCGCCTCGGGGAAGATCTCCTGGACGGCCTGGGCCATCACGTGGGCGGTCGAGTGGCGCAGGATGGCGCGGCCCTCGGGGCTGTCGATCGCCACCGGCTCGACCAGGTCACCATCGGCGACCTCGGCCGCGAGGTCCCTCAGCTCGCCATTGATCTTGGCGGCGATGACCGACCTGCCGTCGGCCTCGAGAGCCTCCCCGGCCGTCGTGCCCGCCGCTACCGCACGCTCGGCTCCGGCGAGGGTGACGCGTATTTCAAGGGCGGCAGACACGGTTTCTCCTAGATCACGATTGATGTCTTCTGCTGTGTGAACCGACTCTACCGGTGCCGCCGCCCCTAATACGCGCGCTTATCCCCGCATGCCGAGCGCGAGCAGCTCGGCCGTGGTACCGGGGAAGACGTCGAGATTCACCGGGCTGTTCGCGTACTGGTGGATCTTCCAGGAACTCCATGGGGGCGGAACCTCCGGGGCACCCATCCGGCGGCCGGGCGCCGCGATCCAGAGCGGATACTCCGGCAGTCCCTCGCAGTTCCCCTCGACGGCGAAGTGCTCATGGGTCCAGACGAACGGAAGGGCGCCGGTCCGCCGGGTCGCCTCGGCACACCATCGCCGTGCTGGAAGTTCCCCAGCTTCGAGGCCCACCGGCCGTGGCCACCCGAGACCGTCAAGACCTGCGCACGGCTCTCAGCCGGGTGGCGTGGCGAGCCATGCGTCCGTCTCCTCGTGCAACCGTGCCTTCGTCACCGCGGGGGCGAAGGAGGCGTCGATGGCCGCTCGGGCCATCTCGGCGAGCACGGCATCGTCGTATCCGAAGGCATCCCGGACCCGGATGTACTCCCCCGTCAGGGACGTTCCCGTGGTGGACGGGATGTCGGTGTTCAAGGTGACGACCAGCCCGGCGGCGCGCAGCCGGGGCAGGGGATGAGCGGGGAGCGATGAGGTCAGGCCGAGGGCGACGTTCGACGATGGGCACACCTCAAGAGGGATCGCCCGTTCCCGGACCTCTGCGACGAGGTCGGCGTCGTCCAGCACGCTGATCCCATGGCCTATTCGATCCGCGCGGCCGATCGTGATCGCTTCCCGGATGCTCCAAGCGCCGCAGCACTCGCCGGCATGGTGCACGAGGTGCGATCCCGCGTCCTTGGCCGCGTCGAACACTTCCCTGAAGGGCGCAAGGGAGTGGGACTCCTCCCCGGCCATGCCGATCCCGGCGACGCCGTCCGCGGCGTATCGGGTGGCCAGCCGGAGCGTGTGCCAGGCGCGCTCCACGGAGCGTCTCCTGGGGTGGTCCAGAATGAGCCGGCACTCGATGCCGTATGCGGCGCGTCCCTGGGCGAGACCCTCGAGGACGGCTTCCAGGGGCATCTCGGGCCGGCCGAGCCGCTCGGCGTGGGAGGCCGCGGTGAAGGTGACTTCGGCGTACCTGGTGCCCTGAGCGGCCTCGTCCTCGCAGAATTCCACCGCGATCCTCGTGAAGTCCTCCGGACGACGCAGGCTGCTCCGTACGAGACCGTTGTGGTGGGCGAACTGGCGGAAGCCGTCGAACGTGGCCGGCCCCTCCCCCAGTTCGTCGAGATGCGCGACGCCGTTGGCCGCACCGATCTCCTTCAGCGTGGCCCATCTCACGGTGCTTTCGAGATGCACGTGCAGATGGGCTTTGGGGAGGCGCCGGATGTCCCGCATGAGCGGGAGCCTATGGGGCGGGGGGCGTGACCCGCACCGCGTTTTCGGGCGGTGCCATCGCACGTGAAAGGCCGAGCTACAACGGGGTTCAGGGTCTTCCGGCATGCCGGAGGCGATGTCCTCCTGCTGCCCCTCCGCGACATCTTCCGCCCGGGTCTTACCTCCGGGGTGGCGGAAGGTGGCGGAGGAACCAGTCACGGGCGAGGCCCGCCACCCGCTCCAGCTCTCCGGGGCCCTCGAACAGGTGGCCGGCTTCCGGGACGATCTCCAGGTGGGTCTCTCCGCTCAAACCGCTCATCGCCTCACGGTTGAGCTTGATGACGACCGGGTCGCGTTCCCCGACGATCAGCAGCGTCGGCTGGTACACCCACTGGAGGAAGTCTCCGGCGAGGTCGGGCCGCCCGCCGCGCGACACGACGGCGTGCACCGAGGTCGGCCGCTCGGCAGCGGCGACCAGCGCGGCGGCCGCCCCCGTGCTGGCGCCGAAGAGCCCGATGCCGAGCCCGCGCACGAGCTCGTTGTGCACCAGCCAGTCGGTCAGCGCGACCACCCGCGCGGCCAGCTTGCCGATGTCGAACCGCAACTCGGCCGTCAGGGCGTCGATCTGCTCCTCGTCCGGTGTGAGCAGATCGGCCAGGACGGTGGCGAGGCCCGCGTTCCGCAGCTCCGCCGCCACGTAGCGGTTACGGGGGCTGTGCCGGCTGCTCCCGCTGCCGTGCGCGAACAGCACCGCCCCGTGCACCTGTCGCGGGACCTCGATGTCGGCGTCCAGCTGAACCCCGGCGACGGGAATCTGCGCGCTTACCTGCACCTCGTTCATCGAGTCCCCCTCACACGCACGGCCGACGTCAGATGGCCCGCATCACACGGCGAACGGATATGTCTCTGGGATCTCCCCCTCCTCCCACCGGGCCGTACGCTCCAGGGGCTCGGCCGCCCGCGTCTCGTCGATGTGGATGACCGCGTCGAACTGGTCCGCGACGCGTGTCCGGAAGTAGTGGCTCCGCCGTTCGGTTTCCGGGCGGTAGACGACGCCGATGGCCCGCTCCAGCCGTACCGCACGGAGTGCCTGCGCTGCCTGCCGCGCGTGGCGGAAGGCGAGCAGGAACTCCTTCTCGCCCGCCTCGTGGAAGAGTTCCTCGACGGAGCCGGGCAGCGCCGGGCGCGCCAGCTTGCGTTCTGCCGGGCCGCCCCAATCGTCCGCCGCCGTCACGGTGCCGGTGTACGTGGTGAACCCGATGAGCCGGCACTCCCCGGGATGCCGCTCACGCACGAGCTGGCCGAGGTCGAACTCGCCGCGGAGTGCGGCCTCGGTCGCCCGCGCGTCGCCGACGTGGGAGTTGTGCGCCCATACGACGATCTTGGAAGGCTGGCCCCGCTGCCGGCTGAGATGGTCGGCCAGCGCGTAGAGCGTGTCCGCCATGTGGCGATCGCGCAGGTTCCACGACGATATCCGGCCGCTGAACATCGTGCGGTAGTACCGCTCCGCGGCCGTCACGGCCCGCGCGTTCTGCTGGGCGTAGAAGAGCTCCTCCTCGGCGATCAGCCCGTCCCTGCGCGCGTACTCCAGCGCGTTGCGCTGCAGGTCGACCAGCTGCTCGACGACCTCCTCCTCGCACGATTCCCCCGCTCCGAAGGCGGCGGCGAAACCGTAGGCCTGACCGTCGTCACCGTCGTGGTGATCCAGGCAGGCGTACCGCTCGCGGGCGCGGGCGCCGGCGGCCGGGTCGACCCGGTCGAGGTAGGTGACGACCTCGTCGATCGACCGGTGCAGGCTGTAGAGGTCGAGCCCGTAGAACCCGGCCTTCGCCCGCTCGTCGCCGGCGACACGGTCGTTGTGTTCACGCAGCCACCCGACGAAATCCAGCACCGGCGCGTTCCGCCACATCCACGTCGGGAAGCGCTCGAAGCCGCGCAGCGCCTCCTCTGCCGTCGCGTCGTCGCCGCGGCCACGGACGTGACGGTTCACCCGGTAGGCGTCGGGCCAGTCCGCCTCGGCCGCGACGGCGGCGAATCCCTTCTCCTCGATGAGCCGCCGCGTCATGTGCGCACGCGCCTCGTAGAACTCGTGGGTGCCGTGGGACGCCTCCCCGATCAACACGAACCGCGCGTTGCCGACCAGATCGAACAGGACCTCGTCGCTCGGGACGCCGCTCTCGGTCGGGAGCGCCTCCGCGCGGAGGACCGCCGCCTCCGGGGGACCCCCACCCGTCCTCACGGGCCGCGACCGCGCCGCCGCGCGGAGCAGATCGCGCACCTCCCGATCGGTCGTCTGGGTGAAGTCCCAGTAGGACCGGCCGACCGAGAAGAACGGGGACGGCGTGGTGGCGCAGACCACGTCGTCGACCGTCTCCTTGAGATCTTGGCAGGTCGACTCGGGCGCGGCCGGTACGGCCACGACGATCTGGCCCGGCCGGTGCCGGCGAAGTGCGTGAACGGCGGCCCGCATGCTCGCCCCCGTCGCGAGGCCGTCGTCCACCAGAATGACGATCTTGCCTGTGAGATCGGGCGGCGGCCGCCCCTCACGGTAGGCCCGCTCCCTCCGGAGCAGCTCACGGGCCTCCCGCTCGGCCACTTCCTGCAGGGCCTGCGGCTGGATGTCGAGGCCTCGGATGACGTCCTCGTTGAGCACGATCACCCCACCGCCGGCGATCGCCCCCATCGCCAGCTCCTCGCTGCCCGGAACACCGAGCTTGCGCACGAGGAAGACGTCGAGCGGAGCCGCGAGAGACATCGCGATCTCGTACGCCACGGGCACGCCGCCCCGCGGCAGTCCCAGGACCACCACATCCGGCAGCCCTCGACAGCGCTCCAGGAGGCCGGCCAGAACTCGACCGGCATCCCGGCGATCCCGAAACAGGCGATCCTGCATAGCTCTCGCCTCCCCGATCGGAGCCTGCTCCTCATACCCGACCCATTTGTGAACAAACCAGAACAAATCACACGCCTCCCGGCGACACCGTGAGTTTTACGACCCAGAGCGGGTAGCGGGTAGGAGGAGGGCTCGTCACCTCGGCGGAGCATGGCGTTCGCCGACCCGAGCCGGATGCGGGAGGAGCCATGCGTGATTCGATGACGCTCGGCCGTATAGCGGGGATCCGAGTGGGTCTCAACATCAGTGTCGTGATCATTTTCGGGATCCTGGTGTTCGGCCTGGCGTTCGGGAACTTCCCGGCCGCATTTCCCGGGCTGCCCCTCGGGGCATACTTGATCGCGGGCCTCCTGAGTGCCGTGCTCTTCCTGCTTTCACTGCTGGCGCACGAACTGGCGCACGCGCTGATGGCGCAGCGTGACGGCGTCGAGGTTTCGGGCATCACGCTGTGGCTTCTCGGCGGCGTGGCCCAACTGCGCGGCGAGCCCCGGACTCCCGGCGCCGATATGCGCATCGCCGTCGTCGGGCCGCTCACCAGCCTGGCCCTCTCCGTCGTGTTCGGCGGTTTCGCCGCGCTGGTCTTCGCCGTCGCCGGCTACGGCCTGATCACGGGGATCTTCGCCTATCTGGCCGTGGTGAACATGATCCTGGCGATCTTCAACCTGATGCCGGCGGCTCCGCTGGACGGTGGCCGGGTGTTGCGAGCGTTCCTGTGGTGGCGCCGTGGTGACAGGGTCAGCGCCGCCGTCACCGCCGCTCAGGCCGGCCGGGTGTTCGGCTTCGTGCTCATCTCGTTCGGGCTGCTGCAGATGCTCCTGATCGGGCGCGGCTTCGACGGGCTCTGGCTGGCGCTGATCGGGCTCTTCCTCGTGAACGCCGCCACGGCCGAGGAGCAGCAGACGCGGATCAACGCCGCGCTGGTCGGAGTGCGGGTCCGGGACGTGATGACACCGAATCCGGTCTCGGCGGACGCCCGGCAGGCCGTACGATCCATGATCGACAACCTGGTGTTCTCCACCAGCTTCTCCACGTATCCGCTGCTTGACGAGCAGGACCGGCTGCGCGGCCTGGTCACTCTCAACCGGTTGCGCCGCGTCCCGCCCGAGCAGCGTGACTCGGTAACGCTCGGCGACATCGCCTGCCCGGCGGAAGATGTGCCGGTCGCGCGGCCCGACGAGCCGCTGACCGACCTCCTGCCGCGCATGGAGGGCTGCCCGGACGGCCGCGCTGTCGTGGTCGATCAGGACGGCCGGGTCGTCGGCATCGTGACGGGCAGTGACATCAGCCGCGCGCTCCAGGTGGCCGGCCTCCGGTCGATCGACCCCTATCCGGCATCCCGGGGCGCCGATCTGGCGGGTCCGTACGACAGGGCGGCCTGAAGCGAGACCTGACACGCCATCACCAGCTGCAAAGCCATGTCATACCAGGTCAAAAGCCCCTTCCGGCGGCGACGCTTGAGGAGCAGTCTTTGAGGGGGAGGTGTTGGTGATGGAAACGAAGCAGTGGAACGTGGAGATCTTCATCAGTGAGGACGACACCGACAAGGTGACCACGGCCAGGGCCGTACTGCTCACCGATGACGGCAGAAGGCACGAGAGCGTCGCCCACGCCCGGCGCAACCCGAGCGACCGGCCGGTCCCGGAGATCGGCGACGAACTGGCCGCCGGACGCGCGCTGTCCGATCTGGCGGCCAAGCTCATGGAGGACGGCGCCGAGGACGTGGCGCAACTCGCCGGACCGGCGTACAGGTCATCCTGAGCCGCCGAGCGACGAGCACCGATGAGAAAGGGGCCGAATGCCCGAGAGTCGCACCGACGAGACCGCTGTCCTGATTCCTGATGAAATGGACGCCTGGGTGGTCGCCCGGCCCGGCCCGATGGCGACCAACCCGCTCGAACCGGTGCGGCTCCCGGTTCCGGCCCCCGGCCCTCGTGAGGTACTCGTCCGCGTCGAGGCGTGCGCGGTGTGCCGTACCGACCTCCATCTGGCGGAGGGAGACCTGCAGCCCCGGCGGCCGCGGACCGTGCCGGGCCACGAGGCGGTGGGCCGGGTCGTGGCCCATGGTCCGGGAACGGCGGAACCCGCGATCGGCGCCCTGGTGGGCGTCGCCTGGCTGCGATCGACCTGCGGCAGGTGCCGCTACTGCCTGCGGGACGCGGAGAACCTCTGCGCGGCGTCCACCTACACCGGCTGGGACGCCGACGGCGGCTACGCGGAGTATGTCGCCGCCCCCGCCGACTACGTCTACCTGCTGCCCGCGGACGGCGCCGCGGAGAAGCTGGCGCCGCTACTGTGCGCCGGGATCATCGGGTACCGTGCCCTGCTCCGCAGCGACCTGCCGCCCGAGGGCCGGCTGGGCATTTACGGCTTCGGCGCCTCCGCGCACCTGACGGCTCAGATCGCCATCGCCGAAGGCGCCTCCGTACACGTCCTGACCAGGTCGGAACAGGCCCGGGAGCTGGCCAGGAAGCTGGGCGCGGCCTCGGTCGGCGGTCCCGACGACGTGCCGCCCGAACCGTTGGACAGCGCGATCCTGTTCGCCCCCGCGGGCGGGCTCGTTCCGGTCGCGCTGGCCGCCCTGGACCGCGGCGGCACGCTCGCCGTGGCCGGAATCCACCTCAGCGACATCCCGGCGCTCAATTACCAGCGGCACCTGTTCCAGGAGCGAACCCTGCGCAGCGTCACCGCCAACACCAGGGCCGACGGCCGGGCCTTCCTGAAGCTCGCCGCGAGGCACCGGCCCCATGTCACGACCACCCCGTACCGGCTCGCCGATGCCGGCCGCGCGCTCGCCGACCTGGCGGCCGACCGAATCGAGGGCGCCGCCGTACTCCTCATGTAGCCGGGCTGGTGTAGCCGGGTGGGAACGCCCACACCGTACGCGAAGGGCGTTCAAGGCCGGATCGGGAGCAGGTCAGATCGGGCGGATCGTCCTGCCGATCTGGTCGAACAGGGCCTGCTTGCCGTCCTGGTCGGTGCTGAGCGTGACAATGCAGGTCTTGCCCTTACCCGGCACGTGGAACTGCGTGCCCCTGATCTCGAGGCCGCCGTTCGTGAACGTGTACACGATCCGCACCGCCTTGCCCGCGTCGACCGGGACCTCGATGGCCTCGGAGACATTGGCGTTGACCTGCTCCAGCTGCGACTTGGCGGCAATGATGATCTCGTCCGACGAAGCGGACCCGCTGGGCTGGCAGAAGCCGTTGAGGTTTGTGGCGAACCTGGTCGGCGACGTCTCGGCCGACTTCGGGTCCGACGCCCATACCGCCTTGGCGGCCGCCAGCGCGCGCAGGCTCTCCTCGGCCCGCTCCAGCGCGGCGCCGGACAGGCCGTTTTGCCGCAGGCCCTGCTCCAGATCGTCCTTGGTCAGGTCGAGGGCCACCCAGCTCTCGGGTACGGCGACGGTCAATCCGTTCGCCGCGCCGCCGATCTGCTTGAAACCCGCCGGTACGACGTAGGCGCCACCGGGCGTCGCCGTCGGGCTCTGCGTCTGCGGGGCCGCTGTGGGCGTTGTCGCCGTAGCGGCGGACCCGGTCGCCCCGCAGGCGGTGGCGAGTGCCAGGCACAGCCCTGCCAGGCTCGTGTTCACGATGTTGTGGCGCTTACACACCAGACTGCCCTCCTCGTGGATCCAGGTGGAGGCTCGATACCGACTGTCGTCGTCCTCCATGAGGGGAACGTGATGGAGTGATCGTGATGGTCCGCGACGGTGGAGCAGCCCTTTCGCCACCGACGCCGCGGCAGGGCCCGGCCCTGGGCCGGGCACGGAATGCGCATCGCCTCTATTCCTGTGTAGCGCATGCTCGACTGCGGCCGGGAATGGCGATCGCCACGGAGCCGGAAGGACCTGGCATGAGAACGGTCAACAGCGGCGAGTCGCCCGCTGGGCGGCTAGCGTTGAGCCTGTCGTAGGAGAACCCAGGCTGAGATCGCCGGCCGACAGTGACCTGCCACCTGCCGCGGAGACAGCGATGCCCGACTTCCGTGTGACCGTCGAAACCCGGCCGCCTCTGACAGTGATCAGCGTGACCGGGCAACTCGACGCCTTCACCGAGCCCGCGTTCCGCGAGCAGACCGAGGCGGCGCTGGCCCGGCCCGATGCGCGCCTGCTGTTCGACCTCACCGAGCTGAGCTTCATCGACAGTGCCGGGCTTCGCGTGATCCTGGACGCCTACATCGCCCTCGGCCGCGGTGAACGGGTCGCCGTGTGCGGGCTGGTCCCCCACATCCAGAGTCTGTTCAACACCCTCGGACTGACCGGCCGGATCTTCACCTATCCGACGCTCGCCGACGCCCTCCGATACGGAACCGAAGACTGATGCGGACCAGGGAGATCCAAAGGACACGACCTAATGCCCCATCGCGGGCCTCGCCCCCGCGGCCGGGATCGGCAGGTGCTCGCGGATGAGCAGCCCGCTCGCCGCCAGCACCCAGAGCGCGGTCAGCACGCCGGTGACGTACGTCACCACGGGGCCGTCGGGGGCCAGCGCACCCCCGGTGCTTCCCACCGTGAACGCGGAAAGCACGCTCACCACGGCGACGGCCACCGCGAACCAGCCCATCCACACAGGGAAGACGCGGGTACGCATGATGGCCGCGGCCGACGCCGCGAAGGGCACGGCCACCGCGATCCCCCCGATGGCGCCCATCACCGTCAGAGCCGTGTACGGCGCGGCGGCGATGGCCAGTAGAGCCCTGTGCGTCGTCAACGCGTAGGTCATTCCGGCGAACACCGCCAGGGACATGAACCCGATCGCGGAGATGAGCACGTACCCCGCGAGCACCAGCGCGGGTGCGTCACTCGTGTCGTCCGCGCGGCGGAACGCGGTGGCCAGCGCGACCCCGAACCACAGGAACAACGTGGTCGCGATGGCGTACAGCACCGAGGCGGCCAGAATCTGCGCGCGGTGCTCGGCAAGGTAGACGGCGATCGTCAGCGTGGGCTGCGTGATCCTCGGCGTCTCGCCCAACACCAGCCGCCCGGTGATCCCGAACACCAGCGCGGCGACTCCGGCCGCCCCGCCCCACCTGAACTCGTGGCTCTCCTTCATGTGTAACCACCCCGAGTCCCACGATCCGCCGGACCGCACGGGCGCTGCCAGGGCCGAAGGTCCCGAGTTGAGCCGCCGGCCTGCCGCCGACAGCACGAATGCGCCCGCTCGCCGTACCGCCTAGAGTAGTTGAATATTAAACGGGTGGAGGTTGCGGCATGATGCAGTTCGGGATCTTCAGTGTGGGGGACGTCACCACGGACCCCACCACGGGCACAACGCCCAGTGAGCATGACCGGATCAAGGCGATGGTCGCCATCGCGCTCAAGGCGGAAGAGGTCGGACTCGACGTCTTCGCGACCGGCGAGCATCACAACCCGCCCTTCGTGCCGTCGTCGCCGACGACAATGCTGGGCTACATCGCGGCGCGGACCGAGCGTCTCATTCTTTCCACCGCCACGACCCTGATCACCACCAACGACCCGGTCAAGATCGCCGAGGACTTCGCCATGCTGCAGCACCTGGCGGACGGGCGCGTCGACCTGATGATGGGCCGCGGCAACACCGCGCCGGTGTACCCGTGGTTCGGGCAGGACATCCGCCAGGGCATTCCCCTGGCCATCGAGAACTACGCGCTGCTCCACGAGCTGTGGCGGCGCGACGTGGTGGACTGGGAGGGCCGTTTCCGCACGCCCCTGCAGTCCTTCACCTCGACTCCCCGACCGCTCGACGGGGTTCCGCCGTTCGTCTGGCACGGCTCGATCCGCAGCCCGGAGATCGCCGAACAGGCCGCCTACTACGGCGACGGGTTCTTCGCGAACAACATCTTCTGGCCCAAGGAGCATTTCATGGGCCTGATCGGGCTTTACCGGCAGCGTTTCGCCCACTACGGCCACGGCACGCCGGAACAGGCCATCGTCGGGCTCGGCGGCCAGGTGTTCATGCGCAAGAACTCGCAGGACGCCGTGCGCGAGTTCCGTCCCTACTTCGACAAGGCTCCCGTGTACGGCCACGGTCCCTCGCTGGAGGAGTTCACCGAGCAGACCCCGCTCACGGTGGGCAGCCCGCAGGAGGTCATCGACAAGACCCTGACCTTCCGGGAGTCGTTCGGCGACTACCAGCGCCAGCTGTTCCTCATGGATCACGCCGGGCTGCCGCTGAAGACCGTGCTGGAGCAGCTCGACATCCTCGGCGAGGAGGTCGTGCCCGTGCTGCGCAAGGAGTTCGCCGTCGGCCGGCCGAGCGAGGTGCCGGACGGGCCCACCCACCAGGCCCTTCTCGCTCGCCGTACGGCCGAAGGCCACCCGGTGACCGGTCGGCCGAACACCTGACCGGGGTCACAGCGCCGCGCAGGCACCCAGATAGCCGGCCAGCATGGCGCGGGCGAGCCGGTCCACGTCCGCGTCGCCGGGCAGGAATTCGTTGCTGTGCAAGGAAGCGTCCGTCTCCGTCCCCACGAACAGCATCACCGACGGCACCCGCTCCGCGAAGAAGGAGAAGTCGTCCGCGCCGACCGACCGCAGCGTGTCCGAGACGTCCAGCCCCTGAGACCGCAACTGCCGGGACACGTGCGCCGCCAGGCGGGGGTTGTTCTCCAGCACCGGTTCCCCCTTCACGAACGTCACCTCCGCCTCGCAGCCGTTTGCCCGCGCCACCAGCTCCGCCACCTCGACGACTCGCTGGTGCAGCAGTTCGCGCGTCGCCGTCGACAACGCCCGGATGGTGCCCCACGCCCGGGCCACACCAGGAACGACGTTGGCGGCGCTGCCCGCCCGCAGTGACGAGACGCCCACCACGGCCGGCGCCATCGGGTCGATCGAACGGCTGACGACGCTCTGCAGGGCGACCACGGTGTGCGACAGCGCCAGAACGGGGTCTCGTGTCAGGTGCGGGTAGGCCGCGTGGCCCGACTCTCCGCGCACACTGATCTGGAACTCGTCCGAAGATGCGTTGACGCTGCCCGGGACGCATGCCACGACGCCCGGGCGGAGCACCGGCTGTACATGCACGCCGATCATCGCCTGGCAGTGCTCCGCGTCGAGCACGCCGCTCTCGACGATGTCCCGCGCTCCCGAGGGATAGGTCTCCTCACGCGGCTGCAACACCACCAGCAGCGGCCGTGGCCCGCCGACCCGGTGCACCGCCCGAGCCATCGCGACCATCGCGGCCAGGTGCGCGTCGTGGCCGCAGGCGTGCATGACGCCATGGTTCCGCGAGGCCCAGTCGACGCCGGTCGCCTCCGTCACCGCGAGCGCGTCCAGCTCACCGCGCACGCCGACGGCAGGCCCCGGTCCGCCGATGCGCACCACTCCCCCGGTCTCCGCGACCTTGGTCAGCGGCAGCCCGCCGGGCAACGCGGCGAGCACGGCGTCGCGCGTCGCCGACTCGTCACCCGAAAGGTCCGGCGCCGCGTGCAGCCGACGACGCAACGACAGCGCCGCGGGGAACTCCTGTCTGAGCGCCGCGCCCAGCTCGACGTGCTCGCTCATCCCAGGTCCAGCCCGTAGACCCGGGCCGCGTTGGAGCGGCCGGTCATCGTCGCGACGCGTACGGCGTCCGCCGGCGTCCATTCGCGCTCCTCCACCCACGCCGACAGGGCACGCGTCATGCCGCGGCGCCACAGCGACGCACCGAGGTAGTGCAGCTCCGGCGGCCCCCAGGCGTCGGAGGAGTAGAGGACCTTGGCGAACGGCGCCAGCTCGAGGCTCTCCGCCACGATCGCGTCGGAGCGCGCGCCGGTGTAGTTGATCGCCAAGCCCACGTCGAAGTACACGTGCGGGAAGACCTGGGCGAGATAGCCCGCGTTGCGCTGGAAGGGATAGCAGTGCAGCAGGAGGATGTCGGACCCGGTGTGCTCCACGGCCTTCAACCAGCGAGTCAGCAGCAGCGGGTCGCAGCGGTGCAGCTCCACATCGGGGTCGCCGTAACCGGTGTGAAGCTGCAGCGGCAGTCCCGTCTCGGCGCCCGCCCACAGCAGCATGCGCAGCAGCACCGGGTCCGCGACGCGCGGCGTGGCGCGCTCTTCCGCCTCCCGCAGCCAGTCGCCGGCCGCCTTGCGAATTTCGAGGTCGGTCGGCGGGGCCGGATCGAAGTCGAAGCCGTAGCGGTAGGCCACGATGCTCTTCAGGCCGACGGCGCTGCGTGCCCGCTCGTCCAGTGCCTCCAGGAAGGCCTGCCGCAGGCCCGCGGCGGAGGTTCCGGCGCCTGCCACCTCCTCCAGCACCGCCTCCAGCCGCACCACCTCATCGACTCGGGCACCGCTCACGGACGCCATGCCGGCGGGATCGAGGATCTGATCGCCCTTGTAGCCGGTCTCCACCAGCCAGTGGTCCGTCCCGCTCGCGCGCAGGAAGATCCGGGCCAGGTCGCCCGGCGCCATCGCGGACCGCGCGGCCCAGTAGTCGTCCGCGCTCGCCGACGACTCCAGCCCGAGCAGCGGCGCGCAGTGCCGCCGGATCGCGAAACCGAGCTGCGAATCGAACTGTGTCATCCACCGCGGAACCGGCCGGTCGGACTCGGTGATCAGCTCCTCGAACGCCTGCCGCTCCACCGGCCCGCTGAGCGTGCCGTGCACGTGATGGTCGACCAGACCTATCTCGTCGATTCGCCTCTTGAGATCAGACGTCATCGGCTCAGTGGACATCGGCGATCCTCCGGCACATCTCCCCCGGCTCCAGGCCCTCGACCAGGGCCAGCTCGGTGCGCTTCACGTCCAGGTGCGTCTGGAGGAGGTCATCGTCGAACCAGCCCCGTACGACGTCGTCCTTGACCAGCTCGTCGAGCGCCTCGTCCAGCGACCCGGGCAGCGCGGGAACGTCGAGCAGCTCCGCCTCGGTGCTGTGCTCGGGCCACACCTTCGGCTCGCCGTACCCACCGGTGATGCCGCGCAGTCCGGCCCGCACCAGCGTGCCGAGCACCAGCCACGGGTTGGCGGTCGCGTCGGCGGCGCGGAACTCCAGGTTCAGCTGGTGGGCCGCGTCACCGTCACCGGCACCGGCACCGGCACCGATAGACGTGGTCGGGCAGATGCGGAGCAGGGCTTCACGGTTGCGCTCGGCCAGGAAGACGCCGCCCGCGCTCCACCGGTGGGGGGTGAGCCGCAGGAAGGACACCGGGCTGGGCGCGGTGATGGCGGTGATCGCGCGGGCGTGCTCCAGGATCCCGGCCGCGAACCGGCCGCCCACCTCCGACAACCGCCCCGGTCGTGTGCGATCGAAGAGCACCGGCTCGCCGGTCTCGGCGGCACGCAGCGAGAGGTGCACGTGCACGCCGTTGCCGACGCCGTCCGGGCTGATCAGTGGCGCGAAGGTCACCCGGCGTCCACGGCGGCGGCCGAGATCGCGGACCAGCTCGCGCAGCAGCACCGCGCGGTCCGCCGCCACCATCGCGGCGCTCGGCCGCATGGTGACCTCGAACTGCCCCTCGCCGTACTCCGGGAGCCAGGTCTCCGGCTCCAGCCCCGCCTGAGTCATCAGCTCGACCAGCTCCGATCCGAACGGCTCGGCGTCACGCAGCCGCCCGAACGAGAACGGCTGCGAGGCCGGGAGGCCTTCGATGACGAACTCGTGCTCGAACGACGCCACGACCTCCAGCCCCGTCCGGTCCAGAAGCTCGGCCAGGGCCGTACGGGCGAACGTGCGGGGGCAGCACGGCCACGGCGACCCGTCCGGCAGCACCTGGTCGGCGAGGTAGAGGCGCACGCCTGGGTGCTTGCCGTCCGCCGGGATGTCGGCCCCGGTCGACTCGTCCGGCAGCAGCCGCAGGTCACCGGTCGAGCCGAACACGTTGTTCTCGGCGATCGGTCCGAAGCAGCTGATCGCGAGGTCGGCGGGCACCCAGCCGACACCGGTGCGCAGCACCTTGTCGTGGTCCGCCGCCGGGACCGCCCGGCCGCGGGTCTGCCCCGCGAGGTCGCAGGTCGCGACGAAGATCAGCGAAGCGGGGCCGGGGCCCTGGAACGAGGTCATCGGGGAGTCTCGACCCGCTCGGCCACATCGCCGCCGGTTCCGGTGAGTTCGGCGGTGAGCCGCTCGCCGATGCGACGGGCGAGGGCGGGCGCGGCGACGATCACCACGACGCCGAGCAGGCACCAGGCGCCCGCGATCCACGGGAAGTACGAGTACGGCGCCTCCTGACCGGACGACTGCTTGTAAAAGACGAAGAGGAGGTACGCGATGCCGGCCGTCGGCAGCACGGCCTCCCAGCGCGGGATGGCCGAGCGGCCGGAGAAGGTGAAGGCGATGACACCCGCCCCGGCCACGGCGTACGCGACGAGGATGCACAGCACGCCGAGCGTGGCGAACCAGTAGTAGGCGTCGAAGGCGTCCACGCCGGCCGCCCAGACGATGACGTCGAGGGCGAGTGTGCCGACGCCGACCGTGACGAGGGCGACGCGGGGAGAGCCGGTGGCGGGATCGACGCGTGAGAGGGCCTTCGGCCCGAAACCGTCGCGGGAGAGCGCGAAGAGCATGCGGGACGCGGCGGCGGACGAGGACAACGAGCTCGCGAACGCCGACGCCACCGCGGTGAAGGCGACGACGAGGGCGAACCAGGTGCCGATGTAGCGCTCGGACAGCGTGGACAGCGGCGACTCGGCCCCGGCGAAGGCGTCGACACCGGCCTGGTCCGTGCCGAATCCGATCGTCTCGGCGAACATCATCACGACGTAGAGCACGCCGGTGAGCACCACGCTGCCGACGAGAGCGCGCGGGATGTTGCGCCGGGGATTGTCGGTCTCCTCCCCCAGTGAGGCGCAGGCCTCGAAACCGGCCCAGGACAGGAACGCGAACACGGTGGCGGTCATGATCGCGCCGAATGTCGTGCCGCCCGATGTGAACGTGGAGAGATCGAGTCCGCGGCCCGCGCCGTGCGCGGTGACGCCACCCGAGCCGAACGCGGAGCCGCCGACGACCACCGCGGCGAGCACGAGCATGGCGAGGATGCCGACGCCCTCGATCATCAGCAGCATCCGGGCGGTGACGCGGGTGTCACGCGAGTTGAGGATCGTGACGCCGACCGCCGCGAGGACGGCGGCGGCGATCCATGGGCCGCTGTTGTCGACGCCGAGCGCCTTGAGGAAGGCGTGCGCGAAGACCGCGGTGGCCGCCTGGGTGCAGGTCAGGAAGAGCAGATAGGTCCCGAGGAGGGCGAAGCCGCCGAAGAAGCCGGCGCGCGGTCCCATGGTGGCGCCGGCGAGCGCGTAGACGGAGCCGGCGTGGTTGAAGTGCTGGGTCAGCCGCCAGAAGCCGTAGCCGACGAGGGCGACGCCGACGAGGCCGAGTACGAAGACGAGCGGGACGGCCTTGCCGACGGTGGCGGCGACGCCGGGACCGTTGAGGCCCATGGCCAGCGTCGGCCCCATCAGGCCGACGGATAGGGCGAGGGCTTCCCAGAGGCGCAGTTTGCGTGGTGTGTGATCGGCCATGGCGCGGGCTCCTGATGAAAAGGGGGGACAGCACAGCGTGGCTATACGAAACATTCATTTCATCTACATGTCAATGGCAAATTTTGAAACAGTTCAGTCAAGCGTGACGTTCCGGGTCAGCTCGTCGGCCTGCCTGATCCTGGCGTCCGCCTGATTTCCGATCCTGGCCAGCACACCGGCCACCAGCGACTCGACGACGGCCGTGGCCGGAACGAGCGAGTCGAAGGGGCTCGGACCGTCGACCCGGACCGGCAGGACGAGGTCGGCCACCTCGGCCACCGGCGAGAGCCACGGGTCGGTGACAAGCAGGATCTTGGCGCCCCTTTCGTGCGCGTGGATCGCCAGGTCGACCACGTCACGCTGGTATCGGCGGAAGTCGAAGACCACGCAGACGTCGCGCCTGCCGACGTCGAGCAGGAAACCCGAGTGGTGTGTCGGCGTCTGCGAGTGCACGGTCGTCCCGGGCCGCAACTGGCGCAGATGCAGGTCGAAGTAGGTGGCGAGCAGGTGCGAATAGCGGCCGCCGAAGCAGGTGACGCGCCTGCCGGTGTCCGCGAGCAGATCGACGGCCTTGTCCAGCTCTTCGTCGGGGAGCGACGCGTAGGTCTGTTCGACGGCATACGTGAAGACCTGAGTGGAGACCGCGCGAAGGTCATCCCTGGTGATGCGTTGCGGGATCGTCAGGGGTGAGGCCCTGCGCTCCTGGACCTCGTCGCGGAGGGCCTGCTGGAACTCCTTGTAGCCGTCGAACTCCATATGAGCGACGAACCTGACGACGGTCGGGGCGCTGACGCCGGCGCGCTGCGCGAGCTCGTGGGTCGATCCCAGACCGGCCGACGGATAGTGCGCCAGGAGGGCCCGTGCCACCTTTCGCTCGCCGGCCGAGAGCTGCCCCATCCGGCTGCGGACCCGCTCCGCGACGCTGGAACTCGCGGTCGCGTCAGTTTCGGCAGTCATGTCCTGCTCTCCTCACATCACGTTTGGGTGCAAGGTACATGTTGGGTGCGGGGCCGCTTCAGGGCCGCCATTCGGAACCCGCTGACGACCCCGAAGGATTTCGCCTATCGCGATATATCTCCTGAGCGGGAACACCGTCGATGGTGAGATCAGTTCCACGAGTGGAACCAAATTCGGGAGCGTGGGTGAATGACGACAAGCCGAACGTTGCGGCGGATTCTCGCCGGTGGGGCCGCCGCGGCGGCGGCCGGATGGGCGCTGCGTGACATACCGGCGGAGCTGGGTGCGCGGCCGTTGAACTCCGGCGCGGAGCGGGCCGCGCGCATGCGGCGATCAACGCAGTTCAAGGGCGGGGCCTTCTACAACCCCATGCCCGTCGACACGAACGTCCCCCCGGCCCCGCCTCCGAACCTCCTCGGTGAGCTGCTGAAGGAGCGCGACGAGCGCCGCCCGTCCGGCCCGGTGCCCCTGCTGACTCCGCCGTCCGGAGCACTCTCGCCGACCGGTCTCCGGGCCGTCTGGTACGGCCACGCCTCGACGCTCGTCGAGATCGAAGGGCGACGTGTCCTCTTCGATCCGGTGTGGAGCAAGCGGGTCTCGCCCTCGCAGCTCGTCGGTCCCAAACGGCTGCATCCGCTGCCGGTGACGCTCAGCGAACTCCCGCCCGTCGACGCGATCGTGATCTCGCACGACCACTATGACCACCTCGATCTGGCGACGGTACGCACGCTCACCCGCCTCCAGTCGGCGCCGTTCCTCGTGCCGCTGGGCATCGGCGCCCACCTGGAGAAGTGGGGCGTGCCGCAGGAACGGATCATCGAGCTCGACTGGGACGAGGAAGCGCAGGTCGCGGGGCTGCGTTTCATCGCCACCGCCGCACGGCACTTCTCCGGGCGGACCTTCTCCCGCAACGACACGCTGTGGGGCTCCTGGGTGGTCGCCGGCACGACTCGGCGGGTCTTCTACGCGGGAGATTCCGGCTATTTCGAGGGCTACGCGGGGATCGGCGCCGCGCACGGACCGTTCGACCTGACCCTGATGCCGATCGGCGCCTACAGCCCGGCCTGGCCCGACATCCACATGAACCCGGAAGAGGCGGTCAACGCGCACATCGACCTCGGCGGTGGGCTGATGCTCCCCGTGCACTGGGCGACGTTCACCCTCGCCCTGCACCCGTGGGGGGAGCCCGTCGACCGGCTGTGGCAGGAAGCCAAGGCCCGCGACGTGCGGATCGCCGTCCCCCGCCCCGGCGAGGGCGTCGACGTCGACGACTCCCCCGCGGTGGACGGCTGGTGGGAGCTGCTCGCCTGACACTCAAGGCGGTGGTCAGGAGGTCGTGAACTCGGCGAGGTTGTCCTTGGTGGCGACCTTCACGGGCACGGCCACGGTGGCGGGGATCTACTCGCCCCTGGCCGCCTTGACGGCGCCCTGCACCGACTGCCGCCCGATCAGTTGCGGCTGCTGAGCGACACTCGCGTTCATCGTGCCCTCCTTGATGGCCTTGAGGGCGTCGGGTGTGCCGTCGAAGCCGACCACCTTGACCGCCTTGACCGCCTTGACCGCCTTGCCCGCCTTGGCGCCCAAGGCCTTGATCGCGCCGAGGGCCATCTCGTCGTTCTCCGCGAACACGCCCGTGATGTCCGGGTTGGGCTGGAGCATGTTCGTCATGACGTCAAGGCCCTTGGTGCGGTCGAAGTCGGCGGGCTGCTGGGCGACCACCTGGATGTTCGGGTACGCCTTGATGCCCTCGGCGAAGCCCTGCCCGCGGTCGCGGGAAGCGGAGGTGCCGGGCACTCCCTGGAGAACGGCCACCTTCCCCTTCTGGCCCATGAGCTTGGCCAGCTCGTCCGCGGCCAGCTTTCCGCCGGTGACGTTGTCGGAGGCCACGGTCTGCGCCACGGTCGCGTTGTTGACACCCCGGTCGGCGGCGATCACGGGAATGCCGGCCCGCTCCGCGATCTTCACGGCCGGCGCGGCGGCGTCGGAGTCGACCGGATTGAGGATGATCGCCTTCATGCTCTGGCTGGTGAAGTTCTGCACCTGGTTCACCTGTTGCGCCGCGTCGTTCTGCGCGTCGGTGACGGTCAGGCTGACCCCCTGCCTGGCCGCCTCGTCCTGAGCGCCTTTGCGCAGCGTGACGAAGAAGGGGTTGTTGAGCGTGGAGAGCGACATTCCGATCTTGATTTGGGCGTGAGAGTCCCCCGCGGACGTTCCGGGGTTCCCGGCCGCCAGCCCGAGCACGAGAGCGGCGCCGACCCCGATGACAGTGATGGTGCGCTTCATGGTGTACCCCCGATGGATCTACGTGGTTCCCCGGCGGCGCAGCGTGTCGAGCCTGGTTCAACAACCTCCGGCCACCGTTTTCTTCGCCGACAAGTACCACGGAAGACTGATCTCTCACGCCAGTGCGGCGCGTACCGGTTCCCGCATGGCCGGGGAGACGGCTTCCGAGGGCATCTCCGGGGATCCCAGCGCACGATCCTGCTGATCGGCGGTCACCGCGACGACCGGGCAGGCAGCGTGCGCGAGGCAGGCACGCAAGATCGCGCCGACGTACGCGTCCCCGCCGACCGCCCCACGGGACCCGAGGACGAGCAGTTCGGCCCCCGCAGAGTGTCCGAGCAGCGCGGGTACGGCCCGCTCCTGGCGGGTGGCCGTAAGGGCCGCTGGACCCGGGTCAGATGGGACCTTGTGCCTCCATCAGACGGGTGCATCAGACGGGTACTGCCGTCAGCTCGGCAGCTATCTCCCCGGCCCAGTCCCGGACCTGCTGCGGGTCGCGGTAGTCACCCGCGCGGGTTTGGGCCACCATGGAGGCGATGAAGCCCTTGGCGTCCGCGGCCAGACATCCGCCGAAGGTCCTGTGCCCGCGTGACCCGAGAGCGACCGACGCCTTCAGAACGTTGCGGACCAGGGGGATGGCGGTGTCGTCCGCAGACCGGTCGAGCGGACCACTGCTGAACAGCCACACGGCTTTCCCGCACACGTCCCCGGCGTGGCGGCGGGCGAACCGTCGCGCGTCCTTGTGCCAGCGCGCGTTGTAGAGCGCTCCACCGAGGACCACGGCGTCGTACGGTGTGACGTCCTCGACCGAGTCTGCGGCCTTGATCTCCACCTCAAGTCCAAAGCGCGTCAGGGCGTCGGCGATCCATCCGGCGATCTCGGCTGTGGCGCCTCGCTCGGAGCCGTAGGCCACCAGCACCTTCGTCATTTCCGTCACCTCTCTCCACGTGAGCTTCGACATCAGCCTGGGCTGTACGGCGATGGGCAGACAGGGGCGCACGGCCCCGGTGAACGGGACGTTGGTCCATTGAGGGCTTCCGCCTCCTGCCGCGCCCCCCACGGGAGTGGGATGGAGAAGCGGGAATCCACTCAGGAAACGGAGGCGGGCCGCGAGGCCGTCACCTCCACCCTGGAGTTCGGGCTCACCACGAGGCCGTCCGCTTGGCCATTTCCCGCCGCATGAACACGCTCGATTCCCGTGCCCGGTCCTCCCAGGCGAAGACGCACGCGGTCATGGTGCCGTCGAAGCGGAGGCGGCCGAGGGTGTCGAAGAGCTCGTCCCAGTTCACCTCGCCTTGGCCGATGTCGAGATGCTGGTGGATCCGCACGGTCGACCCGGGCGGGTTGACGATGTAGCGCAGGCCCGACGATGCCCGATGGTCGAAGGAGTCGGCGACATGCAGGTGAATGGCCGAGGAAGCGCGGCTGCTCGACGAGGTCAAGTGTGCGACGCCGCTCATCGTGGAGCGCATCGCGTGTGACAAATGATGGAAATCACGGTCGAGTACGGCACACACATCTGCGCCGCCGGCCGCTACACCTTTGAGATGAGCCTGCTGACGAACCGACCATTCATGCGGAACCTCCTATAGAGCGATCCACTAGCGCGCTCTAGTTCCTGCTACCATCAGGTCCGCCACACCGGATGTCAACACCTGGAAACGTCCTGCGCACATCACGCGAAGGAGGAACGTTGGACGCGAGGGCCAAGCGGCCCACCATGGCCGATGTCGCGGCGCGAGTGGGCGTTTCGCGGGCACTCGTGTCCTTGGTGTTCCGCAACGAGCCCGGCGCCGGCATGGAGACACGCGAGCGGGTCCTGCGCGCCGCCGACGAACTCGGCTACCGGCCCGACAACGCCGCGCGACTCCTCGCTCGGAACCGCAGCATGGTGCTCGGCGTGATGATCAACGTACGCAACGCGTTCCACGCCGACCTCGTCGAGGCGATCTACGCCGAGGCCGAACGGCTCGGCTACGAGGTTCTGCTGAGCGCGCTGGGGCCGGCCCGGGACGAGCGGAAGGTCGTGGAGGCGTTGCTGGGACATCGCTGCGAGGCCTTGATCCTGCTCGGCCCCAAGGCGGACGCGAAATACCTGGCCGAGGTGGCGGCCCACACCCCCATGGTCGTGGTCGGCCGGCGCGTGCCCGCCAAGAGTGTCGGCACCGTGCACACCGCCGAGAACAAGGGCGTGCGGCAGGCCATGGACCATCTGTTCGCGCTCGGGCATCGAGCGATCGTGCACATCGACGGCGGCAGCGGCCCGGGGTCCGCCGACCGGCGCCGCGCGTACCGTGCGGCCATGCGCCGGCACGGGTTGGCGGAGCGGGTCCTCTCCGGGGACCACACGGAGGAGTCCGGCGTGAGAGCGGGGGAGACCTTACTCAGCGAGGACCGGCTGCCGACGGCGGTGCTCGCCGGCAACGACTGCTGCGCGATGGGCCTCATGCACGCGCTCAGCCTCGCGGGCGTGCGCGTACCCAAGGACATCTCGGTGGTCGGCTACGACGACAGCCACATGGCCCATCTCTCGCACATCAACCTCACGACCGTGCGGCAGGACGCCGACACGATGGCCGAACTCGCCGTACGGTCCGCGATAGAACGCCTGGACGACCGAACCCTGCCGTCCCGGGAACTCGTGCTCGACGCCAGACTCGTGGTCCGCGGCACCACCGCGCCCCCTCGCGCCGTCAGAGACTAGTTCCTCAACCCCGGATGAGGTCACGGTCGTGATCCACGAGAGACCCTGATCACGACGCCGGGAGCGGGGCGGTGGAGCCGCGCACGACCAGGCTCGGGGTGACAGAGAAGCGCATGGCCGACGTGCGACCTTCGATGCGTTCGAGCAGGAGCCGGCCCGCAGTGCGGCCCATGACGGCCCCGTCCTGGTCGACGCTGGTCAACGTGATGTTGGGCAGGGCGGCCAGAGGGGTGTTGTCATACCCGGCGATTGAGATCTCACCCGGGACCGACAGTCCGGCCTCGTGCACGGCGGCGAGCGCGCCGAAGGCCGCCTGGTCGGCCCCGACGAAGATGGCGGTCGGGCGCGGGGTCGAGGAGGCCCCCTTTCCGCTGGCGCGAGGCGATTCTACGCGGCGGAGCGTCCATCTGGCCTGCGAGATGCTACAGGTCTACCTGCGCCCTGTGGTTGAGGACGCCGAGCGGCCCAGGCGCTGGCTGGCCGGTTCCGCGGTAGCCGAGGCCGCACCGGGCGCGACGACCGAGGCATTGATCGAGATCCCCGCGCGGGCGTATGAAAGCTGGACGGACCACGGATGGCACCGCGCCCACGGTGACCACGTAATCGAGGTATCCCACTCTTTGACCGACACTCAACTCGTGATCCAGTAGCAGGACTCATCTGGCACTCAGTCGCCGCAGCCGGTGGTGCGGTCACGCTGCTGCGGAAGCAGGCATGGTGTTTGCCCTCCCGATTTCTCCTGATCAAGAAGAGAGGCCCGTCTCCGCTGAGGAGAAGGGCCTGTGAGCTGGTGGGCGATACTGGGATCGAACCAGTGACCTCTTCGGTGTGAACGAAGCGCTCTCCCGCTGAGCTAATCGCCCGGGATGATCGGCCTCTTGCGACGCCGACGGTGGAAACCATACCGCACCCAAGGGGGTCCTGGCGAAGTGAACGGCGCTCCGCGCGGCCCTGCATCATCATCGGAAAAGGTTCCGCGGGAGAGCCACGGCGTGCCGCTCTGTTGCCATAGCATCGTGATGCCCCACACTCGACCTATTACGCCCCACCTAAGATCATTTAAACCCTGGACGCCACCTGAAACAGCCGGGAGCGACACGCAAAACCCTTGCAAACAAGCGCCTGTTGGCGATGTTTACGCAGGTAGATGACCAAATGTCTAGCTGTGATATGCGTTACAGAAGGCCCTGGAGGCGGAATCTTTCCTACAGGTTTCTTCGTTCGCGTCATAGCACTCGGACGAGTGCCCCCAGTAGTGCCAAGCCCCTGCGAGGGGACCCGACGACGAAAAGGTTTGGCTGACGATGAACAGCACCACCGTCTCTGCCGAGCTAGGCCTTCGGCTTGTGGTCCCCGACCGTACCACCGTCCCCCTCCTCGCCGGTCTGGGCTACACGGCCGAAGATCCGTACGCCATCCGGATGGCCTTCCATGTGGGGAACGACGAACCGGTCGAGTGGATCTTCGCCCGCGAATTGCTGACTGTCGGCATCGTGCGACATGTCGGCGACGGAGATGTACAGGTCTGGCCCGCCCGCTCTGACGGCGAGCGCACCCTGAACATCAGCCTCACGTCGCCGTTCGGACAGGCCCTGTTCGAGGTGCCCCTGGCACCGCTGACGGAGTTCCTGCACCGCACCTATGAGCTGGTCCCGGCCGGTCGCGAGACCGACTTCATGGACCTGGACGACGAGCTCACGAATATGCTCTGGAGCTCCTGAGGATCCCCCGCATTCGGGTGATCTCGATCTGCTGCCCGGCGATGACGTCCTGGGCCATCTTCCGCATGGCCCGGTCCGTCCCCCGGCGCAGCTCCTCCCCCGCCATCGTCACGGCGCCCTCGTGGTGCCTGATCATCAACTCCAGGAAAAGGGTGTCGAAGGCGGCGCCCCTCGCCGTGCGGAGGCGGTTCATCTGCTCCAGCGTGGCCATGCCGTACGCGGCCTGATGATCGTGCGCCTCGGGCGCGGGGCGGCCGAGGGACCGCAGCCAGGACGTCATGACCGTGATCTCGGGGGCCTGGCCTCTCGTGATCCGCTCGGCGAGGGCGAGGACCAGGTCGTCGGACGTTCTCGAGCCGGCCAGGGCGGCCATCTCCAGCGCCTGGCGGTGGTGCGGGATCATCGCCTCGGCGAAACGCACGTCGGCCGCCGCCGATCCGGTGTCCTGGTCGCGGATCCGCTCCCCCGGCTTCGCCGTACGACCCTGATCTCCGGGGCCGCCGGGGACCACGACCGGCGCGCCCGAGCCGGCGACGATCGGCTTCGGCGCCCTCGTGGACGTGGACGTGCAGCCGGACACTGCACCCACAACCGTTATCAAAGCCGCACACACGACATGCCTGCCCCACATAGCTTCCAATGGTGCGGCAGTTTTCTGAATTGGGGGCATAGTGCGTCGGACAGGACTCGTGGCATCACTCGTGGCGGCGTTGTCCGCGGCGGCCTGCGCCTCCACGCCGTCCGTCCCCTCCGACGTCTCCTCTCGCGCGCTCAGCGCCAGCGCCCGGCCTTCTCCGGACGAGGTCCTGCACAGCGCCAACATGGAGGTGATCGCGAACGTGCCTCTTGAGGCGCCCTTCGACGGGCCCGAGGCGTGGGGCACCGATCTGGCCTTCCAGGGCGACTACGCCTTCGTCGGCAACTATGAGGGCTTCACGGTCCACGACATCGGCGATCCGGCCCATCCGAAGGTGATCGCCCGGGTGGCGTGCCCCGGCGGGCAGAACGACGTCTCCGTCTCCGGGGACCTGCTGTTCCTGTCGGTCGACGAGCCGCGCACGGACGACACCTGTCAGAGCGGCAAGGGTGACGCGACGGCGTCCTCCGAGTGGGAGGGAATCCGCATATTCGACATCGCCGACAAGAGCCACCCAAAGTATCTGGCCGCGGTGAAGACCGAATGCGGCTCGCACACGCACGCCATCGTCCCGGGGAAGACCAAGAACACGCTCTACCTCTACGTCTCCTCACCCGGTCCGATCCCCGGATCGCTGAACTGCCCGGCGCCGCACCAGAACATCTCGATCGTCGAGGTTCCCGTCGGCAGCCCCAAGGACGCGAGAGTCGTGGCCGTGCCCGACCTGTTCAAGGCCCGCCCGCCCGCCGACGACGCCGGCGGCGGCGGCTGCCATGACATCACGGTCTACCCGGAGAAGAAGCTGGCCGCCGGAGCCTGCTTCGGCGACGGCGTCCTCATGGACATCTCGGACCCGCTGAAGCCGCGGGTGCTGCAGACGGTGACGGACCAGGAGAACTTCTCCGTCTGGCACTCGGCGACGTTCAACGACGCCGCCACCAAGGTGGTCTTCAGCGATGAGCTGGGCGGTGGGATCGCACCCACGTGCACCTCCTCCGCCGGCGCCACGAAGGGCGCGGACGCGATCTACGAGATCACGCCCGACCACAGGCTCGTACGGCACGGCTACTTCAAGATCCCACGCGTCCAGTCCGCGGCGGAGAACTGCGTGGCCCACAACGGGTCGCTCATCCCCGTCCCCGGCAAGGACGTGATGGTCCAGGCCTGGTACCAGGGCGGGGTGTCGGTGTGGGACTTCACCGACTCGGACGACCCCCGGGAGATCGGCTACTTCGAGCGCGGCCCCCTGAAGCCCGGCCTCCAGTTCGGCGGCTCCTGGTCGGCCTACTACTACAACGGCTACATCTACTCGAGCGACATCACCAAAGGCCTGGACGTCCTGCGGATCAACGACCCGCTCACCGATCCGGCGAAGAAGATCAAAATGAGCGAACTGAACGCCCAGACCCAGAAGTCGTACGGCTGAGCCCGACGATCACGGGTCCAGGTCGCCCGCGGAGCGCTCGGCGAAGGCCTTGATGGCGGCGGCGGTGACCGGACCGGGCGCCTGCGGCAGGGCCTTGCCGTCGACCAGGTGGATCGGCTGTACATCCCGGGTCGACGAGGTGAGGAACGCCTCCTCGGCCTCGTAGAGCGCGGACATCGGCACATCCTCCTCCGCGCCGTCGCACCACTCCAGGACCAGCGCCCGGGTCACCCCGGCCAGGCAGCCGGCGGCCAGCGTCGGGGTCAGCAGGCGGCCGCCGCGCACGATGAAGATGTTGCTGCCGGTGCCCTCGCAGAGATTTCCGGCCAGGTTCTCGAAGATCGCCTCGCCGCCGCCACGCTCCTTCGCGTACGCGAGAGCCTTGGCGTTGTCGCCGTACGACGTGCTCTTGACGCCGGTCAGCGCGCCCCGCTCGTTGCGCGGCCACGGCACGACGGTGACGTTCGCGGTCGGCGGGAACTGCTTCTGCTCGCCCACGATGATGATCGTGTTCGTGCCCTCGGAGCCGCGGTCGGACCCGAGAGGGCCCGGCCCGCTGGTGTAGGTGATCCTGATCCGGCCCAGCGGCCACGTGGGCGCCGCCGCGAGGCACTGCCGTACGCCGTCGGCGATCGCCGCCAGGTCGGGCGCCGGAAGGTCCATGCGTTTGGCGGAGAGCGCGAGCCGGTCCAGGTGCCGGGTGAGGGCGAACGACTCGCCCTTCACGCACTTGATCGTCTCGAAGACGCCGTCACCGACCATCAGCCCATGGTCGAAGACCGACACGACAGCCTTTTCCGGCTCGAACAACTCTCCATTTACCCAAACAGGTACAGCCATCTACCTCTCCGTCCGTGATGCGAGTCCGATGAGCCGGGCCGCTTTCAGCTCGGTCTCGTGCCACTCCCGCCGAGGATCCGAGCCCCAGGTGATTCCCGCTCCCGTGCCGAACCGGATCGCCTCGTGCTCGATCCAGAACGTGCGGATGCCGACGGCCAGCGCGGCTTCGCGCCGGTCGGCGTCGACCCAGCCCACCGCCCCACAGTACGGCCCTCGCGGCTCGGGTTCGAGTTCATTGATGATCTGGAGGGCCGAGTACTTGGGGGCTCCGGTCACCGAGCCCGGCGGGAAGGTCGCGGCGAAGAGCTCCGGCCAGCCGACCTCGCCGGGCAGGTGGGCACGCACCGTCGAGACCAGGTGCACCAGCCCCGGATGCTCCTCCACCTCGCACAACGACGGGACGGAGACCGTCCCGACCTCGGCGACCCTGCCCAGGTCGTTCCGCACGAGATCGACGATCATCACGTTCTCGGCGTAGTCCTTGTCGAGCAGGTCGGCGGCGGTCACGCCGGTTCCCTTGATCGGCTTGGACTCGACGACGCCGCCGCTCCGCGAGAGGTACAGCTCCGGGGACGCCGAAATCACCGTCAGCCCGGGAACGCCGATCACCGCCGAGTGCGGAGCCGGGTTTCCCCGCGCCAGCCGTACGGCGAGGGCCAGCGGATCAGGCCGGCCCGGCAACGGCGCCGACAGCACCCGGCACAGGTTGGCCTGGTAGACCTCCCCTTGCTCGATGTAGTCCCTGATCCGCCGCACGCCGTCCTCGTAGCCCGCCTGGTCGAGCGAGCTGCGCCACTCCTCGATCGCCGGCCCGCGCCACCGGTCCTGCGCACGTGGCAGCGGCGCCGGCCGTACCTCGTCGAAACGCGCGCACGTGACCTTGCCCTCGTAGCCGACCACGACGGCCCACCAGCCGGATCCGTCGAGGGCCGCCAGGTCGGTTGTCATATCTCGTAACCCGGTGGCCAGATAACCACCTATATGGGCGAAAGCGTCGTGCACATATCCATTGTGGCCGGGGTGCCGGACCCGCCCACCCGGCTCCCGTGTCCGGACGCACCGATTGTTACGCTGCGTTGTAGTACGACTTCACGGTGCAGTCGCCGTGACCGGACAAGGAGCCGCGATGGAACTCGTGCCAGGCAACTCGCTGATCACCGCGAGCCCCGAGGACGGCCGGGCACTGGCCGTGCTGATAGCGCGGCACACGGTCCATACGATCCAGCCGGATTCGGAAGTGCTCACCCGGCCCCGATCGGTCTACGCGGCGGACTCCGACAGCATCACCTCGGTCGCCCAGGTCGTCGCGATCGAGTTCTCGACCATCGCCGCAGCCAACAACTACTGGCGCTGAAGGCCCACGTGATCGACCTCAACGTTCTCGCGCGGGAGCACATGGAGAAGGCCCGCACCGCGAAGCAGGGCCGGAGCGCGCGCGTCTTCCTGCACGACGGGCCGTTGCGGCAGACTCTCATCGCCATGACGACCGGCTCGGAGCTGGCCGAGCACGACGCGCCACCGGCGGCCAGCCTGCACATCCTGCACGGCAGGGTGCGGCTGGTCATCGGCGGCAAGGAGCAGGAGTACCACGCCGGCCAGGTGTGCGCCGTCCCGCACAAGCGGCACGGGCTGCACGCCGTGTCGGACACCGTGGTGCTACTGACCACGGTGTCCGAGCCTGACCGCCTGCGAGAGGCCTAGGCCAGCGGTCCCGTGACCGACTCGGCGGCGGCGACGATCGAGCCGCCGGAGACCAGCTGGACCACCGTTTCGATCTCCGGCGCGAGGAACCGGTCAGGTCCGGGCCCGGAGACCGACTCGCGCACCAGCCCGACCACCGCGCCCGTTCCAGGCCCCGGTTCGTACGGCTTGCGCAGATCGATGGCCCGCGCGGCGGTGAGCACCTCCACGGCGAGCACGCGGGTCAGGCCGTCGATCGAGCGGCGCAGCTTGCGGGCGGCCGACCAGCCCATCGAGACGTGGTCCTCCTGCATGGCCGAGCTCGGGATCGAGTCGACGCTCGCGGGGGCGGCCAGCCGCTTGAGCTCGGACACGATCGCGGCCTGGGTGTACTGAGCGATCATGTGCCCGGAGTCGACCCCTGGGTCGTCGGCCAGGAACGCGGGAAGCCCGTGGCTGCGCGCCACGTCCAGCATGCGGTCGGTCCGCCGTTCGGACATCGAGGCGACGTCGGCGACCGCGATCGCGAGAAAGTCCAGGACGTACCCCACGGGAGCCCCGTGGAAGTTGCCGTTGGACTCGACCCGGCCGTCGGCGAGCACCACCGGGTTGTCGATCGCGCTCGCGAGCTCCCAGGTGGCGACGGTGGCCGCGTGCAAGACAGTGTCCCTGGCCGCGCCCGCGACCTGGGGCGCGCACCGCAGGGAGTAGGCGTCCTGGACGACGGTGCAGGAGTCGTCGCGGTGGGAGGCCATGATCCCCGAGTCGCGCAGGAGGGCCCGCATGTTGGCCGCCGAAGCGGCCTGGCCCGGGTGCGGGCGCAGCGCCTGCAGGTCGGCAGCGTAGACCCGGTCGGTGCCGAGCAGGGCCTCGACGCTCATCGCGGCGCTGATGTCGGCCGTCTTCAGCAGCCTGGTGATGTCGTGGATCGCGAGCACGAGCATGCCCAGCATGCCGTCGGTGCCGTTGATGAGGGCGAGACCCTCCTTCGCGGCGAGCTCGACGGGCTCGATCTCGTGCTGCTTGAGCGCGTCCGGCGCGGACTTCAGCTGCCCGTCGGCGTCCCGGACGACGCCCTCCCCCATGATCGTCAAGGCCACGTGGGACAGCGGGGCCAGATCGCCCGAGCAGCCGAGGCTGCCGTACTCGTGGACCACCGGGGTGATGCCGGCGTTGAGCAGGCTCTCCAGGACCTTGGCGGTCTTCGGGCGCACGCCGGTGTGGCCGGTGGCGAGGGTGTGCAGGCGCAGCAGCATCAGCGCGCGGGTGACCTCGGTCTCCACCTCGGGGCCCGAGCCGGCCGCGTGTGATCGGACCAGGCTGCGCTGGAGCCGGGCGCGCAGCGAGGGCTCGATGTGCCGGGTCGCCAGCGCGCCGAACCCGGTCGACACACCGTAGGAGGGCGTGTCGCTTTCGGCGAGCTCCTCGATTCGTGATCGGGCCGCGGCGATCTCCGCGATCGCATCGCCGGTGAGCCGGACCGGCGTGCCGTACCGGGCGACCTTGATGACGTCGTCGAAGGTCAGCGGCTCCGGCCCGATCTCCACGACTCCGTTGTCGCGCATGCTGCCACTCTCTCAGACTCTAGATGTCACTTCCGTTTAGCATGTTAGCTCCTTACAAGGCCACGGTGGGACGCTGATTTGGGGAGTAGGGGCGTGATTCGCTAATGTTCTCCGCGTGAGGCCGTCAGGCCAGATCACGCGGAAGTGGCTCAGTGGTAGAGCATCACCTTGCCAAGGTGAGGGTCGCGGGTTCGAATCCCGTCTTCCGCTCGGAGCTTCACGCGGTGGAGTGGCCGAGAGGCGAGGCAGCGGCCTGCAAAGCCGCGTACACGGGTTCAAATCCCGTCTCCACCTCTGGTTTCCCAGCAAGGACGATTAGCTCAGCGGGAGAGCGCTTCCCTGACACGGAAGAGGTCACTGGTTCAATCCCAGTATCGTCCACTCCCGGCCGCCCCCGCCGTGACCGCTGCTCCCGGGCGCGGCTCAGAGATCACCCGTGACCGCCGGAACCCGGCAAGATCGGCCCGGTTCGGTTGACCTTCGTCGGCGCCGACGACACCCGCGTCGAGCGGTCACCACGAACGCACAAGCGCCGCGAACGTGGGATGCGTGATCAACACCCGCCCGCCCCTTTTGACTACAGAGCCATTTTTGATCAGCCAATTTGTCCCGATCTACTAAGGGACGAATCCACCTTCTGTAGTGGTGAGGGCTTCTGTAGTGGTGAGGGCTTCTGTAGTGGTGAGGGGCGGGGCGTGCCCGCGCCACTCTCTATGCCCTGCGATAGCGCCGGGGCGAGGTCGGCCGACCTCACCGGCACCCTGCCAGGCTCCCGGCGGCTGTGAACCGCGCATCGGGGTGAGGGAGCGGCTCGACCTGGTCGATGCCGTACGCGATGGATGTCGCCAGGCCGCGGCCCCTCGCGGTGCCTGACATCATGCCGAAGCTGGACAATCAAGAAATGGACTCACCCTGGCCGACCACGATCGCCGAGGCGGAAGCCGTACAGAACCGGCTACGGCCGCTCGTGGATCTGACCGATCCGGGACCGGACACGGTGCGGCACGTCGCCGGTCTCGACGTCGCGTACGCGACCGGCAGTGACGACCTGACCGCGGCCGTCGTCGTCCTGGACGCCGCCACGCTCGACGTGGTCGACCAGGCGGTCACACATGAGCGTGCTCGGTTTCCGTACGTGCCCGGCCTGTTCGCGTTCCGTGAGTTGCCGCCGCTGCTGACCGCCCTGGAGGCGCTCCGGGTCGCGCCGGAGTTACTGGTGTGCGACGGGTACGGCCTGGCGCATCCGCGCCGGTTCGGTCTGGCCTGCCATCTCGGCGTGCTCACAGGCCTGCCGACGATCGGCGTCGCCAAGACCACCTTCGTCGGCCACCACGATGCCCCCGCGCCTGAACGCGGCTCGTGGGCCCCCATCCACCACGACGACGACATCGTCGGCCGCGCCCTGCGCACCCAGCACGGCGTCAAACCCGTCTACGTCTCCCAAGGCCACCGTGTCAGCCTCGACAACGCGTGCGCCCACATCCTCCGCCTCGCCCCGGCCTACCGGCTGCCCGAGCCGATCCGCCAAGCCGACCACCTCTCCCGCTCCCCCAGCTCGACCCCGTGATGTCACCCGTCCTTGGCAGACCTGACAACGGATCTACGGCGCAGGACGCCAAGTCGGCAGCACCTCCGGCGGCGACTTGTCGCGCCACCCGTCGTCGCCCAACGACACCACCGAGGTCATCGCCGCAACGGATGGCCTCAGTCCAGTGGAATGCCGACGTAGTTCTCGGCCAGTTCCGCGGCCGCGTGCGGTGAGTCGGCGATCCGGTGGAGCTGGGACAGTTGCAACCGGGTGTCGAAGTCGCTCTGGCGGGGGTCGGGGTGCAGCAGAGTGGTCATGAAGTACGAGAAGTGCTCCGCCCGCCAGACCCGGCGCAGGCACGTGTCGGAGTAGGCGTCCAGCAGGTCCGTCGATCCCGTGGTCTTCCAGCTCTCCAGCGCACGGGCCAGGATGATCACGTCCGAGACGGCCAGGTTCAGCCCCTTGGCACCCGTGGGCGGGACGATGTGCGCGGCGTCCCCGGCCAGGAACAGCCTGCCGTACCGCATGGGTTCGGTGACGAAGCTCCGCATCGGAGTCACGGACTTCTGGGTGATCGGGCCGCGCTGCAGCTTCCAGTCGCCGTCGATCGCGAACCGGGCGTCCAGCTCGTCCCAGATCCGCTCGTCCGGCCAGTCGCCGGGGTCGGTGCCGTTCGGGACCTGCAGGTAGAGGCGGCTCACCGTGGTGGAGCGCATGCTGTGCAGGGCGAAGCCGCGCTCGGAGTGCGCGTAGATGAGCTCCTCGCACGAGGGCGCGACGTCGGCCAGGATGCCCAGCCACGAGAACGGGTACTCCCGCTCGAAGGTCCGCTTGTCCGGTACGGCCGCACGCGCGATGCCGTGGAAGCCGTCACAGCCGACCACGAAATCGGCCGTAAGGGTCCGCTCACGTCCGTCGTGAGTGAATCGGACGACCGGCTGGTCGTCCAGGCCTTCGATCGCGACGGCCTGGGCCTCGAACAGCAGCGGGCCGCCCTCCGCGAGCTGCAGCGCGACGAGGTCCTTCACCATCTCGGTCTGCGCGTAGACCATGACGGACCGCCCGCCGGTGAGGCCCGGGAAGTCGATCCGGTGACCGCGCCGGTCGAAGCGCAGCTCGATGCCGTGGTGGACGAGGCCCTGCCGGTCCATCCGCTCACCCGCGCCGCACGCCCGCAGCATGTCCACGGTGCCCTGTTCGAGGATGCCGGCGCGCTGCCGCTGCTCGATGTAGGCGCGGTCGCGGTGTTCCAGCACGACCGAGCCGATGCCCGCGTTGCGCAGCAGCCGGGCGAGCGTCAGCCCGGCGGGCCCCGCTCCGATGATCGCGACAGTGGTGTGCATCAGGTCCTCCTCGAGTCCCAGGTCTCGCTCGACTGCAGGGTGCGCCGGGCCACGGCGAATGCGGCGTTCGCGGCCGGTACGCCGCAGTAGACGGCGGTCTGGAGCAGCACTTCTTTGATCTCGTCCGGCGTGAGCCCGTTGCGCAGAGCCGCCTTGACGTGCATGGCGAGCTCTTCCAGATGCCCTCCGGCGACCAGGGCGGTGAGGGTGATGCAACTGCGCGTGCGCCGGTCGAGCCCCGGCCGGGTCCAGATCTCCCCCCACGCGTAGCGGGTGATCAGGTCCTGGAAGTCGGCCGTGAAGCCGGTCGTGTTAGCGATGGCGCGGTCGACGTGCTCGTCGCCGAGCACGGCACGCCGCACCACCATCCCCGCGTCATACCGGGCGCGTTCGGTTGCTTCCTCGTCCGGTACGGCGTCGCGTCCCAGATGGGCCAGCAGGGCGGTGAGCACCTGCCGGGGCCGCTCGACGTTGGCGAGGTGGGCCGCGTGCGCGATCTCGACGAGGCTCGCGCCGGGAATGCCGTCGGCCAGCTCGCGGGCGTGCGCCGGGGGCGTGGCGGGATCCTCCCGACCGGCGATCACCAGCGTCGGCACCGTGATCGAGGCCAGCTCGGGCCGGATGTCGTACGCGGCGAGCGCGTCGCAGCAGGCCGCGTAGCCCTCGGGGTCCGCGCGTCGCAGGTCGTCGAGCAGGGCGGCCGCCCGGTCGGGCTCGCCAAGACCGGAGCAGGCACCACTGGAGCCCGCCTCGGCCCCGGCACCGCCTTCGGCCCCGGCGCCAGCGCCGGTGTCCACGCTGTTGCCAGTGCCAGTGCCAGTGCCAGTGCCAGCGTCGGTGTTCGTGCCGGTTCCGGTATCGGCGTCGGCGGTGCGGCATCCCGCGCTGAACCAGCGCTTGCGCGTGCCCTCGACCAGCGGGTCCGTCCCTTTCGCGCGGACCAGGGCCGCCCGCTCGTGCCAGGCCTCGGCCGAGCCGAAATGCGCGGAGGAACAGATCATCGTGAGGCAGTCGACCCGGTCCGGGTGGTGGAGGGCCAGCCAGGTGCCGACAGCGCCGCCGAGCGAGATCCCGGCGTAGGCGAAACGGTCGATGCCGAGGTGGTCGGCCAGGTCGAGGACCAGCCGGGCTAGATCCGCGATCGTGGCGGGCCCGTGCCCGGCGGCGGGCGCGTCGGCTGCCGGTACGACCGGCCCCTCGACGCCCTGCATCGAGATCTCGGTGGCGGGCTCACGCGATCCCGGCGTGGCCGCAAGCCCCTCAACGGCCCGCGTCGAGATCTCGGTGGCGGGCTCACGCGATCCCGGCGTGGCCGCAGGCCCCTCTGACGAGCCCCGCGTGAGCAGCTCGGCCGGGGAGGAGCCGTGCCCCGGCAGATCCCACCGTACGACGCGGTGGTCGCGGGCGAGCACGGGCACCTGCGCGTCCCAGACGGCGAGCGACGTGCCGAGCGAGGGGCCGAGGATCAGCGCGGGAGCGCCGTCCGGGCCGTCGATGCGATGGTGAAGTAGCCGTGTCACCGGCCGACCGTCCCTTCAGTGTGATCGCGAGAGGGCATCGTCACTCCTCCTCGGCCTCCTCGGCCTGCTTGGCCTGCTTGGCCTGCTTGGCCTGCTTGGCTTGGCGCCGGAGAGCCCGATCGATGAGAGGCCCGGCGGAGCCCACGTAGGTCTCGGGGTCGAGCAGGGCGTGCAGCTCCTCCTTGGCGAGGGGCACGGGCTCGTCCCGCAGGGCGTCCTCCAGGCTCACACCCTCGGCTGCGGCGCGGTGGGAGGCCCGCTCGACGAGCCGCCTGGCCTCCTTGCGCCCGACCAGTGGCGTGAGGGAGGCGGTGAGGCGTTCGGCGACGACGAGGCCACGTGTGAGATCGAGGTTGGCGCGCATCCGGCCCGGGTCGACCCGCAGCCCCGCGACCAGCTCGGCCCCGCTCGCGGCGGCACCGCCCGCGAGCCGCAGCAGCTCACGAAGGGGCTGCCACTCGGCGTGCCAGGCGCCGGGCGGCCGCTCGTCCGCGGCGACCGGCGAGTCCAGCAGGACCGCGGCGAGCGCCGGGGCCTGCCGGGCGGCGGCCGCGATGAGCGTGGCCCGGACCGGGTTGCTCTTGTGCGGCATCGCCGACGACCCCCCGCCGGCGCCTTCCGCGACCTCGCCGATCTCCGTACGGGAGAGGACGAGCACATCTGCCGCGATCTTGCCGAGGGCGGCGACGGTGAAGGCGAGAGCCGTACCGAGATCGGCGACGGGAGTGCGCAGCACGTGCCAGGGAAGCGTCGGCTCGGCCAGGCCCGTCTCCATTGCGAAACGGCCGATCAGCCGCGCACCGAGGTCCCGCTCGTCCACGCCGCCGTCACCATGCCCGACAGAACCATGTCTGCTGGAAGCCTCACCCCGCCCGCTGGAAGCACCACCTTGCCCGCTGGAAGCCTCACCCCGCCCGGCGGAAGCACCACCTTGCCCGCCAGAGGCCTCACCCCGCCCGGCGGAAGCACCGCCTAGGCGCGACGCGGCGTACGCGTGGATCGCGGCGAGGGTGCCCGCCGCTCCGCCGAGTTGGGCGGGGAGGCGGACGTCGTGGAGCCGGTCGCGGGCGTCGAGGACGAGGTCGCGCCACCCGGCGGCCTTCAGGCCGAACGTGGTGGGCACCGCGTGTTGGGTCAACGTGCGTCCCGGCATGACGGAGTCACGGTGCGCGTCGGCGAGCCGGGCCAGAGCCGTGGTGGTGCGGTCGAGATCGGCGACGATCAGTGAACGGGCCTTCGCCGCGACGGACATCAGCGCCGTGTCCAGGATGTCCTGGCTGGTGGCGCCGAGATGCACGTAGGGCGCGGCCTCGGGCGAACGGCGGGCGACGGCCGCGGTGAGGTCCCCGACGAGAGGGATCACCGGATTGCCGCCCGCGCGGGCGCGGAGCGCCAGGTCGCGCACGTCGTACCGGCCGGCGTCCGCCGACTCCTCGACGACCCGGACGACCTCGCCGGGCACGAGGCCGAGAGCGGCCTGGGCCCGGACGAGAGCGGCCTCGGCGTCCAGCATCGCCTGCAGCACGGCGACGTCCCCGGTCGCGTCCTCGACCGGGGAGCCCGCCCGGGCGGGCGCGAGCAGGCCCACGTCAGCAGCCGCGTCCCTAGATCGGGACAGCGGAGGCACGCCCGCCGGTGAGCTCCCGGGACGGCCGCCGACGCCCGATTCGTCAGGGGAACTCAAGGAAGACCGTCTCCTTGCTTCCCTGCAGGTGGATGTCGAACCGATAGGTGCCGTACGGCTCGGGCCGGGCGACGAGCGTGGCGCGGCGGTCGTCGTCGAGGGACGCGAGCAGCGGATCGGTGGCGCTGTCCTCGAGATAGACGCGCGTGAACAGGTGCAGCAGCAGGCCCCTGGCGAACACGCAGACCGAGATGTACGGCGCCACGCCCTCGGCGGCCGGGCCCGGCGGGAGGGTGCGGAGCGTCCAGTGCCCGTCGGCGTCGACGGCCACACGGGCGAAACCGGTGAATCCGACGCCGGAGCGGCCGGCGGCGGCACCGGTGACGGGGTCGCGGCGCATCGAGCCGGGGCCGCCGTCGAGTCCCCCCGCGGGGTCGGCCTGCCAGAATTCCACCAGCGCGTCAGGGATGGGCTGACCCGCGCCGTCGTACACCACACCATGCACGGTAACCGTGTCGGGATGTCCGGGCGGGGCCAGGTCTCCCCCGCCGGCGAACGGCAACGCGTAGCCGTAGAACGGGCCGACGGTCTGTGAGGGTGTCGGAGGTCTCATCGGCCTTCCTCCATCCAGGTGGCCGTGGGGCCGTCGAGGACGATGTCCCATCGGTAGCCGAGGGACCATTCCGGACTGGACAGGTCATGGTCGTAGGTGGCGATCAGCCGCTCCCGCGCCCGGTCGTCGCTGATCGCGTTGAAGATCGGGTCGAACGGGAACAGCGGGTCGCTCGGGAAGTACATCTGCGTGACCAGCCGCTGCGCGAAAGCCGAGCCGAAGAGCGAGAAGTGGATGTGCGCGGGACGCCAGGCGTTGACGTGGTTGCGCCACGGGTACGCGCCGGGCTTGATCGTGGTGAAGGAGTAGCGGCCCTCGTCGTCGGTCAGGCAGCGGCCCGTGCCGGTGAAGTTGGGGTCGAGCGGGGCGGGGTGCTGGTCGCGTTTGTGGGCGTATCGCCCTGCGGCGTTGGCCTGCCAGATCTCCACGAGCTGGCCGCGCACCGGGCGGCCGTTCCGGTCGACGACCCGTCCGGTGACGACGATCCGCTCCCCCAGGGGTTCGCCCGGGTGGTGGCGGGTCAGGTCGGCGTCGAGCTCGGTCACGTCAGTCACGCCGAACACGGGGCCGCGCAGCTCCGTGAACGCCTCCGAGGCGGCCACCAGCGGTCGCTTGGGATGGCGCAGCGCGGTGCTGCGGTAGGGCGGGTAGTCCCGCCGCGGCTGGTGCCGCTCGGGAGCCCCGTCGGCCAGTGCCTTGGCGGCGGCCTCGCGGATCTCGGCCATCTCCGCGTCGATGTCCGCCTGCGTGGCCGGTTCGGGTTTCGTCGTCATGTGGGGCTCCTCAACGTTCCAGGACGAGGGCGAGGCCCTGGCCCACACCGATACAGAGGGCGGCGAGCCCGACGCCGGACCCGGCGGCGGCCAGCTGGTGCGCGACCGCGCCGGTGATCCTGGCTCCGGACGCGCCCAGCGGGTGACCGACGGCGATCGCGCCGCCGCGCGGGTTGACGATGGCCGGGTCGAGCTCCGGCCATTCCCCCAGGCAGGCCAGCGCCTGCGCGGCGAACGCCTCGTTGAGCTCGAAGGTCAGCAGATCCGCGAATCCACGGCCCGCTCGTCCGAGAGCGCGGACGACGGCCTCGACGGGGCCGATGCCGAAGTACTGCGGCTCGACCCCGGTGACGGCGGACGCCCGGATCCTGGCGAGCGGCTCACGGCCGAGCGAGGCGAGCCCGCTCTCGCCGGTGAGCAGCAGAGCCGCGGCTCCGTCGTTCAGCGGCGAGGAGTTCCCCGCGGTCACCGAGCCCTCCTTTCGGAAGGCCGGTTTAAGGCGGGCGAGCGCCTCCAGTGAGGTGTCCTCGCGGATGCACTCGTCCCGTTCCAGGCCTCCCACCGGCACTACCTCGCCGTCGTAGACCCCGTCCTTCCACGCCCGGGCGGCCTTCTCGTGGCTGGCCAGCGCGAAAGCGTCCTGGTCGTCGCGGGTCACGCCGTACCGGTCGGCGACGAGCTCGGCTCCCTCGCCCAGGGCGGCGGTCCACTCGGCGGGCATCCGCGGGTTGACCAGCCGCCAGCCGAGCGTCGTCGACGCCAGCTGCTGGTGGCCGGCGGGGAATGCGCGCTCGGGCTTGGGCAGCACCCACGGGGCGCGGCTCATCGACTCCACGCCCCCGGCGATCACCACCGACGCGTCGCCCACGGCGATGGCGCGGTAGGCCTGGATGACGGCTTCCATGCCCGATCCGCAGAGCCGGTTGACGGTCGTGCCCGGCACGGACACCGGCAGCCCGGCGAGCAGGCCGGCCATCCGGGCGACGTCGCGGTTCTCCTCGCCCGCGCCGTTCGCGTTGCCGAAGACGACGTCGTCGACGCGGGACGGGTCGAGATCCGGAGTGCGGCCCACCAAAGTCCTGATCACGTGCGCGGCCAGGTCGTCCGGCCGCACACCGGCCAGCGCGCCGCCGTACTTGCCGATCGGGGTCCGCACGGCGTCGACGACGTACACGTCCTTCATGAGGTCCCTCCAGTGTTGTTCCCGCCGGTCATCGGGCCCCCTTCAGTTCGCGCAGCGCGGCCAGTTCCGAGTCCTCGGGGGGCGCGGTGACGCCGACCTCGTCGGCGACCTTCAGCTGCCAGCCGGTCGCCTCCCGCACCTGCTCGACCGTCACGCCGGGATGCACCTCGGTGAGCGTCAGCTCGGCGGTCGCGGGATCGGGGCGCAGGACGCCGAGATCGGTGATCACGGCGACCGGGCCGGCGCCGAGCAGGCCGAGCCGTTCGCGGTCGCCAGGGCCGGAGCCGTGGCCGACCGTCGTCACGAAGTCCAGCTTCTCCACGAAGTTGCGGCGAGAGTGGCGCAGGACCATCAGCACCTTCCCGCAGCTCGCGGCGATCTCGGGCGCTCCCCCGGCGCCGGGCAGCCGCCCCTCGGAGCGGTCCGGGCCGCGGTCGATGACGGTGGTGTTGATGTTGGCGTACCGGTCGACCTGCGCGGCGCCGAGAAAGCCGACGTCGATCCGGCCCGCCTGGAGCCAGTAGTTGAAGATCTCCGGCACCGACACCACGGCGTCCGCCGTGTCGGCCAGCTCACCGTCGCCGATCGACAGCGGCAGCCGTACAGGCTTGGAACCCAGCGTCCCCGACTCGTAGATCAGCACCAGGTCGGGCACGGAGGTCCGGCGCGCCAGGTTGGCGGCGGCGCTGGGCAGGCCGATGC
>JBIOWF010000032.1:0-2606 GCA_044868295.1 Microtetraspora sp. | reverse complement strand
TGGGCTCGGACGTCTGGACGATCAACGGGAAACAGTACCCCCAGACGGATCTCTTGCGCCTGCGTCGGGGCGACCTGGCTCGGGTCCGGTTCGTCAACCACAGCATGGAGGCGCACCCGATGCACCTCCACGGTCAGTCCTTCAAGGTGCTCGCCGTCAACGGCGCCCGCTCCGCCCGGCCGCTCGTGAAGGACAGCGTCGACGTCGAGCCGCACATGGGCGCGGTGGTGCTCGAGTTCACCGCCCACAACGCCGGGGACTGGTTCTTCCACTGCCACAAGCCGATGCACATGGATGGCGGGATGATCATGCTGGCCCGGATCGGCTAAGACCCCGAGGAGTGGGCACCGCGTGACTCCCTGCCATCGCGCTCGGCCTGACGGCCCTCGCCCCATCGGAGCCGAGCCTGCCCCCGCGCTCGGACTCCCGTGATAGGCCGCCTTCTCCGTTCGAAGCGTGGCTGGCTCTGGGGCATCGTCGCTCTGCACCTGGCCGGCGTGGGCGCGGTCGGGACGTTCATGGCGCTCGGGAATCACGGCGGTGGGCTGTTCGGTCGCTTCTCGGGAGCGGACCCGTCGCAGGGAGCGCTGGAGACCTTGGGGACGTATGGCGAGGTGCCCGACTTCGCGCTCACGGAGCGGAGCGGGCGCCCGGTGACCCGGGCCGATCTCCGCGGCAAGGTCTGGCTTGCCACCTTCATCTACACGCAGTGCACCGAGACGTGCCCGCTCCAGAGCGCGCGCGTCGCCCGGCTCCAGGCCGAGTTCACGGCCGAGCCTGATCTCGTCTTCGTCTCGATCACGGTCGACCCGGAGCGCGACACCCCGGCGGTGCTGGCGGCCTATGCCGAGCGCTACGGCGCCGATCCGGTCCGATGGTGGTTCCTGACCGGCGCCAAGCGCGCAATCTATCGCCTGGCGACGGAGGGCTTCCGGCTGGGCGTCGTCGATCCCGACGACCCGCCCCAGACCGGCGCCATCTTCCGGTGGCTCGCGCCGGCCCCGGCCCTCGCCACCCATGGCTCGAAGGGGCTCGTCATGCACAGCTCGCGCTTCGTGCTGGTCGACCGGCGGGCCCGGATCCGCGCCTATCACCTCCTTGACGACGACGCGTCGCTGGACCGCCTCCGCCGCAATCTGCGGACGCTCCTCCGCGAGCCGGCGCGGCCGGCCTGAGGGGAGGGACCCATGAGTCGCAGAGGCAGACAGGACGCCACCCGAGCCCGGCCGGCACAGCCGCTGCGGCGAGGGATGTCGCGGCGCTCGCGCCGGCGAGTGGCCGTCGCCCTGATCCTGGTGCTGTTCGGCCTCGCGGCCAGCTGGGGCTACACGCGATGGCAGGGTCGTCCCACTGACGTCGCCCCCGCCTTCGCCCTGCCGGCCTCAACGGGCCAGACGGTCCGGCTGGAGGAGTTCCGGGGGAAGCAGCCGGTCGTGCTGGCCTTCTACATGGTCGGGACCTGAGGGATGTGCACCACGCAGCTCGTGAAGCTGCAGCAGCGACTCCCGGAGCTGGCGGCGGCGGGCGCGGTGGTCTTCGCGGTCAGCATCGATCCGCCGGAGCAGGCGCGGCAGGTGGCGGAACAGTACCGCCTGAGCTTCCCGATCCTGTCCGATCCGCGGATGGAGATCATCCGGCCCTACGGCATGAAGGGGGACGGGATGGAGATGGCCGACCTCGGCTACGTCGTGATCGACCGCGTCGGCCGGATCCAGGTCAGGCGCATCGACCGGGAGTTCGGCGATCACGTGGAGCGGCTGCTCCACGAGGTCCGGCGGGCCGCTACACCGGAGTAGACGGGAGAATCGCCGTGGACACTCAGACACGCCTTTGGTGGGTCGCTCGCTGGGGGCTCGTGACTCTCGTGCTCCTCGTGGTCGCCAAGACCGCGATCGACACGATCTGGGACGGCCCGGGATCTCACAACGTGCCGTTCCAGGCCTGGTACGGGGACTGGCGCGAGGTCCTCGTCGTCACGGCGATCTTCCTCGCGTTCCTTCTCGGCTTCGCCCGGCCACGTCGGGTGGCCGAGTGGCGGAGCGCCGGGGTCTACGCGGCCTTCTTGATCTCGCTGTTCACGGAAATGTTCGGCGTGCCGCTCACGATCTACCTGCTGGCGCCGGCGCTCGGCCTTCCCGCCACGGCCTTCGGGATGAACGAGAGCCACCTCTGGGCGTTCGCCCTCGACCGGCTCGGGCTGCTTCCGCTCCGGTGGGGCGTGTTCGCCGTCATGGCGATCAGCACCGTCCTCATCGGGGCGGGCCTCGGCCTGCTCGCGGTGGGCTGGGCCGCGGTCTACCGTGCCTGCGACGGCCTCGTGACCGGGGGGGTCTATCGCCGGCTCCGGCACCCGCAGTACCTGGGGCTCATCCTCATCGTCAGCGCCTTCAACCTGATGTGGCCGACGCTCCCGACGCTCCTAATGGCGCCGGTGCTGATCGTCATGTATGTGCGCCAGGGCCGTCGCGAGGACCGGGAACTCGCGCAGCGCTTCGGGTGGGCATTCGCGGCCTACGCGGCGCGCACGCCGGCGTTCGTCCCCGGGGCGCGGGGCCGAGTCAGCCGGGACGTGTGGCCGCTCGGCTGGGAAGACGCCGGGCGCGACG
>JBIOWF010000031.1:0-2764 GCA_044868295.1 Microtetraspora sp. | reverse complement strand
CTTCGATGGCCGCGCCGATGGTGGCCGGCACCGCGGCCCTCATGATCCAGAAGGAACCGACTCTCAACCCCGCGACGGTGAAGGCCCGGCTGATGAAGTCGGCCGTCAAGGACGGACGCCTCGTGTTCGAGACCGGCGCCGGCTACCTCGACGCCTACGCTGCCGTCAATGCGACCGGGTACGCCCGGACGGCCAACTCGCCGGCCGCCCTGGCCGGGATCGACGGGGGCGTGTACCTGCAGGACACCGCGATCCTGTGGGACCCGACCTGGCCGATGGGGGCGATTTGGGGCGGCGGCAAAGGAAGCGCTCTGGGATTCTCACTGACCTCCGTTCCCTTGTCGATCATCTCGAACTACGGGGCGATCTGGGGCGGGAACGGCGGCAGCCTGTCGATCGTCGACAATAACCTGGTGACCGGCTCCGGCGCGATCTGGGGCGGGAAGCCCTCCTCGCTCTCGTCCACGAACGGCACGGTCGCCAACGAGGGGGCGATCTGGGGCGGGGGGAAGTGACGTGGGCGCCCTCCTGGTGACGCTGACGGCCCGCCTCAACCCGGACTTCCTGCTGCTGCTGGTCTTCGCCTGCATCGCCGCGCCGCACACGCTGAACCTGGGTCAGAACGCCAGGATCTCCACGCTGCAGCCGTTCATCCTGGCGGCGATCGTCCTGTTCGGTCCGCGCCAGGCGGTGATCCTGGCCGCGGTCAGCATGATCTACTTCTTTATCGTCAGCCGTCCCCGGCTGCCGCTCCACAAGGCGGCCTTCAACCTCGGCAACATGAGTCTGGCGGCCTGGCTCAGCGGGCTCGTGTTCAACACCGCCGGCGGACGGACCGGCGACGTCAGCTCCCCGGCCTCCCTGGTGGCGCTGCTGCTCGCCGTGCTCGTCCTGTTCGTCATCAATACGGGACTGGTCTCACTCGCGGTCGGATGGGAGCAGCAGGTTCCACCTTTCCGCGTCTGGTACGAGAAGTACTCCTGGACGATCACCGGTCAGCTGGGCGGCGGATCGCTCGTGGTCCTGCTCACCATGCTGCGCCGACACCTCGGGGCCGAGGTCCTTTTTCTGTGCGTGCCGTTCTGCCTCATGAGCTACCACTTCTACAAGGCCTACTTCCACGCCGCCTCGCGCCAGTCCCACCGGACCTGAAGCCCGCCCCGCCCCACGACTATTCCAGAATCGCGGCGAGTGCGCGCGACGTATCCGACAAGTCTTCCAGGAGCACGTCCGGCCCCAGGGCCTGTAGCGTCGCGTACGGGGTCCAACCGGTGCCCACGGCCACCGAGCGCGCCCCCACGAACCGCCCGCACAGGACGTCGTGCTCGCTGTCCCCCACCACCACCAGCTGGCGTCCGGAGAGCCCGGCCCCCAGCACGCTGCGAGCCCGCGCGAGGGCGAGCGCCGGCAGCCGGTAGCGATCGGCGTCATCGCTCCCGAAACAGCTGAGCGCGAACTCAAAAAACCCCGTGAGATCGAAGTGGCCGAGCTTCAAGCGCGCCCCGGCCTCCACGTTTCCCGTCAGGAGAGCCGTACGTGTGTCGGGCCGCGCGGCGAGCGCCTGCAGGAGCTCCCGGACGCCTGGCAGCATGCGCCCGCCGGGCGTGCGCGGCAACTCGTCCGCGAAATAGTGCAGGTAGAGACGGATGCTCTCCGGGACGGCGGCCTCGAGCGCCGCCCCCTCGAGACCGTTCGCCAGCAGGAGATCGCGCGCGATCTGCGGGTCGGTGCGGCCGGAGAAAGAGTACCCGTCCGGTCGGATCGGCCGGCCAGCGGCCTCGGACAGGGCGCGCGTGAACGCAGCGCGAGCCGCGCCGCCGGTCGTGACCAGCGTTCCGTCGATGTCGAACAGGACGACCTTCATCGTGTCAGGAGTCTACCCGGCACGCCCTGCGCGATCAACCTCGCGGCCTGATTCCCCGCATGGCGACCCGGCGGCGCGTGCTAGACTCGCACGATGACCGAGGAGAATCTCCAGGACAGGTACTGGCCCCTAGGTACCTGCTTCGGCTGCGGGCCGGCGAACGCCCGCGGACTGCGCGTCAAGAGCCGGCCGGTCGGGGACGAGGTGGTGGCGACCTGGACCCCCGAGCCGCATCACGAGGCCTTTCCCGGGATGCTCAGCGGAGGGATCGTCGGCACGCTGCTCGACTGCCACAGCAACTGGACGGCTGCCTACCATCTCATGCGCCGCAGCGGAGCCTCAAAGCCCCCGTCGACCGTCACGGCCCAATACAGCGTCGAGCTTCTCAAGCCGGCTCCGAGTGCAGGTCCGGTCACGCTGCGCGCACGTCCCGTCGAGTCGACCGGCGACCGGGTGGTCGTGGAGGCGACGCTCGAGTCCGGCGGCAAGGTGTGCGCCACCTGCCGGGGCGTCTTCGTCGCCGTCAAGCCGGGACACCCCGCCTACGACCGCTGGTGAGGGGTGCAGTCCACGCTGCGGCCTGAACCGCTCGGAAACCCCGCCACCTTGACTCGGCGATTGCCGCGGAGTTAGCCTCTTCCATCCAACTCCGTAAGGAGGTCAGGCCATGCCCCGCTCATTACACACCCCCGAGCTTCGCACCACGCTGAAACGAACCATGCGGATATTCGCGATCCTCACGGGACTCCTGCTCTTAGGGACCCACGCAGCGAGCGCCCAAACCACTACGGCCACGGCGGCGGTCTACCGTCTCAACAAGGACGCCCGGTTCCAGAAGGGCTGCTTCGGGCCTTGCCTGTGCCCGGTCCTGATCGCCTCGTCGATCCGCGGCACGTTCGT
>JBIOWF010000030.1:0-11177 GCA_044868295.1 Microtetraspora sp. | reverse complement strand
CTCAGCAGCGGCGCCACCAACGGCAGGAACGCGTCCAGATCGGTCGACAGATCGACGTCCATGTAACTGACGACATCCGCGTCGCTGGCCTCCCACACCCGCCGAAGCGCCCGCCCCCGGCCCTTCTCCTCCAGGTGTACGGCACGCACGTGCGGCAGCTCGCGGGACAGCTCGTCGGCTATCTGCCAGGTGAGGTCCGTGCTGGCGTTGTCCGCGATGGTGACGCGGAAGCCGTACGGGAGATTTCGGGTCAGATAGGCGTGCAGCCGCCGGATGCTCTCGGCCAGCACGCGCTGCTCGTTGTAGACAGGGACCACGACCTCCACGAGGCGAGTCCTTCTGGACGCCTCAGCCGGAGGCGGGGTGACCGTCGCGATGCTCATGCCCCAACGTTCGGCCGCCGGCATGGGACAAGCCTTAGGCGATCATTAACGTCGGGTGAGAATCAGGCCTCCCGGACCGGTTTCTTTCCCCCGGGCTTTCACCGTGGAGGCAAGATTTCGCAGCTCAGACGTGGCGCCCAACCGCGGGTGGTAGGGCAACCACGCGCCCCGACCGGCGACCACGACCTGCCGAGCAGGGTGAACGTCGCCCAATCCGGCGCCTCCAGGACTCCCGAGGAACTCCCGCGGGCGACTACGACTTGCCGGGGAGGGTGATCGTCGCCAAGGTGCCACCGCCGGCGGCGTTTTCGAGGGTCACGTCTCCCCCGGCGTCCCTTACGGCCTGCGACACGATGGCCAGGCCGAGGCCGGAGCCCGGCAGGCTGCGCGCGGACGGGGACCGCCAGAACCGCTCGAAAACGTACGGCAGCTCCTCCTCGGAGATGCCGGGCCCCTGGTCGCGGACCGTCAGCACGCCCTCCTTCAGCCGCACGGTGATCATGCCACCCGAGGGGCTGAATTTCACGGCGTTGTCGAGCACGTTCACGGCCGCCCGCTGCAGGCCCCTGGCGTCGCCGTGCACCTGCCACGGCTGAAGGTCCACGTCGAAGTGCAGGCCGGGGCCGCGCCGCCTGGCCCTCTCCACAGCGGCCGCGACGACGTCGTGGAAGTCGATGTCGCTGGACAGCGCCCCGGTCTCGGCGCTCCGGGACAGCTCCAGGAGGTCGCCGATGAGGCTGGACATCTCCTCGAACTGCTCCTTGACGTTGAAGAGCAGCCTGCGCTTGGCCTCCGGCTCCAGCGCGCGGCCGGTGTTCTCACTGCGGAGCATCAGGTCGATGTTGGTACGCAGGCTGGTCAGCGGCGTCCGCAGCTCGTGGCCCGCGTCGGAGACGAGCTGCCGCTGTCTGTCCTGCGAGCTGGACAGCGCGGTGGTCATCGTGTTGAACGACCTGCTCAGCCGGGCGATCTCGTCGGTGCCCTCGACGGGGATCCGCACCGCGAGGTCCTCGGTCCTGGCGACGTGTTCCACGGCTCTCGTGAGGCGTTCCACGGGACGCAGTGCCGTACGGGCCAGCCAGAGGCCGACGAGGGCGGCGCCCAGCACGCCGATCGCGGTGACGGCGCCGAGAACCAGACCCAGCCCTCCCAGCGCGCTGTCCATCTCCTCCGTGGAGCGGAACACCGTGATCGCCAGCGGCTCGCTCACCTCGACATCCGGAGGCGGCTTCAGCTGGCCGGGCAGACCCCCTCGAAACTCGGGTCCGGGGGCGTACTTCTGGGTGTAGACCAGAACGGAGGTGTCGCCCTTGGTGACCGCGTCGCGGAGTATCGGCCGCCCGCCGGACGTGACGAGCTTCTTCTCCTGCTCGGTCACCGCGACCACGTCCGACGTGCCGGCGCAGACGGTGCCGTCGGCCCGGATGACCTCCCAGCCGCCGAACTCCGAGCCGGGGCCCCAGAATCCGGCGGTCGGCGGCGGCGCGCCGCTGTCGCACCGCTCCAGCGCATCGGCCACTCCGCGCGGTATGAGCCGTTCGAGCGACTCGACCATCTGGCTCCGCATCTCGTTGCGGACGAAGATCCAGCACGCTCCGGCGGAGAAGGCGACGGCCAGGGCCACCGCCATGGCGATGACCAGGGTGAGCCGGGAGCGGAGGGACCGGCGCTTCTTCACGAGGAGGCTCTCAGCACGTAGCCGACGCCGCGGACGGTGTGGATCAGGCGCGGCTCGCCGGTGCCCTCGGTCTTGCGGCGCAGGTACATGACGTAGACGTCGAGGGAGTTGGAGGACGGCTCGAAGTCGAAACCCCACACCTCGCTGAGGATCTGCTCGCGGGTGAGCACCTGGCGCGGGTGCGTGAGGAACAGCTCCAGCAGGAGGTACTCCGTACGGGTCAGATCGAGGGCGCGGTCGCCGCGCGTGACCTCGCGGGTGGTGGTGTCCATCCGCAGGTCGCCGAAGGCGAGCACGCTGTCGGAGCCCGGGGCGGGGGCGGCCAGCGCGCTGCGGCGCAGCAGGGCGCGCACCCGGGCGAGGAGCTCGTCGAGCTCGAACGGCTTGACCAGGTAGTCGTCGGCTCCGGCGTCGAGCCCGGACACGCGGTCGCCGACGGCGTCGCGCGCGGTCAGCATCAGCACGGGGATGTGGTTGCCGCCCGCCCTGAGCCGCCGGCACGTGGTGAGGCCGTCCAGGCGCGGCATCATCACGTCCAGGAGCACCGCGTCGTACGGCTGCCGCTCCAGCTGGTCGAGGGCGGTCATCCCGTCGGCGACGGTGTCGACCCTGTACCCCTCGAACTCCAGGCTGCTCTGCAACGCCTCCCGCAGCGCGGGCTCGTCGTCGACCACCAGCAGCCGGGCTGCCTCACCCTCAGATCCACTCACGGTCACAACGTAACCAGATGTGATGAGAGCCGCATGAGAGGGGCGGCCGTACAAGGCTGAAAATCACCTGAGAACGCCCGGGACCCGTCACCGGAATCTCCGGAGGAAGCCCTGGCCTTCAGGCCGGGGAGGAATCCGGACTTCTTCCGCGGCGGGGCGGCCTCTGGCGCGGAGCGTCCGTCATAGGTGAGCCCTCTCTCGATCAGGTACTGGATTTCGGCGTTGGCCGAAACGGTGGCGGCGTTCGCGGCTGCCGTCACCTGGGCGTACAGGTCTTCCGGCAGATGAAATGAAAGACGAATCATGACGCCGTTGAACTGCCAGACTGGCGTCGTGTCCCGTTTCCGTCTCCAGCCGACGCCTGCCCAGGAGGCGGCGTTGCTGGAGCACTGCGCGCAGGCGAGGTTCGTGTGGAACCTCGCCGTCGAGCAGCACGCCCACTGGCGGCCGGGACGCGAGACCGCGCCGGGATTCGCCGAGCAATGCAGGCAGCTCACCCAGGCCCGCGCCGAGTTCGATTGGCTGCGCGCCGGGTCGGTCGTGGTGCAGCAGCAGGCGTTGAAGGACTTCGCGCAGGCCATGGCGAACTTTTTCGGCAAGACGCACCGCAGGCCGACGTGGCGTAAGCGCGGGCAGGGCGACGGTTTCCGGATCGTCGCCGTCAAGGACGGGGACGTTCGCCGTCTGTCGCGGAACGTCGGCGAGGTGAAGATCCCGAAGGTCGGATGGATCCGTTTGCGCTGGTCCCGCGCTGTCCCGGACGGTGTGAAGTCGTTTCGGGTGACCCGCGACCGTGCGGGGCGCTGGCATGTCGCGTTCGCTGTGATCCCCCAGCCGGTCGACGGCCCCGGTAGGGGTGAGGTCGTCGGGATTGATCGAGGCGTCGCAGTATCGGCAGCCTTGTCCACCGGTGAACTGCTGAACGTCCCGGCGTTGCGTGACGCGGAGAAGACGCGCCTGCTGCGGCTCCTGCGCAAGCTGGCCCGCGCCAAGCGCGGATCCAACCGGCGTGCCAAGGTGAAAGCCGCCATCGCAAAGCTGAAGGCTCGCGAGACGGACCGGCGTAAAGACTGGGCCGAGAAGACCTCGAAGGCTCTGGCCAGGCGTTTCGACATGATCGCCGTCGAAGACCTGAAGGTCAAGAACATGACCGGGTCCGCGAAGGGCACGCGTGAGGCTCCGGGCCGGAACGTCCGAGCCAAGGCCGGGCTCAACCGGGGCATCCTCGCCAACGCGTGGGGGCGGCTCGTCGCCCGGCTGGAGCAGAAAGCACCCGGACGGGTCATAAAGATCAACCCCGCGTATACGAGCCTGCGTTGCTCGGCGTGCGGGATCGTGGACCGGGAGGCGCGCGAGAGCCAAGCCGCCTTCAGGTGCCGGTCCTGCGGATACGCCTGCAACGCCGACGTGAACGCGGCACGCAACATCCGACACGCGGCAGGGCATGCCGTGTCTGCGCGGGGAGGCCCCGGGTTGCCGGAGCCGGTGAACCGCGAACCTCAACCCGACCTCCCCTCAGCGGCGTAGCAACGGTTGGAATCCCCCGCCTTCAGACGGGGGAGGATGTCAAATACGCCCCAGGACCGCCATCGCCGCGTTGTGGCCGGGGATGCCGCTGACGCCGCCGCCGCGGCGCGCCCCGGCTCCGCACAGCAGGATCCGCTCGTGCCGGGTCTCCACGCCCCACGGTCCCTCGTCGCCCGGCTCGGCGAACGGCCACGCGAGGTCGCGGTGGAAGATGTGGCCGCCGGGCAGCCCGGCCTCGTCCTCCAGGTCGAGGGGCGTCTTGGCCTCCAGGCACGGCTTTCCCGAGGGCGCGCGCAACAGACACCCCTCGATCGGCTCGGCGAGCACGCTGTCGATCGACGCGATCGTACGGCGCACCGCCTCTTCCTTGGCACCGGGTCGGCTGAACAGCCTGGCGGGCATGTGCAGCCCGAACAGGGTCATCGTGTGCGCGCCGGATTCCCGCAGCGAGGGGCCGAGGATCGACGGGTCGGTGAGCGAGTGGCAGTACACCTCGGCGGGCGGCAGCTCGGGAATCAGCCCCTGTACGGCTTTCGCGTACGCGGCGGCCAGCTGGTCGCGGCCCTCGTTGATGTGGAACGTGCCGCTGAACGCATCGGCCGGGCCGACCCCCGGATCCTTGAGCCGGGGCAGCCGGGACAGCACCATGTTGACCTTGAGCTGGGCGCCCTCCGGCCGGTCGGGCGCTTCCCCCAGCAGGCGGGCCAGCACGGCGGGCGGCAGGTTGGCCAGGACGTGACCGGCCTGTACGGCATGCTCGCCGAGGGAGTCGCGGAAGGTCACCTCGCCCGAGGGGTCGATGGCGACCACCTCCGCGCCGGTGTGGATCTCGGCACCGGCACGCAGGGCGATGTCCGTGAGCCCGGCCGAGACCGCGCCCATCCCGCCGACCGGGACGTTCCAGTCGCCGGTGCCGTCGCCGATCACGTGGTAGAGGAAGCAGCGGTTGGCCAGCAGGTCCGTCGCGGGGTCGGCGAAGGTGCCGATGAGGGCGTCGGTGAGGACCACTCCACGAACCGTGTCGTCGGCGAAGCGTTCGTCGACGACCTCGCCGATGGGCCGCTCGAACAGGTCCCGCCACGCCTCGTCCTCGCCGACGGTGCGGCGCAGCGCCGTACGGTCCCTGAGGGGTTCGAGCATGGTCGGCGCGACGCGCCGGGCGACGTGCGCCGTCATGGCGTAGAAGCGGCGCCAGGCCTGGAGATCCTTGTCACCTCCGGTGACGGCGGCGAACGACGCGGCGGTGCGTCCCTCGTCGCCGTTGTCGATGAGAAGTCCGGTGCCGCCGAGAGGCGTGTACGAGGCGAAGCGGCGGTGGCGGAGTTCGATGCCGAGCCCGAGATCCTTGACGATCCTGGTGGGCAGCAGGCTGACCAGGTAGGAGTAGCGGGACAGCCGGGCGTCGACGCCGGGGAAGGCCTGGGCGGAGACTGCCAGGCCGCCGACGTGGCCGAGGCGTTCGAGCACCAGGACGCGGCGGCCCGCCTGGGCGAGGTAGGCGGCGGCGACCAGGCCGTTGTGCCCGCCACCGGCGACGACGACGTCATAGCGCGAAAAAGGCATGGGATCTCCCGGGATCTCTGCATGATCAAGAACAAGATGTGCGCAGGTCATGACCGCATGCGGGCGAGCTGATACGGCCGGACGCATGGCGGTCGCGGGAGAGGGGTCAGAGGCCGGTCTGCCGGTGAGGTTCCAGGCGATGCTTCAAAAGCGCCGCAAATGACAGCATGTCGCGCACGATATCCCGAAGCGGACACGAATAGCCAGGTACCCAGAAATCACGTTGTCTCGCTCAGGCGAATGCGACGGCCGTCCGGAAAACGCCCGCCTCGCGGCGGAGATCACGGCATGCTTGTTCCGGGAGGGGCGGCGACCGGCTCACGGTTCAGGTGCCCTTCTGAGATGAAACGCCGGAAAGGTTGCCGAGCCGGATTGGCGGTGGCAGCGCAGGTGGGCGGCCATCCCGCGACAGCCCGCGCGCCACGGCAGCACCAAACCAGATCCAGCGAGCTCTACCCTATTGACACCAATTGATAGCTTGCCGCGTAAGCTGCACCATTAGCAACATGCGTCGCTCTCGGGAGGGTGCGGTCAACCGATGGACGCCGAGTCAACGATCTGTTTGAGCGATCTGGTTCCAGCGCTGCGTTGGAGCCGTCCCCAGCAGGTCGCCGAAGTGCTGGGTGACGCCCGCCTGCCCGGCGGCTGGTGGGCCTCCGTGGAGCTCAGCCGCGCCCTCGGCACGACCGGGGTCGACTGGCTCTGCGATCGGCTGGCCCGGCTGGTGGTGGGCCGCTGGGATCACCTCCCGCTCACCGACGTTCTTCCCGCGCTGCAGGTCCACTCCGTCGATCCGGCCCTGCCGGGATGGCCCGAGCCCGGCCGGTCCGTGGTGATCGGTCTGGGCGGCTGGCACCGGCTCCGCCGCCTCACGGCCGGCGACCTCCGGACGCCCACGGCGCCGGCCTCCCCGGAGGCCGTACTCACGATCGTCTTCCGCGAGGTCCTCAAGCACCTCCAGGCCGAGCAGCCGGTCGCCGCGCCGCCGGTCTCTCAGTCGGAGCCTCTGGCCACACCACGGCTCACACCACTGCCGCCTGGTGCTCAGCCCACCGCAGCGGCCCCCACCGGACCGCATCCGGCCGTCTCAGCGCCGCCCACCGGACCGCATCCCGCCATCTCAGCGCCGCCCACCGGGCCACATCCCGCCATCTCAACACCTCTCACCGGGCCGCAGCCGGCCGCCGCGGCGCTCACTGGTCCGCCTGTCGCCTCACCGCAACCGCCCGCCGGTCAGCCCACCACAGCGCCCGCCGCCGTGCCTCCTCTTACCGCGTCACCCGCCCCCGCAGCGCTCACCGGTATCCCCGCCGGGACACCGCAGCCGTCTGGTTCCGAGCCGACCGCCCCGCCCCTTGCCGCGGGAGCCGCCGCCCCGCCCCTCGCCGGGACGCAGCCTCCGGTTCCGCAGCCTGTCGCCTCACTGGCGCCACCGCAGCCGCCGGTTGCCCTGCCGCCCGCGCCGCCCGCCGCCGGACCCTCGGCAGGCGCACCGGCCGCCGCCTCGCCTCTCGCCGGGACGCAGCCGCCCGCGGCTCAGCCCACAGTGCCGCCTGGACCCGCCCCGCTGCCCGTGCGGGCGTCGAGTCACGCCGCGTCCCCCCGCAGGTCGCCTCTCGACCCGCTCGGGACCGTCGCTCCGGAGCCGAGGACGGACGCGCCGCTCGCCGCTCCCGTGCCGAACGAGCACCCCATGGTCGGCGTGGTTGACGGCATGTTCCGCGACTGGGACCCGCTGGCCAGGGCCGTCGCGGTACAGCGGCTGTTCGCGGCCGAGCCGGTGAGCCTGCGAGCCCTCGCCCACGCGCTGAACGTGGATCGGGAGCTTCTCTCGCAGGCCCAGAGGTCCGCCGAGGAGCGCGTGCTCATGTGGCTGCGGTCCCCGGACTCGGCCGCGCTCACCGGCCATCTGTTCGGGCTGACGGAGTGGCTGGGCACCGCCGCCACGCAGGAGCAGCTGATCGGCGCCGACCCGTCCCACCCCATCGAGGTCCCCGCCCTGGGCACCGAGCTCTGGCGTGTTCTCGTGACGCTCATGCCCGATCGCCGCCTCCAGGACGGCTGGCTCGTCGTCGGCGATCTCGGCGGGCTCCGCGAGAAGACGAGGCAGCTGCTCGCGACCAGGACCGCCGACACGGATGTCGTGGAGCTCCTCGGACAGCTCGGGATCCGGTCCCACTCGGCCAAGGCGTGGCTCGACTCGATGCCGCAGGACCAGCGGCCGGAGGTATCCACCTCGGCGCCGAACAACGGGTCCCCGCCGCCGGGCAACGACACCGCCCCGCTGCCCCGCCGCACGCCCGGCGCCAACGGGCATCACCATCAGAGGAACGGCGTCCCGATCCCGTCGCAGGCGCACAACGGACCTGACGCGGCGACCGCGCTGGCGGCGCTCAACGCGCTGGCCGGCAGCGGGACGCCACGTCCGCACCTGGTGCCCAGCCCGCGCAGCACCCCCAGTCCGACCTCGGACCCGCGCCGCTGGCAGCGGATCGACGTCACCAGCGGGCATCTGCGCGGCGAGCCGGTGGCGGTGCCGGAGGGGTACGCCGCCCAGCTCGGCATGCGCCCTGGCACGCTGCTGTCGGTCACCGGACCGGGCGACAACGCGGTGGTGCTGGTCTGGCGGGACCGCCAGCCGATGTTCGACTCGCTCCAGCCGGTGCTCATGCGGTTGAACGCGCGGCCAGGGGACTCGGTCTACGTCACCGTGGACGGCTACCGGCTGGACGCCCAGCTCACTTCCTGAGCATCTTGCGGTAGTAGGTGGCCGACACCTCGTAGCCGAGGGCGCTGTAGAACTCCGAGGCCCGGCGGGTCGCGAGGGCCATGTAACCGGCCTCTCGGGATCGCGCCCAGACCTCGAACTCCTCGAGCAGGAGGCGGCCGATGCCGTGGCGGCGAAAGCCGCTCTCGATGATCGCCTCCTCGACCCAGGCCACGCGACCGTTGGCGAAGAGCGTGAGATGGGTGAAGCCGAGCAGGTAGCCGCGGACGGTCCCGTCGACCGTCACCACCAGTAACAGGGCGTCCTCGTTCTCCAGCAGTTCCGGGAAGGCGGCGTCGAAGGCGGTCCGTTCCGGCCTGAACGACAGCGCGAACTCACGGGCCAGCGCGAAGATCTCGTCCGCGTCGTTCTTCTCAGCCTTCCGAAGCTGGAGATCAGCAGAGGTCATGGAAAGGACTCTAGGATTCGTCCAGTGAATACGTCCAACGCGCGTTCGAGATCATCCAGTCCGGTGGACCGGTTCGAGAGCACGATCTGGACCGCTCCCGGTCGCCGGGCGAGGCCGACAACCTGACCATCATTGCTGGTCAGCCGCACCACAAGGGTTCAATCAGCGGACCTCGGGACCCCGTCCACACCGGTCCACCTAGTGGAATATCACATTTCTTGAACGTCCCAACGATTGGACGGAGACCGAGGGGACGGACCCGGCATCCTCCGCATGCCGGGTGAAGCTCGCTTCCATCCTTATGGGGCCGAAAGTCCGCCACGACCCTGAAGTCGTACGGCGAGACCATCCGGAGCTCGCGTCCGAGAACTATCCGAGGGTGATGCTGTCTCCGTCGACCTTGATGGCGACCTCGGGGAGGGGCTTCTTGGCGGGGCCGCCCGTGACGGAGCCGTCCGCGACAGCGAAGATCGAATTGTGGCACGGGCAGACGATGCCGCCGTTCGTGACACTCTTGACGGCGCAGCCCTGGTGGGTGCAGGTGGCGCTGTAGCCCTTGAAGGTCCCGGCCTCCGGCTGGACCACGACCACCTTCTGCGCCTCGAAGATCACGCCGCCGCCCACCGGGATATCCGCCGTCTTGGCCAGCGCGCCACCCGCGGCGGCGGCCGACTCCGTGGCGGCCGCGTCCGTCGTGGCGGGCGCCCCGGCCGCTGTGGGCGTCGTCGCCGTCGAGCCGGCTTCCGACGAGCACGCGGCGACGGCGGCCCCTACTCCGGCGAGCGCGGCCACACCGAGAGCGTGACGACGAGTGACATTCCTATCCAATGTGATGCCTTTCATCCGGTTGACGTCTACACCCAACCAGCACCACCAGGCCTGTTCGGCCGCTCTGCCGCCGTTTCTAAGCTTTTATTAAGCCGTTCACTGATCTCCTTGATTCTCAGTGATTCGCCCGTGACCAGGCGAAGGTCCCCGTCTTGCCCGAGCGGGACTGCCCGGTGCGCCGGTCCGGGCCCTTCTCGCGGGAGGCCGCACGGGACAGGCGGGCAAGCTCGTGCCGCGCCGCATGGCAATGCCGCGAGTCGTCCACGGGCGGGCGACCGGAAGACCGGTCCACAGCCGGTGGATCAGGCCGCAGGGCAGGCACTATTGTGGCTTCCGTGTCACAAATCGCCTTCGATGTCGGTGCGGATCTCGCGGCCGTGATCCAGGCGTGCGCGCAGGCCGCCGAGGCGGCCTCCCGGGGGACGAAACCCGCCCAGTACATCCCCGCCTTGGCGTCGATGGACCCGCAGGCGTTCGGCATGGTCGTCGCGGGAGTGGACGGCGCGTGCGTGGGCGTGGGTGCGCAGGACACGCCCTTCACGATCCAGAGCATCAGCAAGGTGTTCAGCCTCGCCGCGCTGCTCGCGCTCCGGGACGACATGGTGTGGGAGCGCGTCGGTCGCGAGCACACCCATGCGGCGTTCTCCTCGCCCAACCCGGTCGAGGACGCGGCCGGCATGGCTCCCAATCCGTTCGTCAACGCGGGCGCGCTGGTGGTCACCGACCGCCTGCTCACCCTCACCGGCGACGCCAGCGGGCACGTACGCGACCTGCTGCGCGGCGAGAGCGGCAACCCCCGGCTGGAGATCGACCCCCTCGTGGTCGGCTCGGAGATGGCCCACCTGGACCGCAACCGCAGCCTGGCCCACCTCCTGGCCTCGTACGGCGTGCTGGACAATCCGGTGGAACACGTGCTGCACCACTACGTGCGCCAGTGCGCGATCGCGATGAGCTGCACCGACCTGGCACGCGCGGCCGGGTTCCTGGCCAGAGGCGGCGTGGCCCGCGACGGCTCCCACCTGCTGACCCGCAGCGACACCAAACGCGTCAACGCCCTCATGCTCACCTGCGGCGCCTACTCCACGTCCGGCGAGGTCGCCTACCGGGTCGGCCTGCCGCTGAAGACCGGCGTGAGCGGTGGCGTGCTCGCCGTCGCGCCCGGCAAGGCCGGCATGTGCGCGTGGAGCCCCGGCCTCGACCGCGTGGGCAACTCCGCCGGAGCCGTCGCCGCGCTCGAGACGTTCACCACCCTCACCGGCTACTCGATCTTCTGAACACCTTCCGAGCCCATATCCGACTGCCTCATAGGTGG
>JBIOWF010000029.1:0-20851 GCA_044868295.1 Microtetraspora sp. | reverse complement strand
CCTTGGTGGCGAAGATCTCGACGGCGAGCAGCCCGGTCACGCCGAGCTCCTGCGCGATCCGCAGGGCGATCCGCTGCGCGGCGGCGCTCTCCTCAGGGGCCAGATCGGGCGCGGGGGCGATCACCTCGACGCAGATCCCGTCCTTCTGCACGGTCTCCACGACCGGGTAGCTGACCCCCTGCCCGTGCGGGGACCGGGCGACGAGCACGGCCAGCTCCCGCTCGAACGGCACGAACGCCTCGGCCAGCACCTCCACCCCGATGTTCAGCACCTCGTCGGCATCGTCGAGGTCCGCGCACACCCAGACGCCCCGGCCGTCGTATCCGCCGCGCACCGCCTTCAGCACGACGGGCCAGCCGTTCTCCGCGGCGAAGGCCTCGACGTCCGCGGGCCCGGACACCCTGGCCCACGCCGGGCAGGGCACGCCGATCGCGGTGAGCCGTTCCCGCATGACCGCCTTGTCCTGGGCGTGGACGAGTGCCTGCGCCCCGGGATGTACGGCCCGGCCTTCGTCGGTCAACGCCTGGATGTGGCCGGTCGGCACGTGCTCGTGGTCGAAGGTGACGGCGTCGCAGCCCTTGGCGAACTCGCGCAGGTCACCGAGGTCACGGTAGTCGCCGATGCGGGTGTCCACGATCACACGGGCGGCGCTCTCGTCGCGGGCGCCCGCCAGCACGCGCAGCTCGACACCGAGCGCGATCGCGGCCTGCTGGGTCATCCGGGCGAGCTGGCCGGCGCCGACGAGGCCGACCACGGGTGGGGGAACGTTTGGGCTGCTCACGAAATGCCAGCCTACCGATCCCGATGTCGCGGGTTCGCGGCGGCCGACCAACGGCCGACTGCCGGGTGCCGACTGGGTCGCACGAGCGATTGCTCCTCATTGTCGGATATTCATTGGAGTGTTCTTTGATGAGGCCGGGTGACTCGGAGGACGGATCCAGACACCGGCCCTATGCCGGTGCCGGTAGCCTGGGTTGACCACCGCCGAACGGGAAGGACTGTGCGGATCGTGCGGCTTCTTCGAACCGCCTACGAGAGGTTCGCCTCGCTCCTCCACGAGCTGCTCAAGTTCGGCACGGTGGGTGCTCTGGCTTTCGTCATCGACTTCGGCGGCACCAACCTGCTGCGCTACGGCGTGGAGCTGGGCCCGCTGTCGTCGAAGGTGTTCGCGACCGTGATCGCGGCCACGTTCGCCTACCTGGGCAATCGCCTGTGGACCTTCCGGCACCGGGAGCAGAGCGGCCTGGCCCGGGAATACTTCCTGTTCTTCCTGCTCAACGGCATCGGCCTGCTGATCTCCCTGCTCGTCATCGGGTTCGTGACCTACACGCTGAAGCTGCACGACCCGTTGAGCTACAACATCGCCCAGATGATCGGTCTGGTTCTGGGCACGCTGTTCCGCTTCTGGTCCTACAAGAAGTGGGTCTTCCTGGCTGGGCCGACCCTGCAGCCCGTCGAGGACGTCGAGTCTCAGGCGGGGCCGCTCACCACGCGATGACGCCCGTTGTCCGCGTGCCGTAGGAAGATCGCGAACGTGGCGGGGCGGCGCTTGATCAGCTCCAGCCGCCCGCCGTCCGCGGCGACCAGCGCCCGGGCGAGAGTCAGCCCGAGGCCGGTTCCCCCGGCTCCGCTCACGTTGCGTTCGAAGACTCTCGTGCCCAGCTCCTCGGGCACACCGGGACCCTCATCGGCCACCTCGATGAGGACGGACTTGTCCGTGCTCGTCGTGGTCAGCGTCAGCGAGCCGCCGCCGTGCTCAAGGGAGTTCTCCAGCAGGGTGGAGACGACCTGGCTCAGCCCCCCGGTGGTGCCGAGGGCGCGCAGGCCCCGGGTGCCGACCAGCTTGACCGAGCGCTGCGCCCGCCGGAAGGCGGGCTCCCACTCGGTGATCTGCTGCTCCAGGACGTCGTCGATGTTCATCGGCTCCGCCTGGGCGTGCCGCTGCCGGCGGGCGGCGGCCAGCAACTCGTCGATCACCGCGGTGAGACGCTCGACCTGCACGATGGCGGCCTCGCCCTCCTCACGGACGATCGCGGGCTCGTTCGCGGCGGCGACGATCTCCTCCAGCCGCATGCTCAGCCCGGTCAGCGGCGTGCGCAGCTGGTGCGAGGCGTCCGTGGCGAACTCCCGCTCCCGGGCGAGCAGCTCCGAGATCCGTACGGCACTGCGGTCCAGCACCTCGGCGACCAGGTCGAGCTCCGGGACGCCGTAGCGGTATTTGCTGGGCCGCGCGTCCCCGGACCCCAGCCGCTCCGCGATCTTGGTGAGGTCTTGGAGCGGCAGGGTGAGACGGCGTGAGGTCACGATCGCGAGCCCGACCGCGACCCCGAGGGCGGAAACGGCCAGCGCGAACGTGAGCAATAAACGGGCGCGTATCTCCCGCTCGACCTCGGCCGCGTCGCGGCTGATCCGGACGTAGCCGTTCTCGGACCGTGCCTCCTCGTTGAGCTGGCGGTTCGCCGGAGGCTCGGTGCCCACGACGATCGGCGAGTTGCCCCGCACGAACACCTGGATGAACCGGTCCGGGTAGTTCTTCGCCAGTTGCTTGGGGTCGATCACCTGCTCCTGGCTCACGGCGTACTCGACGCCGATGAGCAGGCGGGTCGCCTCAGCGCGCAGTTCCTGGGCCGCCTCGTCGTTGATGAGGCGCACCACAACCACGCCCAGGGGCACCCCGAGCAGCAAAACCGCGATGACCGCGACGAGCAGCATCGAGGAAAGCATGCGGCGACGCACGTGCTAGTTCCTCCCAAACAGCCACCCAGACTCGGCCTACTCGCGCTCGAATCGGAAACCGACTCCCCGGACGGTCGTGATGTACCTCGGCTTGGCGGCGTCGTCGCCCAGCTTGCGGCGGAGCCACGAGATGTGCATGTCCAAGGTCTTCGTGGAACCCCACCAGTTGGTGTCCCACACCTCGCGCATGATCTGTTCGCGGGTCACCACCTTGCCGGCATCACGCACCAGCACACGTAGCAGGTCGAACTCCTTGGTGGTCAGGTGTAGTTCCTTGTCCCCCATCCAGGCCCGGCGGGAGTCGGCGTCGATCCGTACGCCCTGGACCACTGGGGTCTCGGAGGTGCCGCGCCGCAGCAGAGCACGCACGCGGGCGAGCAGCTCGGCCAGGCGGAACGGCTTTGTGACATAGTCATCGGCCCCGGCGTCGAGGCCTACCACCGTGTCGACCTCGTCGACACGGGCGGTGAGGATGAGTACGGGCGTGCCGTGCCCCTCGGCCCTGATGCGGCGGGCGACCTCCAGGCCGTCCATCTCCGGAAGGCCAAGATCGAGAACGATCAGGTCGACGCCTCCCGACAGTGCCCTCTCCAGGGCCTGCGGGCCGTCCGGGCTCACCTCTACCTGATAGCCCTCTCGGCGCAAGGCACGCGCGAGTGGCTCCGAGATCGAGGTGTCATCCTCGGCGAGAAGTACGCAGGTCATGGAGCGATCGTAGGACCTTAAGCGTTCGTTTCCCGGCTACAGCGCGCGGTTTGACTTGTCGTTGACCCATCAATTGACCTGGGCAAACACTGATAAATACCTATTAGTCATCACGCAAGGGTTCGAGGTCCCGGGGCACGCGCCGGCCATCGACCCCGATTCACGAAGCATCGCGGATCGTACTGAGACCACCACAGGCGGTAATGGCTAGCTGTGGAGAGCAAAAAGAAACGCCCACCGGAACTGAACCGGTGAGCGTTGCCTGGCGCACGGCGCGCCTCAAGAAGGTCGCCTAGGAAGCCGAGGGAGGCTCGGCGTAGCGCTGGAGGTAGAGCTGCTCCCCCAGGCTGTCCATCAGGCCGAGCTCCGTCTCCAGATAGTCGATGTGGTGCTCCTCGTCCGCGAGGATCTCCTCGAACAGGTTGGCGGAGGTGATGTCGCCCCGCTCCCGCATCAGCGCGATCCCCGGCCTGAGCCGCCGCACCACGCCCAGCTCCAGCTCAAGGTCCGCCTCCAGTTGCTCCTTCACCGTCTGCCCGATGTGCAGCGTGTTCAGCTTCTGGTAGTTGGGCAGACCTTCGAGGAACAGGATCCGGTCGGTGAGCTTCTCGGCGTGCTTCATCTCGTCGAACGACTCGTGCCGGGTGTACTCCGCGAGCTTCGTATATCCCCAGTTGTCCTGCATCTTGGCGTGCAAGAAGTACTGATTGATCGCGGTGAGTTCGGACGTGAGCTGCTCGTTGAGGAGCGCGATGATCTCCCTGTCGCCCTGCATAACGGGCCTCTCGATCTATGCGGTGGTTACCAGGTCTTCTGACCGTTTCAGGATCGCACAGATCTTCCGCACACAGGAGCCGCAGTCCCCTCCAGCGCCCGTGGTGTCGCGCACCTGCCGCGCACTCCTCGCACCGGCCGCGATGCAGTCGTGAACCTCGCTGTCGGTCACGGCTCGGCAGATACAGACGTACATGGCTCGGAACAGGCCTTTCGGTGGGCGCTTAAGGTTAGGCATACCTAAAGTACCTCACTAAAGTAAGCCTTGCCTATGTGGCCCTGGACACACTCGTCAGGCCCCGCCGCGACACCGCCCTGGCCCCGGCGAGTGGATCAGGCGATGCCCGGCGCCTCCGCGCCGATGCTCGTGGAGTCCCCGTGGCCGGTGTTCACGACGGTCTCCTCGGGCAGCGTCAGCAATCTTCCCTTGATCGACTCGATGATGGTGTCGTACGAGGAGAAGGACCGCCCGGTGGCCCCCGGGCCGCCCTGGAAGAGCGTGTCACCCGTGAAGACCACACCCAGCTCGGGCGCGTACAGGCAGACCGCCCCGGGCGCGTGACCCGGAGTGTGCAGCACGGTCAGCGCGGTCCCGCCGATCTCGATGACCTGCCCGTCCTTCAACGGCTCGTACGGCACGGCCGAGCCGTACTGCATCTCCCAGAGCACGTTGTCGGCGGGGTGGAGCAGGATCGGCGCGCCGGTCAGCCCGGCGAGCTCGGCGGCGGCGTTGATGTGGTCGTTGTGGGCGTGCGTGGAGATGATCGCGCGCAGCGTCCGGCCGCCCACCGCCTCGGCGATGGCCGTCGCGTCGTGCGCGGCGTCGATGACGACGACCTCGTCGGCCGAGCCGACCAGCCAGACGTTGTTGTCGACCTCCCACGTCCCGCCGTCCAGCGAGAACGTGCCGGAGGTGATCAAACGGGAGACAGTGCTCATGGGTCTCTTCTCACTTCGCCTTGTTCCACAGCCGTCAGAGGAGCACGACGGAGCGGAGCACCTCGCCGTGGTGCATCTTGGTGAACGCCTGCTCGACCTGGTCCAGCCCGATCGTCTCAGAGACGAACCCGTCGAGGTTCAGCCGCCCCTGCAGGTAGAGGTCGATCAGCATGGGGAAGTCCCGGCTCGGCAGGCAGTCGCCGTACCACGACGACTTGAGCGCGCCGCCGCGCCCGAAGACGTCGAGAAGCGGCAGGTCGAGCCGCATGTCGGGGGTGGGGACGCCGACGAGGACCACGGTCCCGGCCAGGTCGCGGGCGTAGAAGGCCTGCTGGTAGGTCTCCGGGCGGCCGACCGCGTCGATCACGACGTCGGCCCCGTTGCCCCCGGTCAGATCGCGGATCGCCTCGACCGCGTCGGTCTCACGTGAGTTGACGGTGTGGGTGGCGCCGAAGTCGCGGGCCCAGGCGAGCTTGCGGTCGTCGACGTCCACCGCGATGATCGTGCCCGCTCCGGCGAGGTTCGAGCCCAGGATCGCCGCGTTGCCCACGCCGCCACAGCCGATCACCGCCACGGAGTCGCCGCGCGTCACGCCGCCTGTGTTGATCGCCGCGCCCAGTCCCGCCATCACGCCGCAGCCCAGGAGCCCTGCCACGGCAGGCTTGGCCGCCGGGTCCACCTTCGTGCACTGCCCGGCGGCGACCAGCGTCTTCTCCGCGAACGCGCCGATGCCGAGCGCCGGGCTGAGCACCGTGCCGTCGGCCAGGGTCATCTTCTGCGTGGCGTTGTGCGTGGCGAAGCAGTACTGCGGGCGGCCACGCAGACAGGACCGGCAGTTGCCGCAGACGGCCCGCCAGTTGAGGATCACGTAGTCGCCGGGCGCGACGCCCGTCACGTCCGGGCCGACGGCCTCGACGATCCCGGCCGCCTCGTGTCCGAGCAGGAAGGGGAAGTCGTCGTTGATCCCGCCCTCGCGATAGTGCAGGTCCGTGTGGCAGACCCCGCAGGCCTGCACGTTCACCACGGCCTCGCCGGGCCCGGGGCCGGGCACGAGAACGGTCTCCACCGTCACCATCTCGCCCTTGCCCCTCGCGATCACGCCCTGGACCTCGTACGACATGCCGTGCTCCTCTATCGTTCCATCGACCCGGAGGTCAGCCTTTACCGCGCAACGCGATTCGTCAAGCGCAACAGATTCGCCAAGCGCAACGGGATTCGCCAAGCTGTTGACGACCCGATCAGGGCGGCTCGATCACAGCGATCGGCGACCCCGCCTCACCTGCCGTCGATGTTCCCGTCGGACGCGTCCTCCACGAGCCGGAAGAGTTCCTGGCGGATCAGCTGGATCTTGGGGATGTCCCGATAGTCGATCTCTCCCCTGTCGGAGGCGGACTCGACCTTCAGCGTCCCGCAGCCGAGGATGCGCTCCATGAGCGTCTGATCGGAGCTGACACTGTTGACCTTCGCCAGGGGGATGTCGTCGTCGGACTTGTTCAGGATGCCGGTGCTGATGTTGAACCGGTGGGTCGTCAGCGTGTACGACGTCGTCTTCCACCGCAGGTAGGGGATGAACGACAGGAGCACCAGCGCGACGACGGAGACCACCGCCACGGCGATCCGCGCGTACCCGGCGTACTCGTAGTCGCCGGGAATGAAGAAGATCGTGGCGCTGGAGACGCCCACGACGAGAACGAGAGCGAGGAAGGGCACGATGAGGCGCTTCCAGTGAGGGTGGAACGAGTGGACGACTTGCTCACCCTCGGTCAAGAGATGATCCTGGAGACCCATGCGGCAAATCGTGGCACGTTCGCTGTGGCATTGCGATGGTCTCGGGCCGGAGATTCGCGAGGACCCCGCCAGGCCACCGCTCTCACTGCGTCAGGCCCGCCCCCCAGCCGAAGAACCCGGCCGGGCCACCCGCGGTCATGCGTCAGGCTCGCCGCCACCCCAGCCGAAGAACCCGGCCGGGCCACCACGCTCACCCCGCCTGGCGGTCTCCCGGCCTCACATGGACGACGTCGCCCGCGCTCAGCGCGTGGTCGCGGCCCTCCGCGCGCACCAGCAGGTGGCCGGTCCCGTCCACGCCGGTGGCGAGCCCGGTCAGCACGCGATCTCCGGGCAGTTCGACCCTGACGGTCTTGCCCACCGTGGCCGACGAGGCGAGATACGCCGCGCGCAACCCGGAGGCCTCCGCGTCGCCGTCCGCCGCCACCCACTCCCGGTACAGTCTCTCGATCTCGCGCAGCACCGCCCGGATCAGCGGGTCGCGGTCCGTGGACGCGGCGCCCTCGATGGCGAGCGAGGTCGCCGTCTCCACCGGCAGCTCCTCCGGCCGGAGCGAGACGTTGAGGCCCATCCCGACGACCACCGCGCCGTCCACCCGCTCCGCCAGGATCCCGGCCAGTTTGCGCTCGCCGACGAGCAGGTCGTTGGGCCACTTGAGCCGGGCGTCGACCTCGGCGACGCGCCCCACCGCGCTGGCGCCCGCCAGCCCGACGAGCAGCGGCAGCCAGCCCTGACGGGCGACGGCGACCGGAGGCCGCAACAGCACCGAGAACGTCAGCCCTGACCGGGGTGGCGCCGCCCACACACGCCCGAGGCGTCCCCGGCCGGCGAACTGCGACTCCGCGATGAGGACGGCGCCCTCCTCGGCCCCGTCACGGGCGGCCTGCGCCAGATCGGCGTTGGTGGAGCCGGTGCGCGCCACGACCGTGACGTCCGACCACAGCGATCCCGGGCGCACGAGCGCCCTGCGCAGGGCCTCCTCAGACAGCGGCGGGCGGTCGAGATCGGCGTAGGGCGAGTCGGACACGTTCCCCACCATATCGGGTGCGGATTCGCCATCTGGCCAGGCGTAATGTGGCACCCGTGACCCTGCCGTCAAGCACGCACCGCCCCGGACCCGTGACCCGGATCCGGGTCCGTGAGGTCTCCGGCTCCGCCGTACGGGACCGGCGGGACGATCTGGCCACCGAGGAGCCTCTGGAGATCCGGCTGACCGCCGGGGGCGAGAGCCGTACCGTCGCGATCACCATGCGCACTCCGGGTGCGGACTTCGAGCTCGCGGCGGGGTTCCTGCACGGCGAAGGGGTGGCCGGGCCGGGCGAGATCGCCGCCATCGGGTACTGCACCGACGAGGACCTCGAACCCGAGGCGCGCTACAACACCGTGACGGTACGGCTCAGCGCCCCGAAGCTGCCCGATCTGCCATCCCTTGAGCGACATTTCATGACGTCGAGTGCCTGTGGTGTCTGTGGCACCGCCAGCCTCGACGCCCTCCACGACCGCTGCGCCCCGCTCACCACCACTGCGCCGATCACCGTCTTCCCCGAGGCCCTGTACGGCATGCCGGACCGGCTGCGGCAGGCCCAGGGGGTGTTCGGCCGGACCGGCGGGCTGCACGCCGCCGGGCTGTTCACGCCCACCGGCGAGCTCGTCACGCTGCGCGAGGACGTCGGCCGCCACAACGCCGTCGACAAGCTCGTCGGCTGGGCGCTGCTGAACGACCGGCTGCCCCTGAGCGAACACGTGCTGCTCGTCAGCGGCCGGTCGAGCTACGAGATCATGCAGAAGGCGCTGACCGCCGGCGTCCAGATCGTCTGCGCGGTCTCCGCGCCCTCGTCCCTCGCCGTCGACCTCGCCCGCGACTTCGGCATGACCCTGGTCGGCTTCCTCCGCGGCGAACGCTTCAACATCTATTCCGGCGCCGAACGGATCACCGCTCCGTACGCCCCTGCCGAAGCAGCGGCCGACGGGTGACGCGAAGCGGATCGGCCCACACCATGCGCGGGCCGAGCCCGTGATCCGACCGGCGCATGGGTGAGTGACGAGGTAGGCGTCAGCCGGTGTTCTGGAGGCCGGCGGCGACGCCGTTCACGCTGAGGAGCAGCAGCGTGGAAAGGCGCTCGCGATCCTCATCCGAGAGGTCCCCGTCCGCGCGAAGCGCCGAGAGCGCCCGCAACTGCAGGTGGCTGAGCGCGTCGACGTAGGGGTCGCGAAGCTGCACGGCGCGGGACAGGACGCGGCGGTTCTCCAGCAACCTGCGGTGGCCGGTGACCTTCAGCACCAGCGTCCGCGTGAGGTCGTACTCCTGGAGCACCTGCTCGACGAAGTCCACCCGGCCGCCCAGCGCCAGATAACGCGAGGCGATCGCCCGGTCGGTCTTGGCCAGCGACATCTCCACGTTGTCCAGCAGTGAGGCGAACAGCGGCCATTCCCGGTAGGCGGACCGGAGCTCGTCCAGGCCACCGCCGGAGACGACCTCCGACAGACCGCTGCCCAGGCCGTACCAACCGGGGAGGTTGACCCTGGTCTGCGCCCACGCGAACACCCAGGGGATTGCCCGCAGATCGTCGAGCGACCGGGGCGCGCCGAGGCCGCGACGCGCGGGACGCGAGCCGAGCCGCAGCGAGCCGATCTCCTCCAACGGGCTGACCAGGGCGAACCACTCCGGGAAACCCGACGCCTCGGTCAGCCCCCGGTACGCGCGCTCCGACGCCGAGGCCACCTGCTCGGCCAGCTTGCGGAACTTGGCCGCGGCGGCGGCCGTACGGGACTCGACCGTGGAGGTGGAGGCCAGCAGCACGGCGTTCGTGACCTGCTCGATGTGCCTGCGGGCGATCGCGGAATGGCCGTAGCGGGCGAAGATGACCTCGCCCTGCTCGGTGACCTTGAACCGGCCCGCCACCGAGCCCGGAGCCTGCGCGAGCACCGCGCGGTTGGCGGGGCCGCCACCCCGGCCGAGAGCGCCGCCCCGGCCGTGGAAGAGCGTGAGCCGCACGTCGTTCTCCGCGGCCCACGCGGTCAGGGCCGCCTGCGCGTCGTAGAGCCGCAGCGTGGCGGCGGCGGGGCCGAGCTCCTTGGCCGAGTCGGAGTAGCCGAGCATGACCTCCAGCCGGCGGCCGTTCTCGGCGAGGCGCTTGCGCACCGGCTCGGAGGCGGCCATCCCGGCCACCACGGCCACGGAATTGTCCAGGTCCTCACCCGACTCGAACAGCGGCACCACGTCGAGCACCGGCGCCCGGTCTCCGAGGGCGTGCCGCGCCAGCTCGTATACGGCGGCGATGTCGTCGGCGGAGCGGGTGAACGAGACGACATATCTGGGGCAGGCGGACACGCCGAAGCGCTCCTGGATCCAGCCGATCACCCGGATCGTCGCGAGGACCTCCTCGGTCCGCTCCGAGAGCTGCCCTCCGGCCCGCACCTCGGCGAGCGCGGCGGCGTGAACCTGCGAGTGCTGGCGCACCTCCAGCTCGGCCAGGTGGAACCCGAACGTCTCCACCTGCCAGATCAGGTGCTGCAGCTCACCGTACGCCTGCCTTACGGCGCCCGCGCCGCGCAGGGACTCCTGGGCGAGCCTGAGATCGTCGATCAGCTCGGACGGCGAGCGGTAGGCGAGGTCCAGGTCGCGGCGGCGGGTGGCGGCGATGCGGGCGGCCACGAACATCAGCCACTGCCGGTGCGGCTCCTGCGGCGAGCGGGTCGCCATCTCCGACACCAGGTCGGGGAAGTCGCCCTCGGCCTGCGCCAGCGCCGCTCGCAGGTCTGCCGACGGCGGCGTGAAGAGCGAGGCCGCGGTCATCGTGCGGGCGATCCGGGTCGCCGCGTTCTCCAGCGCGATGAGCACGTGCTCGGCCTGGATCAGGACCGCCTCGCGGGTCACCTTGGCGGTGACGTTCGGGTTGCCGTCCCGGTCCCCGCCGATCCAGCTGCCGTACCGGATGAACGGCTTCGACAGCGGAGCCCGGGTCCCGGTGCCCCGGTCGAGGGCCGCGTCCAGCGAGCGGTAGATCAGCGGCACGGTGCGGAAGAGCGTCTCGTCGAAGGCCGCCATCGCCGTACGGACCTCGTCCAGCGGGTCCAGCTTCGTGGACCGCAGCTGGGAGGTCCGCCACAGCAGGTCGATCTCCTCCAGCAGCCGCCGGTGGGCCTCCTCGCGCTCGCCCGCGCCGTGGCCGGGCGAGTTGTAGGCGTCGAGTTGCGTGCTGATCCGCTGGATCGCGGTGACGACTGCCCGCCGCCGCGCCTCGGTCGGATGGGCGGTGAGCACCGGGCGGAACTCCAGCGCGTCGATCAGCCCGGCCAGCCGCTCGTCTCCCCGCAGTTCCTGTACGGCTTCGGCCAGCGACTCACGCAACGGCACGTCGTCGCGGTCGCGCTGCCGCAGGATGCGGATGCGGTAGTGCTCCTCGGCCAGGTTGGCGAGGTGGAAGTAGCAGGTGAACGCGCGGGCGATCTGGACGGCCCGGTTGATGGGCCACTCGGCCACCAGGGCGGCGACCTCGTCGGCGGTCGTCTCGCCGCGCCGCGCGGCGATCACGGCTTTGCGGAGGCGCTCGACGTCCGCGAGGAGGCCGGGGCCGCCGTGTTCGGCGATCACCTGACCCAGCAGTTCACCCAGAAGTCGCACGTCGGCGCGGAGTTCGTCCGGCATCTCCGTGACGGCGCTGTGTCGTTCGGCAGGAGCGATGGCGGCCATGCTTCGAAGCGTAGCGAGTCGACGTGAACCGCCCGAGACCAGTCTCACCAATTGGACTAGACCAATGGCTCTGGGGCGGCCCACCGGGGAAGATCACGCAGAGTTTGGTCACGATAACGCGACACCCCCGATGTTGCGTAAACCGCACAGACCTGATGGGCAACTAGTGAATGAAGTCCGGAATGTCCCTGCTCCGACCTTCGATTGCGATAGCCCCTGCACCCTGAGGAGGCGACGTGGCCCTCCATCCGCCACTGCACGCATATGTGACCAGGCTCGCCCCGGCCGGCGATCTCACATTGACGCCGCAGCGGCCCCTTCCTGACGCGGAGAAATCCGGACGCTACGACAGCAGGGCGCTCTCGCTGGCCGTGGCGGTGACGGGCATCCTCGCCACGCTGCCCTACATCGCGCTGCAGCTCGTGGGCATCCCGGCGGTAATGGAAGTGATCGGCATCGGCGGCGACAGCATCCTGGCCAAGGATCTGCCCCTCTTCATCGCGTTCGCCGTTCTCGCCGCCTTCACCTCTTTCAGCGGGCTCCGGGGGCCGGCGCTGCTCTCGTTCGTCAAGGGTCTCCTCCTCTTCGGGGTCGTGATCATCGCGTTCGTCTACATCCCGTACCGGCTCGACGGCCTGGACACGATCTTCGAGGCCGCGAAGGAGAAGCTGACGAGGATCGATCCCCAGACCGGGAAACCGGTGGGAACGTTCCTTCCGGGATCGGAGGGCTTCTGGCCGTACACCACTCTCGCCCTCGGGTCGGCGATGGCGCTGTTCATGTACCCCCACACCATCACCGCCGCGCTGTCCGCGAAGAGCCGCGACGTCGTACGGCGCAGCGCCGCGATGCTGCCCGTCTACACGCTGGTGCTCGGGCTGTTCGCCCTGCTCGGCTTCGCCGCCATCGCGGCCGGCACGTCACCCGTCGGCCTCGACGGCAACCCCAACCCGCAGCTCGTCATCCCGCGGCTGTTCGCCGACAGCTTCCCGAGCTGGTTCGCCGGGGTCGCGTTCTCCGCCATCGCGATCGGGGCGCTGGTGCCTGCCGCGATCATGTCCATCGCGGTGGCCAACCTCGTGGCCCGCAACATCTACCGCGAGTTCGTCAACCGGTCCGCCACCCCCGAGCAGGAGACACGGGTCTCCAGGGTGACCTCGCTGCTGGTCAAGTTCGGCGCGCTGCTGTTCGTGCTCTTCCTCGACAGAAGATTCGCCCTGAACTTCCAGCTTCTCGGCGGGATCTGGATCCTGCAGACCTTCCCGACTTTGGCGTTCGGCCTGTTCACCCGATGGTTCCACCCCATCGCCCTGCTGTCCGGCTGGGTGGGCGGCATGACGTTCGGCACCCTCACCGCCTACAACGTGATCAACCCGGTAACCGGCAAGCATTTCGGCGGGTCACTCGTCCAGATCCCGTTCCTCGAAGATGGCCACATGGGCTACATCGCGCTGATCGCCCTGGCCTTCAACATCCTCCTCGCCGTGATCTTCACGGTCGCGCTTCGTGCCATCAGAATTCCGGGAGGCTCCGACAAGACCACGCCCGGCGACCACCACGCCGACGCCGACGACGCACAGGCTGAGCCGATCCGCCAGCTCATCCACTGACCTGGCCAGAGGCCTGGGCGCGAGCTCCCTGAACCAGCGCCTGGGCCGCTCCCATGTGCAGCGGAGCGATCAACGAGGCGGCGAAGCCAGCAGGGTCGCGGGGGCCACGGCGGGTCCTGCCGGCAGATTCGACGGCACCGCCGCGAGGCCGAACTGGCCGGCTCGCGCTCACCGCTCCTGGCCCGGCGGCCTCGACAAGCGATCAATCGCCCGCATGCTCGATGCCGGTGAGGAACTCGTGGAACACCTTGTCGAACTCGGCCGGCCGCTCCATGTTGGGCAGGTGAGCGGCACCGTGGATGACCGCCAGCGTCGCGTTCGGGATGCGTCGGCACATGTACTCGGCGTCGGCGACCGGTGTGAACTCGTCGTCCCGGCCCACGACCACGAGCGCGGGCACGGTGACACGTCCCAGTAGTTCCGTGTAGTCGGGCCGTTCGGCGCGACCGCGCAGCGCCGCCGCCGCGCCCTCGGCCGGCGTGCCGCGCATCATGCCGAGCACGTGCTCGGCGACCTCGGGCAACGCCTCGATGCTGTACGGCGCCACCATCTTGGGCAGCACCTCGTCGGCGTAACCTCCCATGCCCTCACGCAGCAGGCGGTCGGCCATGTCGTAGCGCGCCCTCTTGCCGTCGTCCGTCTCCGCCTGAGCGAAGGTGTCGGCGAGCATGAGACCACGGACCCGATCGGGAAACAGCCGGTAGAACTCCATGACGATCTGACCGCCCATGGACAGGCCGCCGAGCACCACGCCGTCCAGCCCAAGGTGGTCGAGGAGGGCGGCGATGTCACGGGCGAACACCTCCAGGGGCGTCTTGCCCGCGATCACGCTGCTCTGGCCGTAGCCACGCAGGTCCGGCGCGATCACCCGCCATCCCGCCGCGGAGAACTCCGCCACCTGTGGCGCCCACATCGAGCGATCGAACGGGTGACCGTGAACCAGCACCAACGGCCGGCCGCCGCCCTCGTCGTCGTACCCGACAGTGATCCCATTCACCGACGCTTCAGGCATGAGCACCTCCGTTATAGGGACGGCCGGAGTGCAGGCAGGCTTGATCGCACGCCATGGAAATAGGGGTTTCGCCCACTTCCTCCGTATTGACTCGATGCTATTGGTCGGTGCAATATGAGCGCAATACCGTTTATTGTTCTCGGTGCAATTTGGAAGGCTTCTTGGAGGACTACAGGGTCGTCGCTGACGCGGTGGCGGCCGACATCGCATCGGGCCGCCTGCGGCCTGGGGACCGGCTGCCCACGCAGCGCGCGTTCGCCCGTGGGCGCGGCATCGCCAACTCCACCGCCAATCGGGTCTATCGCGAGCTGGCCCGGCGCGGGCTGGTCGTCGGCGAGGTGGGCCGCGGCACCTTCGTCCGGGCCGCCCAGGAGACGTCGTCGCCCGCGCTGGCCGAGCCGGCCGCCGCCCGGATCGACCTGGAGCTGAACTATCCGGTCGTGCCGGAACAGCACTCCCTGCTCACGCGAGGGCTGGAACGGCTGCTCCGCCCCGATCTCCTGGAGTCGGCCATGCGGCCGGTCGGCGCGATGGGCACGTCCGCGGCCAGAAGCGCCGCCGCCGTCCTGATCGGCCGAGACGGCTGGCAGCCCGACACGTCCCAGGTGCTGTTCGCGGGCAACGGCCGCCAGGCCATCGCCGCTGCGATCGCGACACTGGTGCCCAGAGGAGAGCGCCTCGGCGTCGAGGCGCTCAGCTACCCGGTGATCAAGGCCATCGCCGCCCGGCTCGGCGTCACCCTCGTCCCCCTGCCCCTCGACGACGAGGGCCTACGCCCCGACGGCCTCGCCGCCGCGCACCGCGGCACGCCGCTCCGAGCCGTCTACCTCCAGCCGACGCTGCACAATCCGCTCGGAATCACCATGCCCGAGCGGCGGCGTGCCGAGCTCGCCGACGAACTGCGGCGGCTCGGCATATCCGCGATCGAGGACACCATCTGGGCCTTCCTCCAGGAGGGGCCACCCCCTTTGGCGGCTCTGGCCCCGGACCACACGATCCTCGTCGACAGCCTTTCCAAGCGGCTCGCCCCCGGCCTCACCGTGGGTTTCGCCGTGGCACCGACGTCCCACACCGAGGCTCTGGGCGCCGCGCTGCGCTCGGGGGCGTGGACCGCCGGCCGGTTCGCTCTCGACGCCGCCGCCCGCTGGATGGCCGATGGGACCGTGACCGCCATCGGACAGGCCAAGCGCCTCGACGCGGCTGCGCGGCAGCGGCTCGCGCACGAGCATCTCGCCGGATACACCGTACGAGCCGACCCGCACGCGTACTACTGCTGGTGGGAGCTCCCCGAACCATGGCGCGCCGACACTTTCGTCGCCGCCGCCGGCCGCCGGGGCATCGCGGTCACGCCCGCGGCCGCCTTCGTCGTCGGCTCCCACGGCGCCCCCAACGCCGTACGGCTCGGCCTCGCCTCACCGCCACCACAGACGCTGTCGTACGCCCTGGACGTCCTGGCCACCATCGCCCGCGGCACACCGGAAGACGCAGCCCTGGACTGAGACAAGCGGTAAGAGGCCTAGGGAGGTGCGTTATGAGGCACGCCCGCCGGTTCAGGCGGCCATGTCGAGGAACTCCCTGACCGCCGGTACGTCCTTGTAGGTGGCGAGGTTGTGCGGCAGTCACGAGTGTCCCAGATCGAAAACGGCGACATCGACGCCATGGGACTGGACACTCTGCGGGCCTACGCGGCGGCTGGTCGCGCGCTTCGGGGTCTCATCCAGTAGTTAGGACAGATCTCTTCAACCGTCGCCGGGGCTTTCGGATCTCCCACTGCATTCGCTACTCTCGATCTATGACTGCCGGGTTGGCCATGTGCCGCACACAGAATGGGCGCCCGGCCGCTAGTTGATCACCGCGCGGGCCAGAGGCCCGCCCCCGTTACGAGAAGACGTGCGCACAGCCACTCGTAACGGAAGGAGGTGACATACATGAGCTGGCAGTCTTTCCTCGCCCGCCACCAGGTCGGTGACGTCATCGAAGGCGTGGTGACCGCGCAGGTGCCGTTCGGTTCGTTCGTCGAATCCGACGGCTTCACAGGTCTCGCCTATCAGGAGACCTTGCCCATCGGCGCCCGCGTCTCGGTCCAGATCCTCGCGATCGACCCCGAAACACAGCGGTTCAGCCTGGCCTCGGCCTGAGTGAAGCGCTGATCCGGGGGAAACGGACTCCCCCGGATCAGCGCCCATCGCATTATCACGGCGTTTACCCGAAGCACCCACCCAGAGAAGAACACGACTCATGGCTGGAGCACTGGTGGCTATGTGGGGCGGGAGATGGCGGTGAGGAGGTCGGGGAGGCGGTTGAAGCCGATCGTGGCGGCCAGGCGGCGGCCGGCCCAGGAGATCAGCAGGCCGTACGGCACTGCGAGCACGCTCAGCCAGTAGGCGCCGAACAGGACCGGGAGGAACAGCGGCAGGGCGATCAGGCCGGTGCCGAACATGGCGCCGAAGGAGGCGAGGAACGCCTGGCCGCCCTGGCCCGGCGCGGCTCCGGTGAAGGCGTTGAGCCGGTCGGGGAACGTGTACGGCAGGATCACGCTGGTCATGGCGCCGACGCCGAACCCTACGCCCAGGACGCCCCACCCGGTGAGCACGGCGGGCAGTGCCCACACCGCGTCGCCGGCCAGCACCGCCGCGACGACCGAGACGACAGCGAGCAACGGCACCGCGATGATCGCCATGGCCAGATGGCGCCCGGCGAGGTCGGTGCGCACGTCCCGGTCGGTGGAGAACGCCACCGCGTTCATCCACAGGGAGCGGCCGTCGATGCCGAACGAGTTGGCCGCCTGCAATCCGATCATGAGCGCGGTCAGGGCCGCCGGGCCGACGACGAGGACCGGGCCGCTCCACCCGCCGGGGCCGCTCAGCGAGAACATGATGACGGCGCTCACCACGATCGCCGTGAACCAGCCCACCCGGCCACGCGGCTCCCGCCTGGCGTATTTGAGCTCCTTGGCGACAACCGCACCCAGCATGCCCTGCGGCAGGAAACGGCCGATCCTCGAACGCCGTACCGAACCGCCGCCCTGGTTGGAGGAGTCGGGCGTGACGAGGGCCCGGCGCAGCGCGATGATCCAGAACCAGGCGAGGAGGACCACGGTCGCCGCGACGACGATCAGCTCGGCGGCGCCGATGAGGCCTCCGTCCGCGATCGCGTGGGCGGCCATGCCGGGCGGCGTCCAGCGCAGCGCCGACCCGAGGGATGCCAGCAGCGTCACCGGGTCCCCCGAGAGCCCCCGGTTGAGGATCAGGTTGGGCAGCTGGAAGAGCAGCACGACGAAGATGGCCGCCACGGCCAGCAGGTCCCTCCCGCGGCGGCTGCGCAGGGCGCCGGACAGCCCGGTGGTGAACGCGCGTGACGCGACCAGGCACAGGGCGAACTGCAGCGGCACCGCCAGGAGGCCGATCAGCACGCCGCCGAGGCTCGGCGCCAGGCCGACGACGCCACCCGCGAGCATGATCAGGGAGGCGAGCGGCCACGGCCCGGTCGCCGACGCGGCGAACATGCCGGTCGCCAGTTGCCGGGTGGTCAGCGGGAAGAGCGACAGCCTGGCCGGGTCGAGCGTCTCGTCCAGGCCGAAGGCCAGCAGCGGGACGAGGATCCACCCGAGCGTGAACAGCGTGAACACCACGACCCCGACGTCCTGCGCGACGTCGGCGGGCGCGAGCCGTACGAGACTGAACAGAAGGAAGCCGACGATGGCGCAGATGACGGCGCCGACGACCGAGAAGATGAACCCGAGCTGCTTGATGGTGTCTCCGCGCAGATTGCCGCGGATCAGGCGCAGCTTCAGCCGGACGAAGAGCCTCATCGTCGCGATGTCCGTCATACGGGTGAGGAGCCCAGCCACGAAAGACCCTCCTCTCCGTTGCCGCGCGCGCCGACGAGGTCGAGGAAGGCCTCGTTGAGGGTACGGCTCTGCCGTACGGAGGCGAGAGGGCCCTGGGCGACGATTTGGCCGCGGTTCATCACCGAGACCCAGTCGCACAGCCGTTCGACGAGGTCCATGACATGGCTGGAGAAGATCACCGTGGATCCGGAGGCCGTGTACCGCTGGAGCACCTCGACCAGCGTGTTCGCCGAGACGGGGTCGACGCCCTCGAACGGCTCGTCCAGGAAGAGCACGCGCGGGTTGTGCAGCAGCGCGGCCGCCAGACCGATCTTCTTGCGCATGCCGGTCGAGTAGTCGACGACGAGCTTGTCCTGGGACTCTTCGAGATCCATGACGGCCAGCAGCTCCCCTGCCCGGCTCTCGACCTCGGCCTTGGGGATGCCCCTGAGCTGGCCGTTGTAGAGGAGCAGCTCGCGGCCGGACAGCCGTTCGAAGAGCCGCAGGCCCTCGGGCAGGACGCCGATGTGCGCCTTGACGCTGACGGGGTCGGCCCACACGTTGTGGCCGTTGATCTCGATGAGTCCGCCGTCCGGTCGCAGCAGACCGGTGACCATGCTCAGGGTCGTGGTCTTGCCGGCCCCGTTGGGCCCGACGAGCCCGGCGAAGCTCCCCTGGGGCACGATCAGGTCGACCCCGCCGACCGCGACCTGCTGCCCGAACCGCTTGAACAACCCCTGAGTCCGCACCGCCTCGGCCATGTGCCCCACTCTGTCAATCTTGTACGGCTTTCGCCCCAGTACCGGCTGAACGAACGGTACTCCTGGCAAGTTTCTCGGAAGTACAACGAGGATCACGCCAGCAGCCTTTACCGGCGTTCCGGGGAGCCCCGCAGCGGGCCGAAGTCGTCAAATGGTTACCCTGTCCGCATGAGCGGAGCCTACGAGGAGCGGTGATCGACCGATGAGCGCCGAGCGTGTCCCGGAGATCGACATCCACACCACCGCGGGCAAGATCGCCGATCTGGAGCGGCGGCTGGACGAGGCCGCCCATGCCGGTTCCTCCCCTGCCGTGGAGAAGCAGCACGCCAAGGGCAAGATGACGGCCCGCGAGCGGCTGGTCGCCTTCCTCGACGAGGGCTCGTTCGTGGAGTTCGACGAGTTCGCCAGGCACCGGTCGACGACCTTCGGCCTCGAACGCGAACGCCCGTACGGCGACGGCGTGGTCACCGGCCACGGCACGGTCGACGGCCGCTCGGTCGCGGTGTTCGCGCAGGACTTCACCGTGTTCGGCGGGTCGCTCGGCGAGGTGTTCGGCGAGAAGATCGTCAAAGTCATGGATCACGCGCTGAAGACCGGCTGCCCCATGATCGGCATCAACGACTCGGGCGGCGCGCGGATCCAGGAGGGCGTCGTCTCGCTCGGCCTGTACGCCGAGATCTTCAAGCGGAACGTGCACGCCTCGGGCGTGATCCCGCAGATATCGCTGATCATGGGGCCGTGCGCCGGCGGGGCCGTCTACTCCCCCGCCCTGACGGACTTCGTCCTGATGGTTCAGGAGAAGTCGCACATGTTCATTACCGGCCCCGACGTCATCAGGACCGTCACCGGCGAGGAGGTGACGTTCGAGGAGCTGGGCGGCGCGCACGCGCACAATTCCCGGTCAGGCGTGGCCCACTACGAGGCCACGGACGAGGAGGACTGCCTGGAGTTCGCCCGGGCGCTACTCTCCTACCTGCCGTCCAACAACATGGACGAGGCGCCCGTCTTCGACGTCGAGGCGTTCCTGGAGACCACCGACGAGGATCTCGAGCTCGACACGCTCGTCCCCGACTCGGCCAACCAGCCCTACGACATGCACACGGTCATCGAGCACGTGCTGGACGACGGCGAGTTCCTGGAGGTCCACGCGGGCTTCGCGCCGAACATCGTGGTCGGCTTCGGCCGGGTCGAGGGGCGCCCGGTCGGCGTCGTGGCCAACCAGCCCCTGAGTTTCGCCGGAACGCTCGACATCGACGCCTCGGAGAAAGCTGCACGCTTTGTCCGGACCTGCGATGCCTTCAATATCCCCGTCCTAACATTTGTTGATGTTCCGGGTTTTCTCCCAGGAACAGATCAGGAATGGAACGGCATCATCCGGCGAGGGGCGAAACTCCTCTACGCCTACGCCGAAGCGACCGTCCCACTGGTCACGGTGATCACCCGCAAGGCGTACGGCGGAGCGTATGACGTCATGGGGTCCAAACACCTGGGCGCCGATATCAACCTGGCCTGGCCGACCGCCCAGATCGCCGTGATGGGCGCCCAGGGCGCGGTCAACATCCTCTACCGCCGCGAGCTCGCGGCGGCGGACGACCCCGACGCGGCGCGTGCCACGTTCGTCACCGAGTACGAGGACACGCTCGCCAACCCGTATCTCGCCGCCGAGCGCGGCTATGTGGACGCCGTGATCAGGCCGTCGCACACCCGTGTCCAGGTCATCCGGGCGCTGCGAGCACTGCGCAACAAGCGGGCCACCCTGCCCCCGAAGAAGCACGGGAACATTCCGCTATGACCGCCAAGCCGTACCTCAAGATCGTGCGTGGTGACGCGACGCCAGAGGAGATCGCGGCGCTGATGGCCGCCCTTGCCGCGCGTGCGACTCCGCAGGCGAAAGCCGTACAGGAGCCACAGAACTGGCGAAACCCGTCGCATCGCATGCGCAGACCCCTCTCGCACGGCCCTGGAGCGTGGCGAGCCGGCGCTCGTGACCGTTAGATCTGCTTCAGA
>JBIOWF010000028.1:0-2837 GCA_044868295.1 Microtetraspora sp. | reverse complement strand
GCTGAAGCCCGCTCATACGGTTCGCAATGCCACGGTGGGCGGCATACGGGACGCTCGAATGGCCGGCATCAGGCCAGCGAACGCGCCGATCAGGATGGCCGAGGCGATGCCGCCCGACCACGCCTCGGCGGGGATCACGACGGCCCAGCTCGTCGTGCTGGCGTATACGCCTGTTGCCGCGGCCCCGGCTAGCACGCCGCCGACGCCGCCGATGACGGCGAGCAGGATCGACTCGGCGAGGAACTGCGTCCGGATCTGGGCCTTTGTCGCACCGAGGGCGCGACGGAGGCCGATCTCCGAGCGGCGTTCCAGCACCGAGATGATCATGATGTTGGCGACGCCGACGGCACCCACGATCAGTGCGACCACGCCGAGTCCGAGGAAGAGGCTGTTGAACGCGCCCGCGGCAGCGGCCCGGGCGGTGAGCACGTCGGACGGCTGGCTGACGGCCGCCTCGTAGGGTGCTTCGGGGTTGGCGGTCTGCGCGAGCAGCGCCTGCACCGCCGCCTCATGACCGGTGGCGGCGCGCACGTAGATCGTGCTCGGCGGTCCGGCTTCTTGCTCGCCGTGGACGATGCTGACATAGCCGAGATACGTCTGGGCGGCCGGATACCCGATCAGGGCGCTGACGTCGATGTCGGGTGCCAGCGGCGAGGGCTGCAGGATGCCCGCGACGTCGAACCACTGGCCGCCCAGCCAGATCCGCTTACCGGGGTAGAGCCGGTCGATGCCGAGCTGCTGCGCGGCGACCGCACCGAGCACCGCGACCGGCTCGCGGGCGGTGCCCGCGTTGAGCCAGACGCCGCGCGCGAGGCCGTTGTTGAGCATGGACAGCAGGCTCAGGCTGGCGGCTTGCACCTCGAGGCCGCCGGTCTCCGCCACCGGGATTGCGGAGCTCCGGTAGACCTTCTCGTTCTCTAGCAGGGCGGTGTGTGCCACCAGCTGGACGTTGCCCAGGAGCGTGATCCGCGCCGGCGCTTCGCGGGGCAGCTGCGCCGGCCCGCCGGTGAGGCTCTGCCCGGCCTCGACGGTCAGCAGGTTCGTGCCCAGCTGGTTGATCTCGGCGATCAGCCCGGCCTGCGAGGAGGAGGACAAGCCGAGGACGCCGACGATCGCTGCGGTTCCGATCGCGATCCCGAGCGCGGACAGCGCGGCCCGCAGCGGCCGGGCGCGCAGCCCGACGCTCGCCACCCGCAGCCCGTCCTTCAGCCGCAGTCGTTGGCCGTTGGCGCTCATAGCGCCTCTCCCTTCGCGGTGTCGGAGACCACCTGGCCGTCCAGCACCCCGATCCGCCGCGGACAGCGCGCTGCGATCGCCTGTTCGTGCGTGATCACGACGATCGTCGCGCCCTGCCCGTTCAGTTCCTCGATCAGCGCCATGATCTGCTCGCCAGTGCTGCTGTCGAGGTTCCCGGTCGGTTCGTCGGCGAGAACGATCGCCGGACGCCCGACGAGGGCCCGGGCGATCGCGACCCGCTGCCTCTCCCCGCCGGAGAGCTTGGTGGGCTTGAATCTCGCCCGTTCGGAGAGGCCGACCCGCTCGAGCGCCTCGTCCGCACGCCTGTACCGCTCCGAGCCGGGGACGCCGGCGTAGAGCAACCCGTCGGCGACGTTCTCCCGCACGGTGGCATGCTCGGCGAGGAAGAACTGCTGGAAGACGAAGCCGATCTCCCGCGCCCGCAGCTGGGACAGCTCGCGGTCGCTCAGGCGCGCCGCGTCCACGCCGCCGATCCTGACGATGCCGCTGCTGGGCCGCTCGAGCGTCCCGATGACGTGCAGAAGCGTGGACTTGCCCGACCCCGAGGGCCCGACGATCGCCACCAACTCGCCCCGCCGGACGGAAAAGGACATCCCCCGGAGGGCGGGCACCGGCGGCTCCTCGCCGTAGACCTTGGTCACCCCGTCCAGTTCCAGAACCGATTCGCCGCTCACGGCGACGGCACCACCACTCGCTCGCCTACGCGAAGATCGCCCTCGACCTGGACTCGTCCGCCCGCGGTGTCGAACAGGCCCAGCTTCACGGCGACCAGCTCGCGTCGCCCGCCGGCGCCAACGACCTCGACCGCGAACCCGCCGCCGGAGCGCCCGACGATCGCAGTGACCGGAACGTTCAAGGCGTTCTCCACTCCCTTGGTGGTGATCTCCACCTGGACCGGTGCCCGGTCGAGCCCGCGTGCCTGTTCCGGGTTGTCGAGGCTGATGTAGGCCGGGATGGTCGCGGCACCGGCGCCGGTGTTCTGCCCCGCCGGGACCTCGGCGACTCTCCCGAGCCGGTCGACCTTCCCCGTCACCGACTTGTTGCCCGGCAGCGTGATCTGCGCCCGGTCGCCCTTCTTCACCTCACCCTGCTGCGACGGATCGAGGGCCAACAGCACCTCGAGCGTGTCGGATGTGGCGGACATGACCTGTGCACCCGGCCGGGCGGATGCACCAAGCTCGCCCGCCACGTTGGCGATCCGCCCCGACTCGGGCAGGAACACCGCCCGACCGAGAGCCAGCGACCCGGTCTGATCCTCGCCCAGCTTCGCCTGCAGCTTCTCGAGCGCGGACGCCGTCTCGAAGCTGAAGGAGCCAGAGGACGGGTCGAGCTGCGCTCGCGTCGCGTACCCGAGGTCAACCAGGTTGGCGTTGAGCTCGGCGACATCGGGTCCGCTGTCGCCCTGCGACAACGCCCGGTACGCCGGCGTCGAGCCACACAACAGCACCACCGGCTTGTTGTTCACCCGGTAGAGCACGCCGCCGCAGCCGATCTGGTCGCCGCTGTTGGGCAGCTTGGTGTAGGTCCCGCGGGCCTGGTTGAACACCGGGTACGGCGAGCCGTCCGACCGTGCCCGATAG